>NZ_JBMKNV010000004.1:0-437000 GCF_049220665.1 Chryseobacillus diguaensis
ACTTGGGAATCTGGAAAAATGGCATAAAAGTATCCAAGGAAGAGGTCTGTAAAGCATTAAATTACTTAAAAATGAACAAAAAGGCATACGGATAGAGACATCCGAATGCCTTTTGTCTACAAACTGAAATAAATGCCTTCTATTTGGAAGGCATTTATTTGAGTATCTTGTTGAACTAACGCACCCGTTCGTTTAAGTGAAGTCCTTCACAAATTACTCCTTTTGACAATAAAAGTAACCTGAATTAGCACAGTTACTATTTGTTTTGAAAAATTTCGCCCGCCCATTTATTGATTAAGTTCGCAACAGACGTCAAAGAATTAGAGGTAGGGAAATGAACTGGGCACTGAACCAAACATAGATATTCGTCATACATATAATATAAGGATTTTAATCAGATTTTTAGACTTTGAGAGGAATGTTGAAATGTACGCAAAAAATACCTATGATTATATTGTAATCGGTGCTGGAACTGCAGGTGGTGTAATTGCTAAAAAATTATCGGATTTGCCTTGGACAATATCATACTTTAACCAAGTAAATGAGTTGTTAGCTGCTGTAAGCGATATAGAGGATAAAAACCAAATTATTGATTTATTGGATTAAAGAAATTTGAAAAGCCCTTCTAAAAAGAAAAGGGCTTTTATTTTTTAGCTTTTTTTCTGAGCTAAAAAGTTAGTTCAACAAAGTTGTAGAAAATAAAAAGTAACACCAGAAAGGGAGACTTTTTTATTAACTTTCTATTCAATTATTCCTTTTGTTAATCCAATTAAGTGCCTGCTTAACATGCGCAAATGTTTGGATCCCATTCATGTCTATCCCGCTATGTACAACAGTTTGAACTAATTCCGGGCGCAACCCAGTTACTATTATTTCTATTCCTAACAATTGAAGCACTTCAGCTATAGATCGAAGATTATTAGCTGTATTTGTGTCAAGGTTTAGAATACCCGAATAATCAGCAATTAGATATTGTAACTGGAGTTCCGCTATTTTGGGAACCACGTAGTCATAAATATGCATAGCTCTATAAGAATCCATTATACCGATAAGAGGTAAAATCGCAACACCCTCATTGATTAATACAACAGGTGCTGAGAGAATGGCCATTTCTCTTTGAGTTTCTTCTCGATACTTTTCAGAAATCCGTTCAAAGGCTATTATTGTTTCATAAAGGCTTATGTCCAAAATAGAATTTACCTGGCGGATGATTTGGGCATTTTCCTTTAAAGTGAGATCGAATTCAATACTTTTTTGGGTTATTAAGTCTATAAAAACATTCCGTGTAGGAGGGTAACGAACTGCTATATCGGAAATCTTGCCACCGGATTCAACTTGTTGTAGCGCATTTTTTTTACTCCAATCAATTAAAGCATTTGGTGAGTTATTTTCATCTTCGGTAATGTATTTACTCAAAAAATCCAGTAATTTAGTATACATATTAATTGCCTGTTGTTCTTCATGCTCAGAAATTACCAAATTTAATGAATTTAAAACACTTTTGACAATTTCAACTGATAGAGGATACGCATTGTTTTTTAAATAGCTGGTAAACCTGGACATTGAGGTCATTTTTTATCCATCCTTATTTGATTACTAATCAAATTATAGCCAGAAAGTTCCAAATATCTGTATTATGGATAAATCGGCTCCGAGCTGAACAACACTTTGGGCAATTGCAGGTCTTATTCCCGTTACAATAGAACGAACACCAAGCAAACCAAGTACGGCACTAGTTTCAAACAGACATTGGATTACCATTGCATCAAGTTCATAGATGCATGAAAAAATCGCTAATCAAAGTATGGACATTCTGTTCCTGTACTTTTAAAGGCACATGTTCTAAAATATAATTCGCTCTTTCAGAATTGATAGAACCTACTAGGGGCAACACAGCGACCCCTTCCAATATAGGGACGACTGGAGCTGATAGTGTGTTAATTTCTTTGGACACTTATTCGAGTGTTCTTTCGATTTCTTTACGCTTTGTTATATCTCTGGCGACAGATTGAATCGCTTTTTTATCCTCATACAAAACAGGAGTACAAGTTGTTTCTACATCAACTAGTGAACCATCAAACCGTCTTAATTGTTTTTCGATAATTCCAGTTGGTTTATTGTCAACAAGGATCGATTTTGCGTGCCATACTCAGCTCTCTATACTCCTCGGGTACGATATCGAATATAGATTTACCTAAAACTTCCTCACTGGAAGCGGCCGTAAAAAGTCTACTCCAGCAGGGTTTATATACTTATATTTCCCATCTTGTTGAATAATAATTGCCTCCGTGGACGATTTGACGATACAATTTTTCATCCGTATTATTTCCCATGAAAATCCACCACTCCCTACCAAAAGCTATAAGTTTTCAACTAAGAACATTATACTATAAGTGAATAATTATTTTATTTTATGCCCCTTATCTGTGCTTATTAGTTTAAAAATCCATCTTGAATTAACCTGCCCCGTTACTTCAATAACATGCAGTGGTATGCGGTGAATCTTTCAATTTAGCAGGTTAATAATTCTTCTTTTGAAACAATACGCCATTCATGTGCTGCAAATTTTTCTATATAGTCATTGATACTAATTTCCTCTAATTCAATTACAAGTGGATGTAGAGATACATAGCATTCATTTGTCTCATAATTTAGGGTAACTTTTACAACCTCATATCCATTATGAAATCTTGAATCAAAATCTGGGTCATCAATAATATCTTCTTTAACAGGAACAAGAAAAAGCTACTATTGGATCTATTAATACGGGACCTTTTTATAGTATCTTCTTGTGGAGAGTGGGTGGTTCCTTTGTTCTTCTAGATGGCAACTTACTCGTTCGAGAAAAGTTGCTAGGGATAGAGTATTGGACAAGTAGTCTCATGGGACAAGGGACCTGTCCCCTCGTCCCATTATTCGGGGAAACCATTGAAGTAAAAGGAAATGACAAAAGTATACTCAAGTACAAAGCGGTGATTATGCTTGGTCCCCCCCTATGATCAGAGTTCATATTTACAAAGGGGTAGGAGATCAATTAAATTTTAGAAACGTTTTCTGCTTGAGAGCCACGTTGTCCTTTTAGAATATCAAATTGTACGCGTTGCCCGTCATCTAAGGATTTAAAATCATCACCAGTAATCTTTACTATTGTTATGTAAATAAAATAAAAAATGGTTTCCTGGTCTGGAAACCATTTTTGTAGTTGACCATATGGTGTTACCAATTCGTTTTTCTCTTTTACGTAAAGAAGATAAACAATTACTATTCACTGTCTCAGTAGATGAGGTGAGATTGATTGTTTTTTCTTCTAGAAATAATGACTTAAATAATATATTGTATACCTAAAACAATGAAAGCCCTACCTCTCTTTCATCCTTACGGCTCC
The DNA here is from genome assembly GCF_049220665.1 of Chryseobacillus diguaensis. NCBI lineage: Bacteria > Bacillati > Bacillota > Bacilli > Caryophanales > Bacillaceae > Chryseobacillus > Chryseobacillus diguaensis. The sequence continues at coordinate 3,386 of NZ_JBMKNV010000004.1, forward strand.
TTGTCCGTGCCAGTGTGAATCAGGATTGCAAAAATAAAGTGACTATTTTATCGAGTTTGATGAAACTTCAAACGTTCGTAAAGGAAATTTAAATAATAAAAATGGATTAGATTGTAGAAATAACAAAAGAGGTTAATGCTCTTAAGGTGAGTTGAAGAAGTTGAATGTCTTTGAAAAGATTTACTTTTAATAATAAACATATTCCCAAAAAATTCAGGATATTTTCGGGAGATGTAATACATTATCTTAAATTAACCTTAACAGAAACTTTTTATTTGATTTTCAGTAATCCCTTTAATTAATCCCAGTTCACTAAACAAAAATTCATGTGCGTTATCTAACATTTTTTTTTCGCTTGTATTAAGTGCTTTTTCTTTCTTCATACGCATTAAATCACGTACAACTTCAGTACATTCATGTATTTTACCCGTTTTTATTTTGTCCGTGTTCACTTTATACCTTTGTTTCCACGGCAGTAATCTATCTGATTCTCCATGATGAAAAATGTTTATGATGTGTTTTAATGCAATTATGTCAGTAACAGGGCGTATACTTGAACTCAATATTTTACCCGTAGGAATCATGACTTGCATATTACCGATTAACATTTTTATGACATAATACTGTTGTTTTTCCCCTGAGATTTCCTTTTCTTCTATGGCTTTAATTATACCTGCTCCGTGCATTGGATAAACAATGTTATCGCCAATTTGAAACAAATAATCCACCTCCATATATGGTAACCTTTTTAACCTTAACATATATATTATTTTTTATCAAATTTTTAATAATATCATAAATTTATTTTCAGTGTCAACTACTTTTTCTTTAAAAATCAGAAAAAGCAAAAACAATGGGAATCGTGTCGAGGAGTTCAAACAACGCACCCAGTAGTTGAATACGAAATTCAACAAAAAAGGGGATAATCCTTCCTGATCACCGTTTGTCGTTTTATCATTTCTTTATTCTGTATAAATCTTCTTTATCCTGACCAATACCTTTGTCCATAATAATAAAAGAAATGCTCAGAGCCATTAAACTTTGAGCATTTTTGTATCCATTCAAACTTTCAAAATAATTTTAAGCATAATATTGTCAAAGCGTTTTTCAAGCATAAGTTTGTCATTATTGCAAAGTTATGATTAAAGTTACAAATAAAAAACCACCAAAACTTATGTATTTGGTGGAGACGGTGGGAGTCGAACCCACGTCCAGAAATATCGGCACTTAAGCGTCTACGAGCGTAGTTGACATATTAGCGATTCGCTGTACCTTATGCCTGCCAACAGGCGTCCGGACAGCTAGTCTGATTGTTCTCTTCCATCATCCTCAGACGGGGGAATCAGGCGTAGCCCACTTAGAGTGAGTCCCTTACCCTACCACATGGGCGATGGAGGGAGGAACCGCTTATAGTCTGTTGTTACGCAGCTAAAGCGAGGTTGTTGTTAGATTTGCCAGTTATTATTGGCGTTGACGTTATTAACGAGATCGTCGACTCGGCTCGCAACCTAAGCTCGAACTATCCCTGTCGAATCCGTAACGTCCCCATATAAAAGTCCCATAAGGGAGATTAAGGGTAATACGGGAAACTGCAAAGAGATAATTAAGCCTAAATCTCTTATGAAGTTGTCAATGTACTTTTAAAGTACATGTTCTATTATAACACGTATAAGCGTGATTTCAATTGTTAAAAATTGTAACTAATTCTGCGCTTTATCTTTTCGGTAAATGAATATTGCGCAAGCTGCAGAAGCTGCTGCTAAAGCAAAATAAACGATTGCCATAAGTTCAGCCTCCAATTTTTACTCAATTTTTCGCTTAAAAATCCTTCTGACGGTCGCGGAAGGCACGTTCAACCTCGCGTTTAGCCTCTTTCTTCTTGAGATCTTCCCGCTTATCGTATTTCTTTTTCCCTTTTCCGAGACCAATTAAAACCTTTGCGTATCCATTTTTCAAATAAACCTTCAAAGGTACAAGAGCATAGCCTTCTTCTTTCGTCAGCCCAATCAGCTGGCTGATTTGCTTTTTATGAAGAAGCAGCTTTCTCGTTCTAAGCGGATCATGATTATATCTGTTTCCTTGTTCATATGGGCTTATGTGCAAGTTATGAAGAAATACTTCTCCATTTTCCACTTTTGCATAGGAGTCTTTCAGGTTAAGGCGCGCGTTGCGGATGGATTTAATTTCTGTTCCCTGAAGGACGATTCCTGTTTCATATGTTTCTTCAATTGCATAATCATGGTTGGCTTTTTTATTTTGAGCCAACACCTTACCTTGTCCTTTTGGCATTGTGTACGCCTCCTCCCAAGCCCTGCAGCAATTTGCCTCTATATAACGATAGCTTATATCATACCAAAAATCCGCACGTTTCTCAACGAAAATGCAGGAAGCCGAATCGGCTTCCTGTCCGTTAGCGCTTCTTCTTTTTCCGCTTCGCCTTAGAGCTGTTTTCAAACGATTTCTTTTTCTTTTTTCTCGTCCCGCCTGTGCTCCAGCCATCATCCGAAGAACCATTTCTTTCTTGTTTGCGTCCTCGGGCTTTGCTGCTTTTTCCAGCGCCAGAGCCACTGCCAGAACTTTTAATAACCTTTGGTGCATCTTTTGACTGTCTGCGTCTCGTGCCTTTCATACCGACAATTTCAAAATCAACAGCACGCTCGTCTTTGTCTACTTTCACTACCCGTATCGTAATTTCATCACCGATTCGGTATACGTTACCAGTTCTCTCACCGATCATGGCATATGATTTTTCATCATAGCGGTAGTAGTCATCTGTCATATAGCTGACATGGACCAATCCTTCAATCGTGTTTGGAAGTTCGACGAACATCCCGAAGTTTGTAACAGAGCTGATAATCCCATCGTATTCCTCACCGATCTTATCAAGCATATATTCGGATTTCTTCAAATCATCTGTTTCACGTTCAGCATCAACAGCACGGCGTTCCATGTTGGAAGACTGCTCGGCAATATCAGGAAGCTTCTCAGCCCATTTCGCCTTTGTAGCTTCGTCAATTTTCCCCTCAATAAGATATGTTCTGATTAAACGATGAACAATTAAGTCGGGGTAACGTCTGATTGGTGATGTAAAATGAGTATAAAACTCTGTTGAAAGTCCAAAGTGACCAACACTTGCAGGATCATATTTCGCCTGCTTCATGGAACGCAGCATCACTGTTGAGACAACCATTTCTTCCGGCTGGCCCTGAACGTCCTCAAGGATCTGCTGCAAGGCTTGAGGATGAATGCTGTTTGCTGTCCCTTTTACTGTGTAGCCAAAGTTTGTAATGAACTCAAGGAAGCGCTGAAGCTTTCCTTCGTCCGGGTCTTCATGGATCCGGTATATAAACGGCACATTCATCCAATGGAAGTGCTCTGCCACCGTTTCATTGGCTAACAGCATAAATTCCTCAATTAGCTTTTCAGCAACCGAACGTTCTCGAAGAACAACATCATACGGCTTGCCTTCTTCATTAACCAGCACTTTTGCTTCTTTAAAATCAAAGTCGATCGCACCGCGGTGCATCCGTTTTTTCCGGAGTACTCGAGCGAGTTCAGCCATTTGTTCAAACATTGGAACGAGCGGCTCGTATTTTTTGCTAAGTTCCTCATCTTTATCAACCAGAATGCTATTCACATCAGAGTACGTCATTCTTTCTGTAGTCTTAATGACACTTTGGAAAATGTCATGCTTGACGACATCACCGTTTTCATCCACTTCCATCTCACAGGACAATGTCAATCTGTCTACTTTAGGATTCAGTGAACAAATTCCATTCGATAAACGATGTGGGATCATCGGAATAACCCTGTCAACTAAATACACGCTTGTCGCGCGATCGACCGCTTCTTTATCGATAGGCGAATTTTCGGTAACATAGTGGCTGACATCCGCAATGTGAACACCTAGTTTGTAATGGCCGTTATCAAGCTTCGTAACCGTTACGGCATCATCAAGGTCTTTTGCGTCAGCTCCATCAATAGTCACGATTACCTGATTGCGAAGATCGCGGCGATCCTTCAGATCCCCTTCTGAAATGGTCTCAGGTGTATCATTTGCCTGTTTAAGTACGTCCCCGGGAAATTCCTGCGGCAAGCCATGCTTATGAATAATGGAGATGATATCTACGCCAGGATCATTTTTATGCCCAAGAATTTGAATGACTTCCCCTTCGGCATTTCGGCGCCCTTCAGGATAGGTTGTAATTTTCACGACAACCTTATGGCCTTCAACTGCTCCATTGGAGGCTTCTCTCGGAATGAAAATATCGCTGGCTATTTTTTTATCATCAGCAATGACAAATCCAAAATTTTTGCTTTCGGTATACGTACCGACAACCTCTTTTATTCCATGCTCCAGGATGCGGACAATGGTGCCTTCTTTCCGTGCACCTGATGTCCCGGAGCTGACCCGCACGAGAACAATATCGCCATGCATCGCATTATTCAGCTCATTTGGCGGAATAAAGACATCATCCATCTCTGTGTCGTCTGGATCAACAAAAGCGAACCCTTTTGCATGACCTGACACTTTACCGCGGATCAGGTTCATTTTTTCAGGAAGGCCGTAACGGTTGCTTCTTGTCCGGACAATCTGTCCCTGCTCCTCCATTAATACAAGCGCTTTTACAAGACTTTTAAAATCGGATGCATCTTTAATGCCTAGCGATTCCTCAAGCTCTTGTATAGTTAGTGGTTTATAAGCTTCCTCTTTCATATAAGAAAGCAATTGATTTACATGGGTCTGTAGGTCTTGATCCATTGCGCGTCCTCCCTCAAGACTGTTTATTGCCAGTCGAGACTTTCCAAAAATTGATAGAAATCCTCGTGAACCTTGTCTCGTTCTTTATCAAGAGTGATAACATGACCTGATTCCTCGTACCATTTTATATCCTTATGGCCGGATTCTACCTCGTTATAAATAATATTTGCACTATCTGTATTAATCATGTGATCATGACGTGCCTGGATCACAAAAGTTGGTGAATAAATCATATCCACATTATTTCTCACGTCAGCAATGAGGCCCTGCAATGCCTCAAGCGTTCCCATAGGTGTTTTTTCAAATTCCTTCATTTCTTCTTCAATCTGCGCCTCATCTTTACCTTCAAACTTTTTATAATTGCGGGCATAGTCAAGCACGCCCTGATACATGACTTCCTCACTTTTTATGTACATTGGAGCACACATCGATACGATACCCTTCACAGGTACAGTGTAACCCAGTTTAAGAGAAAATACCCCTCCAAGAGACAGCCCGCCCACAGCAATCTCCTTATGCCCCATGCTTTTCAGAAGCTCATAGCCTTCTGTGACATCCTTCCACCAATCTTCAGGACCAGTATGCACAAGCTCCTCCGGAGGAACTCCATGACCTTTATATTGAGGGGCATGGCAGGTGTAGCCCCGTTCATTCAAATACCTTGCAAGCATACGGACATCTGCTGTATTGCCTGTAAAACCATGCAAAAGCAGCACAGCTTTATCTCCGCCTTCAAATGTTAATGGTTTTGGTAAAACTCGTCTCATTGAAAAATCTCCTTTTGCCATAACTGTTGTTCTCATTTTCCAAAGCTGCATTCGCAAAAATTACGTATGTGTTTAAATCACGCATGAAGTTGACTTCGCGGCATCTTTCTTAAAATTCGCAGATAGTAACTTGTTCTTAATTCATATATTTAGTTGAAAAGCAACAAGTTTAAGAAAAGAGCCTTTTCCAAAAACCCCATACTTCTATTAAATCAAACGTTCGTTCAAAAAACAAAGCGGAAGCGCCTTAATTCTTCCTTCCTTATTCTTTCCGATATATACAAAAAAAGAAGCCTGAAATTCAGGCTCCTTTTTTCATTAAAGGCTGAAATAAGAAATAGCAATCGTCAATACGAAAAAGATAACGGACAGAACAATCGTGGTACGGTTAAGCACCAATTCAATTCCACGCGCTTTTTGCTTGCCGAATAACTGCTCAGCACCACCGGAGATGGCACCTGAAAGACCTGTTGATTTGCTTGATTGAAGCAAGACAACAACAATCAGAGCGATGCAGTCAATAACAAGCAGCGTCATTAGAATTACATGTAATGCATTCATCTGTTGACCTCCTGAAAGCCCGAATAACAATAGTTTTAATGTACCATATAATTAGGCTGATGTCGATATGTAATGGACTGAGTATTGGCAGTGATTAGCCTGCGCAAGACGATTGGCTGCAGCAGAGATCAACAGCCAAGGTTAATAGAAGAATATTACCTGCTTCCTTGAAAGATTAGCGCAGGTATAAAAAAACACCCGGGAGGAGCCGGGTGTCTTTCCATCAATTATTTCTTAAGGTTGTAAAAAGATTTCAAACCTTCGTATACAGCTAAGCCGCCAAGCTCGTCTTCGATGCGAAGCAATTGGTTGTATTTAGCGATACGGTCTGTACGGCTAAGGGAACCAGTTTTGATTTGGCCAGCGTTTGTTGCAACAGCGATGTCAGCGATTGTAGCATCTTCTGTTTCACCAGAACGGTGGGAAACTACTGCTGTGTAACCAGCGCGTTTAGCCATTTCGATCGCTTCAAATGTTTCAGTCAATGTACCGATTTGGTTAACTTTGATCAGGATGGAGTTTCCAACGCCCTGTTCGATACCTTGAGCAAGCTTTTGAGTGTTTGTAACGAATAGATCGTCACCAACCAATTGAACTCTTCCGCCAAGACGGTCAGTTAATTGTTTATGTCCAACCCAGTCATTTTCATCCAATCCGTCTTCAATGGAAAGGATCGGGAATTCGTTAACCAATTGCTCGTAGAAGTCAATCATTTCACCAGAAGTTAAACCAGTGCGGCCTTCTCCAGCAAGGTCATATTTGCCTGTATCTTTGTTATAGAATTCAGAAGAAGCAACGTCCATACCAAGCATAACATCTTTGCCTGGCTCATAGCCTGCTTTTTTGATTGCTTCCATAATTACTTCAAGTGCTTCACGGTTAGATCCAAGGTTAGGAGCAAATCCGCCTTCATCACCTACTGCAGTGTTCAAGCCTTTGTCTTTAAGAACAGCTTTTAGTGCATGGAATACTTCAGCACCTGTACGAAGCGCTTCTTTGAAACTTGGAGCTCCTACAGGAAGAATCATGAATTCTTGGAAGTCCACGTTGTTGTCAGCATGAGAACCGCCGTTGATGATGTTCATCATTGGAGTTGGAAGCTGTTTCGCATTGAATCCGCCAAGGTAACGGTACAATGGAAGACCAACAAAGTCAGCTGCAGCGTGTGCTACTGCCATAGAAACACCAAGGATTGCATTGGCACCTAATTTGCCTTTGTTTTCTGTTCCGTCTAGCTCGATCATGATGCGGTCGATGCCAACTTGGTCTGTTACATCAAGGCCGATAATTTCTTCAGCGATAACAGAGTTTACGTTTTCTACTGCTTGAAGAACACCTTTACCAAGGTAGCGTTCTTTGTTGCCGTCACGAAGTTCTACTGCTTCGTGTTCACCAGTGGAAGCACCGCTTGGTACGATTGCGCGTCCGAATGCTCCTGATTCTGTGAATACTTCTACTTCAACTGTTGGATTACCGCGGGAGTCCAGTACTTCACGTGCGTATACATCAACAATATATGGCATGTTTTATTTCTCTCCTTTAAATTGAAATTATTTTTGGATCAGGGAATTCCCTGTCATTTCTTTTGGTTTTTCTACGTTCAATAAATCCAGAAGGGTTGGTGCAAGATCACCTAGAATTCCGTCATGGCGAAGCTCAACGCCTTCTTTAGTTACAATGACAGGAACAGGATTTGTTGTATGAGCTGTATGCGGTGTTCCATCTTCTGTGATCAGAACATCAGCATTACCATGATCAGCTGTAATGATTGCGGCGCCGCCTTTTGCAAGGATAGCGTCAACCACTTCTCCAAGACACTCATCAACAGCTTCAATGGCTTTAATTGTCGGTTCCACTTTACCTGAATGACCAACCATATCAGGGTTAGCGAAGTTTAAAAGTATCGCATCCTGGCTGTCTGCTTCGATTTCCTTCAATAGAGCATCTTTTACTTCGTAGGCGCTCATCTCAGGCTTCAAATCATAAGTGGCTACTTTAGGGGAATCAATCAGAATCCGCTTTTCGCCTTCAAATTCTTTCTCGCGTCCTCCGCTCATAAAGAACGTTACGTGAGGATATTTTTCAGTTTCTGCAATCCGAAGCTGCTTTAGTCCGTTTTGGGCCAGCACTTCACCAACCGTGTTATCCAGTTTCACAGGCTTGAAGGCTACATAGCCGTCAACTGATTCGCTGAAATGAGTTAAACAGACAAAGAATAAATTCTTCGGATGCTTTTCCCCGCGGTCAAAGTCACGGAAATCGTCGTTCGCAAAGGTGTTGGAAATTTGAATCGCACGGTCAGGCCTAAAATTATAGAAAATCACCGCATCGTTATCTTCAATTTTCGCAACTGGCGAACCGTCTTCCTTCGTTAAAACGGAAGGAATAACGAACTCATCATGGATGCCGTTCTTATAGTTATCCTCTACAAGCTCAATAGGATCCTTGTAAGCAGGGCCTTCTCCGTAAGCCATTGCACGGTAAGCTTTTTCAACACGTTCCCAGCGCTTGTCACGGTCCATGGAATAGTAGCGGCCTGAAATCGTTGCAAGCTTGCCTACTCCGTATTCCTTCATTTTCTCTTCCAAAGCGCGGATGTACTTTTCCGCCGTTTGAGGACCGACGTCTCGGCCATCAAGGAAACCATGAACAAATACGTTTCCCAAGCCTTCTTCTTTTGCAAGTCTCAATAGAGCATATAAATGTTCAATATGGCTGTGCACGCCGCCATCTGATAGCAAGCCGAACAAATGAAGGTTTGTTCCGTTCTTTTTCGCATGTTCAATTGCAGAAAGGAATGTTTCGTTTTTCTCAAAGTCTCCCTCGCGAATTGCCACATTCACACGGGTAAGACTTTGATACACAACACGTCCTGCACCAATGTTCAAATGGCCCACTTCGGAATTCCCCATTTGTCCTTCAGGAAGTCCAACAGCTTCGCCTGATGCTGTAAGTGTCGCGTGGGGGAACTTGTTCCAGTAGCGGTCAAAGTTCGGTTTTTTTGCTTGTGCTACAGCATTTCCTTTTGTTTCTTCGCGAAGGCCGAAGCCGTCGAGAATAATTAAAGCAAATGGTTTCCTACTCATTTTTTCCTGCCTCCAATAGCTGCAAGAAGGATTGAGCTTCAAGGCTGGCACCGCCGACAAGCGCTCCGTCGATGTCAGATTGGCTCATGTATTCTTTAATGTTTCCAGGCTTAACACTTCCACCATACTGAATGCGGACAGCTTCTGCAACATCTTTTGAAAATTGTTCTGCAATCACACTGCGGATATGAGAGCAAACTTCATTTGCATCCTCTGCAGTGGATGATTTGCCAGTGCCAATTGCCCAGATTGGCTCATAGGCAACAACTGTTTGTTTTACTTGGTCTTCTGAAAGGCCTTTTAATGCTTCTTTCACTTGATTTCCGACAAGCTCGTTTGTTTTGTTCGCTTCACGCTCTTCTAGCGATTCACCGCAGCATACGATTGGTGTTAAACCATGCTTGAAAGCAGCAACTGTTTTCTTGTTGACTGTTTCATCCGTTTCAGCAAAGAGCTCACGGCGTTCTGAGTGGCCTAAAATGACATACTCCACACCAAGATCTTTTAACGCAACAGGGCTTATTTCACCAGTGAAGGCTCCATTTTCTTCAAAGTGCATGTTTTGGGCACCGATTTTCACATCAGTTCCTTTTGTCATTTCTACTAAATGATCAAGGAACAATGCAGGTGCGCAGATAACAGAATCAACGTTTTCTGAAGAAGGCACAAGACCTTTTACTTCTTCAACAAAGCTTTTTGCTTCTGACATGACTTTGTTCATTTTCCAGTTTCCTGCAATGATTGGTTTTCTCATTTGATAAACCGTCCTTTCATTTACAAGGTGGTTACTGCCGGTTATTCTTATTTATCATTTAAAGCGACTACACCTGGAAGCTCTTTGCCTTCCATGAACTCAAGTGAAGCACCGCCGCCTGTTGAAATATGATCCATTTTGTCTGCAAGACCAAATTTCTCTACAGCTGCTGCGGAATCGCCGCCGCCAATGACTGTGTATGTATCAGTTGCTTCTGCCATTGCTTCTGCCACAGCCTTCGTACCTTTTGCAAATGTATCAAGTTCAAAAACACCCAGTGGACCATTCCAGATCACAAGCTTGGATTTTTTGATAACTTCTTTGTAAATTTCCTGTGATTTTGGACCGGCATCAAGACCTTCCCAATCTTCAGGGATACTGTCAATGGCTACTACTTGAGTATTAGCATCATTCGAAAAATCATCCGCAACTACAATATCAACCGGTATATAGAAATTAACACCGTTTTGTTTTGCTTTTTCCATGAATGATTTCGCAAGATCAATTTTGTCTTCTTCAAGCAAGGATTTTCCGACATTGTGACCTAACGCTTTAATGAATGTATAGGCAAGACCGCCGCCAATAATCAGGTTATCAACTTTATCTAGCAGGTGATCGATAACACCAATTTTATCTTTTACTTTCGCTCCGCCAATGATCGCTGTAAAAGGACGTTCAGGAGTTGACAATGCTTTGCCAAGAACCTCAAGTTCTTTTTCCATCAAGAAGCCTGCTACTGCCGGAAGATGTTCCGCAATCCCTGCTGTTGATGCATGTGCACGGTGAGCTGCTCCGAATGCGTCATTTACATAGACATCTGCAAGTTCTGCAAATGCTTTAGCAAGTTCAGTATCATTTTTCTCTTCGCCAGGGTAGAAACGGACGTTTTCAAGAAGAATTACATCGCCTTCCTGCATGCTGCTGATCTCAGATTTTACTGAATCGCCGTATGCTTCGTCCAATTTTTTCACATCTTTGCCGAGCAGCTCTTGAAGACGTTCTGCCACAGCATTCAAGCGAAGCTCTTCGACAACTTGGCCTTTTGGACGTCCCAGATGACTTGCAAGAAGCACTTTCGCACCCTGCTCAATCATGTACTGAATCGTAGGAAGAGCTGCGCGGATGCGTGTGTCGTCTGATACGTTTCCTTCGTCCATAGGAACGTTGAAGTCCACGCGGCAAAATACAACTTTGCCTTTTAAATCGATGTCTTTTACAGATTTTTTGTTCATTGTCCCCGAGTACCTCCTTGAATTGGTATTCTCTTAATGCTGCTTTCTAAAAAAATGACAGAAAGCAATAAAATCAAAGAAAGAGCCTCTCTTAAACAAAGAAAAAAAGAGGAGGGGGAATGTGGTCCCCTTCCCCTTTTCCGCTTTCATTATAGCGTTTATTTTGATTATGTCCAAACAGGACCCTAATCGTTTTTATAATTATTACAGGCCTTTAGAAGAAAGGTATGCTGCAAGATCAACTACACGGTTAGAGTAGCCAGTTTCGTTATCATACCAAGAGATAACTTTTACCATGCTGCCTTCCATAACCATTGTTGACAATGCATCGATAGTGGAAGAATTTGTGTTGCCGTTGTAGTCGCCTGATACTAATGGCTCTTCAGAGTAGCCAAGAATGCCTTTAAGATCGCCTTCAGCAGCTTCTTTAAGAGCTGTGTTGATGTCCTCAACTGTTACGTCTTTGTCAAGCTCAGCTACAAGGTCAACAAGAGAAACGTTTGGAGTTGGAACGCGCATTGCTCCACCGTTCAGTTTGCCTTTCAGTTCAGGCAATACAAGGGAAACAGCTTTTGCTGCACCAGTCGTAGTCGGAATGATGTTTTCCGCAGCTGCACGCGCACGGCGGTAGTCTTTATGCGGAAGGTCAAGGATTTGCTGGTCATTTGTGTATGAGTGAACAGTTGTCATCATACCGCGTTTGATGCCGAATTTATCGTTCAATACCTTAGCGAAAGGCGCTAGGCAGTTTGTTGTGCAAGATGCGTTAGAGATAACATCGTGGCTTGCTGAATCATATTTGTCTTCGTTAACACCCATAACGATTGTGATGTCTTCATCTGTCGCAGGAGCAGAAATGATAACTTTTTTCGCACCAGCTTCAAGGTGTTTCGCAGCATCAGCGCGTTTTGTGAAACGTCCAGTAGATTCAACAACTACTTCAACGCCAAAGTCGCTCCAACCAAGCTGAGCTGGATCGCGCTCTGCCAATACTTTGATTTCTTTGCCGTTAACCACAAGGTTGCTGCCATTTACAGAAACTTCTGCGTCCAATTTGCCGTGTACAGAGTCATATTTTAGTAGGTGAGCAAGCATGTTTGCATCTGTAAGGTCATTTACAGCTACTACTTCAACCTCAGAATTGTTTAATGCTGCACGAAATACGTTACGGCCGATACGGCCAAATCCGTTAATACCAACTTTTACTGCCATGGGTATTTCCTCCTTTAATTAAGTGAGAAATTTATATTTAGGGAGTTTAATCCCTTAATAACTCTTTTGCGGCACCTTCATCTGTTATGAGAACAGAATCAAGCGCTTGTTTCATATAAGCTTTGATTGCTTTGGCTTTTGAAGCTCCTCCTGCAACAGCAATCACATGTGGAATGGATCCGAGATCCTCAAGCTGAATGCCAACCGTTTGGACTTTGTGGATGACTTCACCGCTTTGGTTGAAATAATAGCCAAACGACTCAGCTACAGCATGGCTTTGCTGAATTTTCTCCATGTCCTCAGGTGTTGTCCTGCGTCTTTCTGCCATCGTCATTGCATCACCGATACCATGAACGACCATGCCGGAAGACTTGATGATCGCAAGCAGCTCTTTAATGGAGGGTTCATTCAATATGGAATGATATACCTCTTTGCTTACCTGGTCAGGAACGTGAAGCAGCCGGTAGTTCCCCATCGCCCGCTCTGCCATTTTAGCGCAGATCGTATTCGCCTGGTTTTCTACATTTTCGCCAAGACCGCCTCTTGCAGGAACAAATAAAAGGTCTGGATGTTTATGATCAGGCGTCATCATTTCTGCCACTGCGGCCAGTGTCGTGCCTCCAGTAACGGCGACGATAGTATCTCCGGAAAGGCGCTCTTTTATACATGTGACACAAGCTCTGCCCATTTCCTTCTTTACAAGAGATGATTGATCACTGTCTCCAGAAACGATAATGACTCTTTTAAGGTTAAGTATTTCTCTTAATGTATTTTCCAATTGACTTAAACCTAAAACGTCTTTCATCATCTCTTCAAGCAACTTTAACAAAGATGTCCCTTCTTCTGTCAGAACCATTCCGGTAGGAAAAATATCAATGAGATCCTGATCCTTTAAAAATTGAACCTCTGCCCTGAGCACTCTTTCACTGATCCCCAGGCTTATTGCCAGACTTCTTCGACCGATTGGCTGCATTAATCTTATGTATTGAAGGATCTGGAATCGTTTCTGCATCACGGTTAGAAGATCGGGCAACAATTTTTTCTGGACTTCAATCATTTCTCTCATTTTGATTTTCCTTTCAAAATAAGTTACCGGGACGTTCATCGTCCCTGCGAGACTTATTATGTCCCGCTCTGCCAAAAAAAAATCATCCCTGCTATATTTTTTATTCTAACAGGGTACTTTTTGTTATTCAATCATTCTTTCTTATGTAACCGCTTTCTTATAAATTCTTTTTCTAAAAGCCCGTATCCAGCCATTTTTCCGTCAATATGAAGGACTGGAATCATTAAATGATATTCTTCTAACAGTTTTTCTTCCTCATAAATATTAACAGTTTCCACATGAAAAGATATTTCTTCCTGCAATTCTATGAGAAGAGCCATCGCCTTGTCACACAGTGGACAGCCTTCTCTCGTATAAAGGGTTGCATTTTTCATTGATTCTCTCATCCCCCATCATATCTTTTTCTTAAAGAAGAAGCAGGGATTTTCAGCTGATCGCGGTATTTAGCAACAGTTCTTCTGGAAATTTCTATTCTTTGCGTCTCCTGAAGAATGGAAGCAAGTTTCTGATCTGATAAGGGAGCCCTTTTATTTTCTTCCTGAATTAAGTCGGACAGCAGTTTCTTTATGGATGCGGAAGATCGGTTGCCCTCTTCCGCTTGTTCAATACCCTGTGAAAAAAACGAGCGTATTTCAAAAAGACCTGAAGGCGTCTGAACGTACTTTTCCTTTACAGCTCTGCTGACTGTTGACTCGTGTATATCGCACACCTCAGCAATATCTCTAAGTGTCATAGGCTTCAAGTACTCTGCTTTTCCATGCTTGAAAAACTCAAATTGTTTGTTCACAATTTCAGCCATGACGCTTATCATCGTTGTCTTTCTTTGATTAAGTGCCTTTTGAAGCCAGCGGAACTGATTCCATTTTCCAAGAAGAAATTTGCCCGCTTCCGAGCTTTTTTTATTTTCTAATAGAGGTGTATATTCGAGATTTACACTTATTTCAGGATAGGTTTCATCATTATATTTAATAAGAAACTCTCCATTTTTTTCTTCCAAAAGCAAATCAGGCGTGATGTAACGCGCATGATCTTTTTTGTAAGCGAGGCCAGGTCTGGGATTCAGTTTCTTAATAAAGTCGTGTATCAACTGTATCTCTTCGAATGAGAGCTTTGTCTGACGTGAGAGCTCCTTCCACGATTTTTCTGCAAATAGGAGAAAATGATCCCGTATCACTTCTTCTATTTTAAAATACCTTTTCGGCAAGCGATACAACTGAAGCAGAAGGCATTCCTGCAGAGACAGAGCTCCAATGCCGGCAGGTTCCAGCGACTGAAGCTGATAAAGTCCGTCCTGTACCTGAACGGGATGCAGTCTTAGGCGGTCAGCGATTTCTTCTGGATCTTCTGTAAGGTAACCGTTTTCATCAAGGCTGTCTATTAGCTCATCCAGAATTCTTTTCTCTTCCGCTGTTAAAGTAAGTGAGATCAGCTGGGAGCGAATGTGACCAGAAAGAGCCGGGTGCTGGGCACTGATATTTTCAATGGAAGGAGCAGTCTGGCTGTTTTGGGGCTTATTGGATCTATGGTACAATTCGTTTACGGAATCATTTTCTTTTATTTCAATTAGGGGATTTTCAAGGGTGAGTTCTTGCAAATATTGTGTTAACTCCATTGCAGAACATTGCAGAAGAGTAATCGCCTGCATCATTTGCTGGGTCATATTTAACTTAAGCGTTTGTTCTTGGAATAAACCAGTTTTCATATCCATACTGTTTCCCCCTTTTGATATATTTTACATGAAACCGCATACTTAAGTAAGGTTTAAGTTTGAAAGGAGAGTTATAATGAGCGAATTGTTTTCCGTCCCTTACTTTGAGGACAATTTTAAACAGCATATTGAAATGAACAGCGGAAAAGCGTCCCGAATCAATGCCATGAACAGCTATTACCGTTCGGTTGTTTCCACACTGGCGCAGGATCAGCTGACTAAAAACGCAGAAGTTTTAAAACGGATTCAGAACTTGGATGAAGCCTATAATAAGGTGAAGAAGGAAAAGTAATCAAAAGGAAAGGCTCTTTTCTTAAACTTTGTGTTGCTTCTCACTCTAAATTTCTTTTTACACGACCTTTAATTTGGCAGGAACTTTAAGATGCCCCAAAAAAAGTCTCAAGGGCGTGATAAAAGCTCTTACGAATAGCTACAATCTTTGCGAAAACAGCCAAAGGAAAACATTCCCTGTTTACTTTCCCTTCAAACCAGGCTAAAATGAAAATAACCTAGAGGCCAAGAGCCTCAGGCACACTCTTCATTCCGTCCAGTGCTGGCTCACTGGGCATACATAAATTAAAAACTTACTTTTGTATGATAAACCCGTCTCATTTTGAGGCGGGTTTTTTGGTTAGACTCTTTTCTTAAACTCTGTTGTTTCTCACTCTGAAATTTCTCTTACAAGACCCATGATTCTGCAGTTACTTTAAGAAAAGATGCCCCGAAACAAGTCTGAATAGGTGATAATGCATAGACGAATAGCAACAAACTATGCGAAAAGAGCTTTTGGTTATAACCTTATATATATATGAAAAAAACCTCCCGCGCAGCATTCTGCACAGAAGGTTGGGATATGTATATTTGGCGCGCTCGAAGGGATTCGAACCCCCGACAGACGTGGTACCGGAAACCACCGCTCTATCCAACTGAGCTACGAGCGCAAATAAGTGTCAGCAAGTAACATTATATTATATAGAGCAAGGTTTATCAAGGGACAATTTATTCCTTGCCGGAGCTGCCCCCTTCTTTCAAGCTTTTCTCACCGGTCTTTCCAGCGCATAAAGTACCTCCTCCAAATCAGCCATCTTTTCATTTAAAGACGTTCTCGCATCGGCAATGCCCTGATTGTAGATGAACGGCCCAACCTCTTTTAAAAAAAAGTCCAAAAACAGTTCTGCTGCAAGATCACCGATTTCTTCTTCTCTTTCTCTTGAGAAATACAATTGGATCTTTCCGATCATATCCTGCTTGTTTTCTTCATTTAATTTAAATTCCATATTATAAACACACTCCGTTCTGTTCGCGTTTTATTTGACATATAGTCATTATTGCAGATTCCCTGAATGAAAAAAAGAAGAATTCAGCAGGATTGTTGCTGACGAAAATTTAATATAATATCAAGTAAAGTTTTTAAAGCCGTTTTTCTGTTTGATAAATGGCTTTCTTACAGGTTTTCAGCCCTTCCGATACTGTTTAAATTGCTCGTTTCAGGGTATGATGATTACATGTATGGGGAATGTCTCTCATATACATTTCATCATAAGGCCATTTTGTTTGACCTTAATTGACCATAGGTTGTATGATAGGTGTACATAATAATTCAACATGTAAAAAAGGGAGGAAATAAGAATGAATTTAATTCCTACAGTTATTGAACAAACAAACCGCGGGGAACGCGCATATGATATTTATTCCCGCTTGCTGAAAGACCGTATTATCATGATTGGAAGCGGAATCGATGACAATGTAGCCAATGCTGTTGTGGCTCAGCTTCTTTTCCTTGAAGCAGAAGATCCAGAAAAAGATATTACGATCTATGTTAACAGCCCGGGCGGATCTATCACAGCCGGTATGGCGATTTTTGACACAATGCAATACATCAAACCGGATGTATCGACAATCTGCATCGGTATGGCTGCATCAATGGGAGCTTTCTTGCTTGCAGCAGGTACAAAAGGAAAACGCTATGCCCTTCCTAACAGTGAAGTAATGATTCATCAGCCACTTGGCGGTGCTCAAGGACAGGCAACAGAAATCGAAATCGCTGCAAAACGCATCCTGTTCCTTCGCGAAAAATTAAATCAAATTCTTTCAGAACGTACTGGCCAGCCGCTTGAAGTGATCGGCCGTGATACTGACCGCGATAACTTCATGACAGCAGACCGTGCTTTGGAATATGGTTTGATCGATAAAGTTATTACTAGAAACAGAATTGATACTGAAAAAAAATAAGCCACCTTTAAAAAGCTGTTCGGATTCTATTCCGAACAGCCTTTTTTCATTTATCCTCTTAAACATTGTTGCTTTCTAATCTATATTTAATTATCGCGGACCAATATATAGCTGCGAATTTTAAGAAAAGATGCCACGAAGTAAGTCTCTATGCGTGTTCTAAGATAGTGCGAATAGCAGCAATCTCTGCGAAAACAGCCTTAAGAGAAGATGCCGGGAAGCAGGGCTGCCTGTTTATCCTATAATACCCGCGTAAACTTACGGTCCCTCGTTTGCCTAAACTCCTTTGGTGAATCTCCAATGGATTTCTTGAAGGCTTTGCTGAAATAATTTGAGCTTTCATACTGTAAAGCTGTAATTTCTTTTTTTATACTGTCAGCATCCCTCCAATTTTATTTTTCTGATTCCCTTCAAAAGAAAAATATCATTTTTTTATGCAGACCCTAATCTCCCCTTCCTCTCATGAGAGGAGCTTTCATCCTCATTTTCATTTCAAAAAAACCCCAATATAAATGGTTTTACTTATTTAAATATTCTGATAAATAAAGTAAAATAATATTAGTAAAACAAAAGGGGTGAAGAATACATATGAAAAAAATCTGGTCAATTCTTTTATGGGGAGTCGTTTCAGCTCTCGGAGCAGCAGGTTTTGCAATCCTTGCACTGAAGCAAGGGGAAACCATTAACGCCATTTGGCTTTTGACTGCGGCTGTTTGTGTGTATGCTGTGGCCTATCGCTTCTACAGCAGGTTTATGGCGAAAAAGGTTTTTGAATTGGATGATAAAAGAGAAACACCTTCTGAAACGAATAATGACGGAAAGGATTATGTCCCGACAAACAAGTGGGTTCTTTTTGGGCACCACTTTGCAGCCATTGCAGGAGCAGGTCCGCTGGTTGGACCAATCCTTGCAGCACAGATGGGATTCTTGCCCGGTACGATCTGGATTGTGGTCGGGGTCGTTCTCGGTGGAGCCGTTCAGGATTTTGTCATTTTGTTCGGTTCAATGAGGCGCAAAGGAAAATCACTTGGTGAAATGATCAAGGATGAAATTGGGCCTGTTGCCGGTTATATTGCAATGATCGGTATCTTAGGGATCATGATTATCCTGCTTGCAGTTTTGGGCTTAGTTGTTGTGAAGGCGCTCGCAGGAAGTCCTTGGGGAATGTTCACAATCGCTGCTACAATTCCAATTGCCGTTTTTATGGGTTTATACATGCGATATATCCGGCCTGGAAGGGTTGGCGAGGCATCTGTTATTGGTATTGTTCTGCTCCTCTTTTCTCTTTATCTCGGACAGGTTGTTTCAAAAAGCCCGGCACTTGCTGCCATGTTTACCTTTAATGGAGAAACGATTGCTATTTTAATGATTATTTATGGGTTTATTGCTTCTGTTCTTCCTGTCTGGATGCTTCTTGCACCGCGGGATTATTTAAGTACATTTCTGAAAGTCGGAACAATTGTCGGCCTTGCGCTTGGCATTATTGTTGTAGCACCTGATTTGCAGATGCCTGCTGTGACAAAGTTTATTGACGGAACAGGACCTGTTTTTGCAGGAAACCTCTTCCCATTCCTGTTTATCACAATTGCTTGCGGAGCTGTTTCTGGATTCCACGCACTCGTATCTTCCGGAACAACTCCAAAAATGATTGAAAGAGAATCACAAGCCCAATTAATTGGCTATGGAGCTATGCTTACTGAGTCGTTTGTTGCTGCTATGGCGATGATTGCTGCCTGCGTGTTAACGCCTGGCATTTATTTTGCGATTAACAGTCCTCCTGCTGTGATTGGTGCTGATGCAGTCCAGGCTGCTCAGACAGTATCAAGCTGGGGCTTTAAGGTAACACCTGATGTGTTAACGAACCTTGCGAAGGATGTTGGGGAAGGAACCATTCTTTCAAGAACTGGCGGAGCTCCTACACTTGCAATTGGTATGGCGTTTATTTTCTCAAAAGTGCTCGGAGGCGGCGCACTCATGGGCTTCTGGTATCATTTTGCTATTTTATTTGAAGCCTTATTTATTCTCACAACCATTGATGCCGGCACAAGAGTTGGACGCTTTATGATTCAAGATCTTTTAGGGAGCGTTTACAAACCATTAAGTAAAACTGATTCACTGCCTGCAAACTTGCTGGCAACTGCTTTGTGTGTTCTTGGCTGGGGATATTTCCTCTATCAGGGCGTCATCGACCCGCTTGGAGGCATAAATACACTTTGGCCATTATTCGGAATAGCCAATCAAATGCTTGCCGGAATTGCTCTTTTGCTCGGCACAACTCTTCTCTTCAAAATGGGCAAGAAAAAATATGTATGGGTTACCCTTTTGCCAACTGTCTGGCTTTTAATCGTAACGATGGCAGCTGGATGGGAAAAGCTATTTCACTCTAATCCAAAAATCGGATTTTTGTCTCATGCAAGAGTATTCGGAGATGCCCTTTCCAGCGGTAAAGTGCTAGCGCCGGCTGCAAGCATAGGACAGATGAATCAAGTCATCCTGAACGATTATGTCGATGCCGCTCTTTGTGGAATCTTTATGATTGTTGTGATCGCCGTATTAATAGCTTCTGTCCGAATTTGGATGAAGGTAATCCGGAATGAAAAAGTCACCCTTCACGAAGCGCCTTATATCTCAAGAGATGAAGGAGGCCCAAAAACGTATGCTGGCTAAGCTGTCCAAAATCCTTCAATACCGTAATCAGTTTTTAAGCCTGATGGCAGGTGTTCCCTGTTATGAGAAATATGTGGAGCATATGGCGGAGCACCATCCTGGTGAACCCGTTCAATCTAGAAAGGAATTCTTTTGTGAAGCTCAGGAAGCACGCTATAACGCAAAAGGCGGGAAGGTTTCCCGCTGTTGTTAATAGACTATAGCAGTTTAGTTTTTGTAACAAACTTATCTAGCCGGATAGATAACAAAATGAATCGCACACAAAAGACACAGTATTTTCTAGTAACGGGTTCATTTTTGAAGTACAAAATTTGAATTAGCAGCTAAAATCAAAGTAAAGCGGCGCTTCATTCATTTACAATGAGTTTAAGACACCAGCTTTCTGATACATCTGTAGAAGTAATTGAAGTTGTTGCCCGAAGCAAGTTAAAATGGTGATAAAAGCATTTACGAACAGCAACAATCTCTGCGAAAACAGCCTTTAAAAAGCAAAACTCGCCATCGCATTGGTGAGTTTTCTTTTTTCTGTGCTATTCCCAGAATGACAGCTTTGTCTTCAAGAAACGCAATCTTTCGTCTTAAAAGGAATGCTAACCTCCCTCTTTAGGAGATCAGCTTTTGTTCTTCCCTATAAAATAAAAATAGTGCCAACTTCTCTTTTATAGAAACCAGCACTCGGTATATTCACTATTCATTATCGTGATTCTTTTGGCGGCTGGCATACATCACATTTACGCTGGTTATTATTTTTAAATTTAGTAAATGTTTTTTCAAAGCTGCTGCCGCATGAACATTCAAATAGTAACTTTTGAGAAAAACCGTGATATTCCGTTGTAAGCAGCTTACTCTCCGAATTACTCTCAACAAATTCCTTTATTTTACTAATTGTCCATCGTTTATTCATTCTCTTACACCACCATATTTCATCGCTATGCGGAGGCTTTTCTTGGCATCCGTTCAATGATAAGTAAAATCGTAATAACCATTATATCATGATCTGGTATTCAATCAAACAGATGGATCATTATTCAAGCCATGCTAGAACTCTATGTGCAGTCAACCGTGCTATTATACAGCGGGTGTATCACCAATCGTTTAAGAAGTGACAGGTAAGAAACCAATCTCTTTCCGTCAATTCGCTAAGGACTATGCAGAGTTCTTCAAAAAAGTTGTACATTATACGTGACGTTCGCCTGTAGTGCAATCGAACAAATAAACTCCTTCTTCTTGTCTTTAGAGCGATAATGTAACAAGAAAATTGTATTCGTCATATAGGGATTGTAAGACAATTATCATTTAGAAAGAAGGAATTTAAAATCAGTAAGGAGCGAAAATATGGTTCTCTCTAAATTTGTAGATGAACTTCCTATTCCCCCTATTTTAAAACCTAGATGGAAAGATCAGTTTCATACTTATTATGAAGTGAATATGACCGAATTTAAGCAATCACTCCATAGTGAATTAAATGATACAACTGTTTGGGGCTATGAAGGCAGCTATCCGGGACCTACCATTGAAGTGGAAAGCGGAAAAATCGTATTTATCAAATGGATCAACGATCTTCCAGATAAGCATCTTTTGCCGGTAGACTATACGGTGCATGGTGCCCATGAGGATGTACCGGAAGTACGAACAGTTGTCCACGTCCACGGTGCATGTGTGGAATGGGAAAGCGATGGCTACCCAGAGTCTTGGTTTACAAAGGGATTCAAACAAGTTGGTCGATATTTTAGAAAGCAAGTATATCGATATGATAATTGTAGTGATGCTTGCACCCTCTGGTATCATGACCATGCCCTTGGGATCACTAGGCTTAATGTTTACGCTGGATTGGCAGGATTCTATTTGATCAGAGATCAACGGGAACGTTTAATGAATTTACCAAGTGGGAAATATGAGATCCCTCTTCTGATACAAGACAAGACTTTTAAAAAGGATGGTTCTCTTTATTACCCTAAGCAGCCAGAAAAACCTGTTCAGGGTTTAGAAACATCAATCGTACCTGAATTTATTGGGGATACAATTATCGTGAATGGCAAAGTATGGCCCTATTTAAAAGTGGAACCACGTAAATATCGATTTAGGCTGTTAAACGCTGCCAACACCCGTTTCTTTAGGATTAAGCTCGATTCGGGACAATTTATGTATCAAATCGCGACAGATGGAGGATTCATGCAGCACCCGATAGGAGTCACAGAAATCATGTTAGCACCTGCAGAAAGAGCAGATGTGATCATTGATTTTACAAATTTTGAGGGGAAGAATATTATCATGACAAATGATGCCCCCGCTCCTTTTCCAAGCGGAGATCCGGCAAATGAAAACACGGGTACAGTGATGCAGTTTAGAGTGACTCTACCGCTATCAAGTGTTGATACAAGTGTTATCCCGGCTTATATGATGCCTCTTCCAAATATAAAAGAACAGTCCGCTTCAAAAATCCGATACCTCACATTAAATGATAATATGGATAAGTACGGTCGTGAATTCATGCTTTTGGATAATAAACAGTGGGATGCTCCCATAACGGAAAATCCAAAATTGGGATCAACCGAAATATGGTATCTAATTAACTTAACTACGGATACGCACCCTATTCATATTCACTTAATTGATTTCGAAATATTAGATCGGAGAAATTTCGATGTAGAAAAGTATAACAAGGAGAGAATTATCAAATATACAGGTCCGGCCATACCTCCCGTACCTCAAGAACGAGGAAGGAAGGATACAGTTCAAGCCAATCCTAACCAGGTAACTCGAATTATTATGAATTTTGGTCCTTATACAGGGTTGTATGTTTGGCATTGTCATATCCTGGAGCATGAAGATTATGAGATGATGAGACCATATATTGTAATCCAATAATTAGCCCATTTTAGATAAGTGCCTGTGCATATTGAATAGTTTTCAATATTTTAAACAAGGTTTGAATGTTATATATAAAACGATAAAGGAGACAAAAATTAGCTTGTAACATTAATCTAATGTGATTAAGTGAACAGGGATAAAATAGAATCTAGAAGCCCTTGGTACCCGATGAGAAAGTTAAAATTGCTGCTGCAAAGGATTTCACTTGACAAAGTGATTGCTTTATAAAAATATCTCTAATGTCAAAAGTAAGAAATAGTTTATGGATCCTAACGGGTTCTTTTTCTTTTTGTACAAATATAAGATAAAGGAACCCGTAAATCATAAGTTTACTGCAAAATGCATTAAAATATCCATCATTACGGGATGAAGGAATAATACTTTATATTGTTAATTACTAGAAATTATTGTTTCTGAATCAGGATCAACCCATAATTGGTTAAAATTTGTCAAACCATATGAGTTTATTTCAATACCTTTTAAAAAAAGGGGGTAATCAAGTTTATTTTTAGCATGATATAAGAAATGAATTAACAACTCTTCTTTTAAGAAATTTTCAATATTTATTAATTCGACGAGTCCATTCTTGGCTTTTTTCTCTTGAAATATTTTAAGCTGTTCATCTATATATTTTTTTGCCTTCTTAGGTAAATACTCTCTAAGAAATGAGTTTTGACTTTTGAAAATGGTGTACAGGCTCAATTCTACATCTTCACTGAGAATTATCGATAGTAGTAAAATATCAGCTTCTTGGACAACATTGTTATCATTTGGTTTATGCTTTGGAATAGGATGAAGGGACATGTTGATCCCTACTTTTTCAGCCTGTTTTTTTAACCACTCTGCACTTTCCAATCCTTCATTTAGATCAAAATAATATAAGTTTATCATTTCTCCAGCGTACATACTTTTGGAAAGAATATGCTTAATTTCGTCAACGGTAATCGTCGCAAAAGGATCGGAGTTGCTTTTACTAGGAAGGAAGCTGGATGATGGTAAGCTCCTGTTTCCATTTAGTTCTTGTACAATCTTCTTAGGGCTAAATAGATTAATTAGAGCTAACTTAAAGTACTTATCAAAGGTCTTTTGATTTTGATTAAATGTAATGAGTCTACTACCTAATAATAGATAATGATATGAAATTTTCATTTCAGGTTGATTTATTGATTGAATATTTAATTTAGTAGCTTGCATAACATGAGGATCAATTAGGTTGCTCATCCAAATATCTATACGATCAATTAACGCTCTTTCCTTGAAATAATGGTCAAAAGCCGATAAACTAATGAAATTTTCAGTTAATTCACTTACTTTAAATGGGCCAGTTCCATTGGGCTTTTTCAAATCTGTATCAGTATGATTAAGAATGGAACAATGAAAGGAAGATAAAATTCTTGGAAAGAAGTAATTTGAGTGTTTTAAATGAAATGTAACAGTATAATCGTCAGTGATTTCAATTTCATCTATATCACTTAATAAGGGATAGATGGCTGTGTCTTTTTCAACTTTAATAATCCTACAAAAAGTGTATTTCACATCTTGAGCCGTTAGTTCCTCATTGTTATGAAACTGTACTGATTTGCGTAAATAAAATGTCCATTCTTTTCCTTCTTTGTTTTCTTTCCATGCATATGCAAGGCAGGGTTCTATTTTTGCATCGGTGGAATTAAAATGAACAAGTGTATTATATAAATGACTGACCAAATGCGCCTCTGAATAAAGTAATGCATGAATTGGATCAAGTGTCTGTATCTTTTGAGGGAGAAGCATTCTTAAAACACTATTGAAACCTGAATAAGTTCTTTCAATCTTTGGGCCAAGTTCCTTATGCAAATAGTTATAAATGACTTGTTTATTTTTTACAGATAAAGTTGTACCTTCTATAAAATTGATTAAATCCTCTATATTTTGAGCTTCCACCATTGTTTTTAAGTACATTTGTGTCAATTCCGAAAAAGAATAACAGAAAATGAGACTTGATACATGTCCTCTCCCTTTACCTGGTGACCATTTTATTTGTTTATCTTCATGCATTTTCTTAAGGAGATAATTTACATTCCGAGTTGAGCTGCACAAAACTCCAGCTAATTCTTTGATGGAAATTCTTACAACTTCATTTGTGGGAATTTGGTCAAATTCACTCCTGATCAACAATAAATGTTCAATTTGCCTCATAATTTCTCCTTTGATAAAAGGTGAAAAAATGGATTGTTTTTTTCACTTTTTAAATATTTATTTCATTGTTAATAATTAGTATATCTTAACAAAATACGAAATTCGATTTTAAGTGCTGAATTTTAGTTAGATAGGAAGCGGGGATCTTTTAAATGATGGAGTTACTTAAAGATAAAGTATATATACGCTATTGGTTAGCGGTGGTTATTTCATTTCTTGGAGATGCGATGACCTTAACAACTGCCGTTTATTTAGTGGGAACATTATCGAAGGATCCTTTTATGATCAGTCTAGTATTTATTGCTCAGTTATTGCCATTAGTAGTAATAGGTCCACTGATAGGTCCCGTTATCGACCGATATTCCAGGCGTATGATGATGGTTTTATCGGACCTGTTTCGTTTTTTGATTGTATTTTTTATGATTTTTTCTTATGAAAATATGTTTCTTTTAATATCCCTAATATTCTTACAGGGAATTGGGACTGCTGTATTTGAACCTGCAAGGATGGCCTCCATACCTTCCATAGTGGGAGTTAACAGAATTCCACAAGGGATTGCCCTATTTCAAAGTACTTTAGCTGTCATAAAACTGGTAGGTCCTGTGTTAGGAGGGGTAATACTAGCGTTTCAAAGCCCCATTCAGATATTCATTTTTGATGCTTTTTCATATTTCATTTCTGCCATTTTATTTATGGGTCTCTCTGTATTGGCCAAAACAAATGAGCAGCAATTCTCCTCCGAATTAAACTATTTGGATCACCTAAAAACGGGATTGTTTGAATTGTTTAGAAAACCTATACTTCGATTTGTGTTAATATTACTTGTTCCAGTAATGGTTTCAATAGGGATATTTACCACTAACTACAAGGCGGTTTTATTGCAAGTATTTGAGGTAGGCAAAATTGAATTCGGATTGATCGAAGGTACTTTAGCATTTGGTACGGTTATCGGCGCTATAGCTGGTTCATATTTGCTAAAACGTATTTTACACTATCGTCTATTGTTTCTTTCAATCGGAGTCTTAGGTATCTGCATCGTTAGTATCCATTTGATTTCATCATTATTTAGCCAATGGACTTTAGTTTTATTTCCTTTAATCATCTGGAGTCTTCTGATTGGTGTTTCAAATGCCATTTTAACAGTCCCGACTAGCACCATCTTTCTTCAAGAAATGCCAGAAATCATTCGTGGAAGAGGCACGGCCATCTTCTTCTCTATAAATAATTTGTTAATTTTAATTGGGACATTGTTGGGAGGAATATTAGGTAAAAATATGGGGATTATTTTAACGATTATGATCTCTGGAAGTCTATTGATAATAACCGTCCTTTTTTATCCGATATTTAGGCGATCAAAACTATTACTACGGGTTAAGGATTCTGTAAGTAATTTATTATCCAATTAAAAAAGGGGATGTAACAATATGTTAAGGAAACTTATATTGTCACTCGTTTTTATCTCTTTTTTTGTTAATGTTGAATATGGAAAATGTAAAAAAGCTACAAAGATGGCACCTCAGTTATTTTACTAAAGCACCCGTTCATTATCTCGATTCCAAAAGTATTGATATTGCACTAAACATCAATAATAAAGCCATAATTATATTAAACTGAGTATTATACTTTGATAAGAACTTTCGAAAAATTGAACCAAAAACACCCCAAGAGTAAGTGCCCAAAAAACCAACAAAAGCTAGAAAGAATGAATAAAATATTAAGCTGAAATCAGAAGTGTGATATGGAAGGACAAAGGTTGATATTGTAGTAATGCCATATAAAATACCTTTCGGATTTACGAATTGTAAAAGCATACCTGTTAAAAAACTGTTATTCTTGTCCCCATCATTGTAATTACCATCATTTTTACTGGTTATAATTTTTATAGCCAGATACAACATATAGATTACACCTAGAATAGTCATAATAAATTCAACTTTTGGAATGAAACTTTTAAGCAAAAGACCAAAATAACTACACAATAATATTAGAACAAAGAAACCTGCACCTACTCCTAAAGAAAATCTAATTGTCTTTTTTAACCCGTATTTGTTAGCAACTAACATTGCCATAATATTATTTGGACCTGGAGTAAAAGCAGTAACAAATACATATAACAAGAACGATAGCGATAATAAAACCAAAATGGAACCCTCCTTTAATTGTGTGTTATAATGTTCAAAATAGACAATATAACGATTTACTTTATATTGTACGATACAGACGTTATGATGTAAATAAGTAATATTAGGAGTGTTTTTATGGAAGAAATAAATCAAATCATTGCCAAAAATTTGAAAGTCTTTAGAGAAAGTAAAAAATTAAGCCTTGAAAAGGTTGCAGAGGCTACTGGTGTAAGTAAAACAATGATTGGTCAAATTGAAAGAGGTGAATCCAGTCCTACTATTACAACTATCTGGAAAATAGCAAATGGATTAAAAATATCTTTTACTTCTCTAATCAATAATCCGCAGCCAGATACAAAAGTTGTATCAATGAGCGAGGTTAAAAAACTTGTGGAGGATAAAGGGAAATATCGGCTTTATCCATACTTCCCATTTGAAGATGATAGACGTTTTGAAGTTTATTCAGTCGAGATTGAAAAAGGTGGATTCCTAAGTGCTGATTCACACCTGGAGGGAACTGAGGAATTTTTAACAGTTTTTGATGGTGAATTAACTGTCGGAGTAAATGACGTTGAATATACATTAAAAAATGGCGATTCTATCAGATTCAAGGCTGATAAACCTCATACTTATCATAATTCGGGAGAAACGTTAACTCGATTAAGTATGGTTTTATACTATCCAAATTAAAACCCCGCTAAATAAAAACGGGGTTTTTTCCTTTGTAACAATGCGTTATTAAACTAAACTGCCATTTAACTGATTAAAGACCAAGAAAAATGGACTGCTGAAACAGTCCGTCGTTGTTCAATTCTTGCGACCTTTTCTGGAAGATCGTTAAGCAGCCGTTAGTGAAACAGGAAATAAAATTTTTGTTCAATTTATTACACGATTTATATATAATACAGGAATCACATATTCTTCAGAAGACTTATAATAATCAGAAAGGTGATAATAAAATGGAAAACTTTTATCTGTTTGTCGCTATGTGTTTTTTTCTAATTATTTTACCAGGTCCAGATACTGCGATTACTACAAAAAATACTCTTATCTTTGGGAGAAGTGGAGGTCTTAAAACAGCTTTTGGTACTTGTTGCGCCCTTCTTATCCATACTTCTGCTGCTGTTTTAGGACTTTCAGCAATTATTGTTAAAACAGCGCTATTATTTTCTGTCTTCAAATATATTGGTGCTGTTTACTTAATTTATCTCGGTGCTAAAACATTATGGGCTTTGAGAAAAAAAGAAGAAACAGCAAGCGTTGAGATGGACACAAAAATGCAGTTTGAAAACACATCTTGTTTTAAACAAGGATTCCTTACCAATATCCTTAATCCCAAAGTTGCTGTCTTTTTCTTAACCTTTTTGCCTCAATTCGTGGACTCTGAAAGCAATACATTTATACCATTTCTTATAATGGGCATCACTTATACTGTATTGACTGCCATATGGTTTTTACTTTATGTCTCTTTAATTAATCAGATTAGCTCTTTTATGAAAAAACCTAAAGCACAAAATATTATTGAAGGAATCACAGGCACTATACTGATAGGTTTTGGTATAAAACTAGCCCTAGAAAAGTCCCATAATTAGGTGATTTATATTTATAAAGCAAGACCCTTAATTTTCTTAAATCAAGGGTCTTACTTTTTGCCAGAAATATCTTATGTTTATCAATTTTGATAAACATACCTGCACCGTAATAGTCCGCATTCCATGAACTATCACAATTAGTGTGATGTTCAACAATCTGGCCCATTGTTGAATAGCATGACTGGCGTTTTTGAAACAACTTTATTATTTTTTAAAGGAGCATTCATCATGAACATGCTCTTCATTTTTATAAACTTCAATCCTAAGAATAAATGCGAGCTTGTAAAATATTCTCCTTTAACCTGTAATACCTTCTTTTGCTACACCAATGTCAAAAACGAGGGTTTTTGATAATATAAAGAAGCTGTTAAATATCTTACTTTATCACTCTTTATTTCTATCAAAACTCATTTTCCAAAACAATATTTCATAAACATACCTTTTTTATATAATATAAATAACTTTATTAATCAAAGTGGGGTAAGGATATCACTTATCCTTTCACCGATAATTTACTTATATTTTGAGGGCTATTTATACTCCAATAGCAGCAACAATATTTGCATAATTCTTTCCCCTCTGTTTTTTTATTTATAGTTTTTCCTTTCCAGGCTCTATTTTCATTCGGCAGCAGTTTATCTGCCAAGCCAACCTCCATCGACCACAAGCAGATGACCATGAACATAATTCGATGCATCCGAAGCCAAGAAGACAACTGTTCCTCTAAAATCTTCTGCCGTCCCCCATCGACCAGCTGGAATACGCTCTAGAATTTGTCGATTGCGCGTTCCATCCTGCAGTAATGCCTCATTCATATCTGTTGCAATATAACCAGGAACAATAGCATTTACATTGACATTTTCTTTAGCCCACTCATTTGATAATGCCTTTGTCAATTGTGCTATCCCGCCTTTCGCTGCAGCATAAGCTGGTACAGTGTAGCCGCCTTGGAAAGATAATAAAGACGCCATATTAATGATTTTACCTTTCTTTTGAGGGACCATGAATTTCCCAGCTTCTTGACATAAAAGCCAAACACACTTTAAATTCACATTGATTACATCATCCCAATCACTTTCTGAAAATGAAACTGATGGTGATCGACGTTAAATGCCCGCATTATTGACGAGGATATCAATTTGTCCAAGCTTATTCACTACTGTTGGTATTGTAGCCTTTACTTGTACCTGATCTTCTAGATTACATGGAACAATAATACAGTTTTGACCTAGTGCTTTAATTTCCTTTTGTACAGAATCATCCTCTACATTCCGTTGAAGCAATGCTACTTGTGCTCCCGCTTCCGCTAATGCTAGCGCCATTTGTCTCCCAATCCCTCTAGTAGCCCCTGTAATAGCTGCTACTTTCCCATCTAATCGAAACATGTATTATTTATTCCTCCTTATTTATTGTTTGGATTAATTTTTGATATTGATTATTCAACTAACCCGCCCTGTAGCTTAAGAGCATTTCTTCACAATTCTTTTTATAACTTTAACATAAAGTTATTCCATTAAATGGCCTTTAAATGATAATAGACGCATTCCTTATTACAGAAATGCGCCCGATTGTATTATAAGGTCAACTTATTTATATAGAAAAGATCTTCCGTTTTCTTTTTCATGTCCTGCTCAATGCAGCATTCTCGTCATTTGTTTCATCTTCTGGTGCATGTTCCGGCTGTTGTTCTGGTCTACGAAGGATTGTTCAAAAAGAATCTTTTCTGGCTTCAGATCATTATGTCACGAAACTAAATTCTGCTTATCATGACGAGAATAAACATTTGCAACTGGTGCATATAGTTAGAACATCTCCTCCGTTATACTCTCCGGAAGAATTTTAGCATCCAGAAATTTTTGAATGAAGCCATCGACAATTCCGACATTACCCGAGGGAATTAATTCCCTTAGGGAAAGGAGACAGCGAATGTAAATGGAGAAGTAAATCAGGTAACTTGGTTCTTGCCTCATCCGCCGTAAATGGTCGAACTTCCACAAAATTTATGATTGAAATTCTGTCTTCTGCACTCATGTACCATATGCGGAGAGCAAGTCACGCCTCGGAAGCAATCTTCATGCAAGCTATCTTAGAACCAAACTCTCCGGCGTAACATTTCGTAAAAAGGGGCTTGGTTCGCCTACACTATATAGTTGCAAGTGATGCATAGCCCGGGTGCAGGCAGTGTAAAACAATCTACGGAGGCTCTCATCTCCGTATACTTCCGCTGATGCGTCATAAATAATAACTGCGTCGAATTCGATACCTTTGGCCAAATACGCCGGTATGACGACAACGCCTTGCTCGTATTCAATCGATCCGTTCTTCACGAGCTTAATTTCTTCGATACCGCTCAAGGAATCGTATGCAGCGGTGCTTTCCACTGCAGATTTGCATATAACCGCTATTGTGCTATACCGCCGTTTGCGTAAGTCTGCAACTTTGGAAGCTATGGAGCGATGCAAATCATCGCGATTGAACAGTTGTGTCAATATAGGCCTCTCGCCATCGCGTTCAAAAGCGGTAATCCGTTCGCCATCAGATGCTAGTCCGCGTGTAAATTCGACGATCGGTCTTGTGGATCTGTAGCTGCGGGTCAAGTTGATCCCAACCGTTTCATCCGGACCGTATAAGCTAGTAAGCGTGTGGAAATCGACCATTTCGCTGGCATGGGCGAATATTGCTTGGTTAAAGTCACCGAGCACGGTCATTCTTGCCGAAGGAAACAAACGTTTCAAAAACTCGAATTGAAACGGAGAATAATCTTGCGCCTCGTCTACAAGTACATGTTTGATAAAGCTGTTCGTCTGAAAGCCTTGAATCAGCTCTTTCATAAATAAAAACGGAGTAGCATCTTCGTAAAATAGATTCCCTTCGTCCAGCATTTTCACAGTCGATAGGCAAATATCCGGCCACTCCTCGGGTGCTTCCCGATCCACCCACTGTTTGATCTGGATGGGATCGGTAAAAAGCTGCTTGTATATTTCCTTAATGTTGACGAAACGAAACGCCTTGATCCGTTTTCGCAACGGCTTTAACTTCTGGCGAACAATCAACCGGGCTAACGCTTCAGGCTCGATTTCATAATCATGAATCGACTTTCCTTTAAAGCCGCGTTTTTCCGCTAAGTAGGTATATGCCTTATGGTAATCCTCATTACTAAGCAGTTCGATTTCCTCTTGTACCCATGGCTTAGTCCGTTCGAGCTTCTCGGCTTCATCTATTTGCTTAATTAGCCAATCCTTCAATTTTTCAAGTCTGCTATGAAAGCGAAGCGAGGTGTCGCTGCTATAAAACTTTTCCGCGATTTGTTTAGCAGTAACAATTGTCTTTCCTCTGAAGATAATCCCTTTGAATACCATTCCGGATAATTCCAGCGACTCACTATATGATTTGATCGCCTCATAAAAACAGGTGGTAGCCTTGAATCGGATGCTCGCAACCCTTGTTCCGTATAATGGATTATCCACTGCAGTCAAAACATATTCCAATTGATCGTAAGGATTCTCAACTTGAAACTCACTTTTCAGCCGATGATCCAAGTATTCCTGGAATGTGACCTGCTGCATATTCTCTTCGCCCAGTTCTGGCAACACATTGGAAACGTAACTATTAAACATCGAATTAGGCGAAAAGAGAATAATTTGATCGGCATTCAGCATATCTCGATATTTATAGAGTAAATAAGCAATCCGCTGCAGGGCAGCCGATGTCTTACCGCTTCCTGCAGCGCCGTGTACAATGAGCATCCGCCCGCGATCGTGCCGAATGATCCGGTTTTGTTCCTGTTGAATGGTGGCTACTATATTGTGCATATGTTTGTCTGTACCTTTACCAAGCACCTGCTGTAAAATCTCATCACCAATAGTGAGACCAGTATCGAACATAGATTGGATAATGCCGCCGCGAATGAGATATTGCCACTTTTTCTCCAGTATGCCATGGATGGCACCACCAGGTGTAGCATACTCAGCGGGACCAGGCTGGTAGTCGTAGTAGACACTCGAGACCGGAGCCCTCCAGTCGTAAATAAGGAAATTTTCTCCGCTTGTATCCGTGAGCGTAGAGATGCCGATATAGATTCGTTCCGCAGCTGCAGTTCCTTCTTCAATGAAATCGATTCGACCAAAATAGGGCACCTCTTGCATACGCCGCAGCGCAAATAATCTCTTAGATGCATGTCTATGGGTGCTTTGGCTTACGGAAAGTGCTTGAGCCTCTTGTCTCAAGCCGATGATTGTCTCAAGATAATCGTCGAAGGTATCAATATTAACCTTTACTTCATCCCAAAAGTGTTTGCGGATATTCACAACTTCCATTCGAAGCCTTGAAGTTTCGCCCTCCAATCTATGAATTTGCTCTGTAATTGTCTTCATTACGCTATTCACTCGTTCTTGCTCCTGGCGAAGTTCCATGTTCATATCAAACACTCCTTAAAAAAATAAAAATAGGGGTTGACTGAAAAGAATTTTATGGTGTATAATTAAAATAGGGATAATTTATACAAAAAATCCATCCGCTGTGTATCTATGTAAATTTACCACAGTTTCTCATTTTTATCAATGTATTTTACACGACCATCGCTATGATGGATCATAAAACAAATGACTCACAAAAAATCATATCTACATATACGACCATTTAGTGGTAGCGCCAGAACCTGCATATTTACAACTTTAAGGAAATACCAATATTAAAAAGCCCATTTTTCTTAGATTAATCTTAAGAAAATTGGGTTTTTTTTCGTTACTTCATTAAAGCGCCCGATTGTGGAACATCATTTATGTTTTAAAGATAATCACCCGTTGAAGAAGCTCCAAAATTCTTCAATTTCTTTTGGAATTTTCCTAGAGGCTTTTCCCATATAATAATAGCCTTTTTTCAATAATTCTTGGTCACCTCCGAATCGTTCTAGTATAGAAAAAGTTAAAATTTTTGCACATCAAGGCCACTCTCTTTTGCCGAATTTTAACTATAGAATTTTAGCAGGTTAACTAAAGTTGCTGAATTTGTTCAAAATATCTTTAAAATGCTTTTGGGAAATACAAAACGAACTGGATAAATCCCAACTTGTTCGCCTTGTCCCTAGAATTAAATGACAGAGAATAACTATCTTCCATT
Organism: Chryseobacillus diguaensis; assembly: GCF_049220665.1. Taxonomy (NCBI): domain Bacteria; kingdom Bacillati; phylum Bacillota; class Bacilli; order Caryophanales; family Bacillaceae; genus Chryseobacillus; species Chryseobacillus diguaensis. The sequence goes on from NZ_JBMKNV010000004.1 coordinate 37,312, forward strand.
TCCCGCAAATCACTTCAAGAGCTGCTTCAACCGGAATATTATATTTTGGCAAAACCTGTTCACCTCCAACCACAGTGGAAGAGGTTGAAGACACAATTGTTTTTCTTGCTTCTGAAAATGCATCAGCTATTAATGGTCCTGCTCAGCGGGTTGAAGGTGGAATCATCCAGTCTATTTTGTAATAAACGCTCTTTGTCTTCAGCAACGAACCTTCTGTAAGATCTAATTTCTAAAAAAGTCCTTAAAAATAGAAGGCTCTCACATATTTACTTATAGAGAATCAAACACAACAAAATACAGATTGTGTTGAGTTGAATAAAAACCCTGTGAGGCATTATATGTCAATCTTCACAGGGTTATAAAATTTAATTTATGAGTTTAAGAATACCGCATTCAAATACATCCTCAAATCCAAGTTTTTTGTAAAAAGAATGTGCATATGATTCAGTATACGTTTGTAAAGTAACTACTGATATATTACTATTAATGGCATCATCAACAGCTCTTTGTACTAGAGTAGTGCTAACCCCCTTTTTTCTATATTCTGGTAGGGTGGCAACGGCATAAATTCCTGCTATATTCTTATAATAAATGCACAATGTAACACCAACAGGCTTCTCATTATCATATGCAACATAAAAATTTTGAGTATTGTCATCAAGATTTTCTATATTTTTTTGCCTCATCCATGAATACGCTTGATTAAATATTTCTTCGGTTTCACAAAATCCCCATGCCTGTGCAACGCTAAAATCTTCTATGTCAGAAAGAGAATTTGCCCTTTTTATCATTATTTTTTTATTAATTTCCCATCTTGCTTTTTTATCAGCTAAAACCATATAGGTAAGACTGCCAACTTTTTTATATTTTAACTTCATTTGTTCATTAATTAAAATCCATTGGGGCAAGTAAATAGTATAGTCCTTGTTCACTTTCTCTGTACTATCATTTAAAAAAGGGAAAAAGATATTGAAATCTGGATTGTCACTGTGAATAAATTCACCATACTCAAGACACTCTTTTATTCCTCTATGTTTTGATAGAAAATTAATGTGATTTTTTAATAGATTTTTTTTATACTCTAAATTAAGATTGTTTTCTAAAATTTTGTTCATAGTAATTTGCTCCTTATGATATTAAATATAGTTTTTGACGTACACGAATATCCTTTTTCAATTTACCTGACTCTTTAGCACAAAAAGCGACTGTCTTATTAAACAATCGTACCCTTACTCTAAGTGTAAATCTTCACAATCTGTTTCGTAAATCAAACAAGCAAAAAGGCGATGCCTTTATTCAAGCATCGCACTCGTAAATTGAGGAGAAATTCACTTTTTTTCCAATACTGCAAAGTAATTATTTTCACTATCTGCAAAATTAAATACTCTACCTGAAGGCATATTTACAATTTCTCCGACTGTAACGTTTTTGTTTAATAAGTCACTATATAAATTATCGAATTTATTTGAGAAGAACATTAAAGAAGGTGTACCAAGATTTAATTCAGGTTGCATTTTAGCAATTAGCTCCTTATTATGGAGAATAATACTTGTTTCAGCTTCTTTAGTTGGAGCAATTTCAATCCATCTCATTCCTTGACCGTTATCTTCCTCTGAAATTACACTAAACCCTACTTTTTCTGTCCAAAACTCCCTTGCTTTATCTTGGTTATTAACATACAACATGATTTGACCAACTGTACTAATCATTGATTTTTTACACTCCCTTATAAAAGTAATTACTAAACTCAATGCTCCTAAACCTTACTAACGCTTAAAACATTGTTACGGTAAATCTACTTCAGCGACTCCAATAGCTCGCTTAAACGGTCCCAAGTTTCGGAAATGCCCTGCAGCATGCCCATGTCCATGACGTTCTTAAGGGCCTCTTCGGAAACATATTCAGCACGGTTTATCAGCTTTGTCTTTCCACCCAAATCGATGAATTCTAATGTGATCTCGGACGACGGCATGGAGTCATTCAAATTACCTACGGCATCTGAAAAGTAATCAGTGTAGACGATCTTCTCCGGCTCGATAATCTCCTTATAAACCCCTTTGCCTCAAGATTCCATACCAAAAAATTTACCCTGATTCTGATCGACACACTTCATGCAGTAGTGCCAAACGCCTCCCGGACGGAAATCAACGGTGCATACCGGAATCTCCCAGCCCCTCGGCCCCCACCAGCGTTTAAGATATTCCGGCTCTTTAAACATCCTGAATACGAGATCGAGTGGCGCATCGAAAACGCGCTCTAGTACCAATACCCGATCGTTCTCTACTCTCGATACCAATGCGTTGTTTGACATCGTAATTCCTCCTTGAACGTGAATTGATTTTAAGATTTTTACTTGTCCTGCAATATATATAAATGAATCATTCCTTCATAAAAAAACTTGAGCATTTCAGTGCCCTTTATTAAAGAAATGCGCTCAATAGTTGAAGAAGGAATGGAGTAATCATTATTCATCCCATGGAATAATAAAGAGTTCTGGCCACAATTTACTCCATTTTCCGGCTTTTTTTTCATAAATTTCTCGTGTTATCTGTAACTTGTTAGCCCTTACAATCATACCAAAAAGGTCATTTAGCCCATAAGGTGCGTACACCTCAAATTGGCCATTAGTTCCCTTTCTGACCCCTATAGAAGTTGCTGTTGTTGGCCAACTGTTAATGGCGTCTTCTAATGATTGGTATGGTTCTATCTTATAACCAAACTTGTCCTCATACCAAAGGTGAACTCTCGCTTCATTCTTAACATCTACTTTAAATGGGAGATTATTGAGTAAAGACGTTATTCTGATTTCTAGCTGCTTTTCTTTCTCAAAGCTTAAATTTTCTGCATCATAATAAACAATATCAATGTCCTCAATTCCGTAGTCTAAAGGATTTCCTGATAAATAGTTCCAGACGGTTTGAACCAAGCAACCTGCTCCAATATAGTAATTGTTTAATTCCGATTGTGAAATTTCCAATACTTTCTGCATGTTCTTACTCAAATTTAAAATTTCTTTTAAAATTTCCTTCTGGGAGTTTATATCTTTGTTATGACCATTCATTTTTTCTACTTTATGAATCAATTCATTTGCCTCCTACCAATTGCCATCATACCTTTAAATCTATTAAATCATTGGAGAAATTCATATTTGATGAATGGACTCGGTACAATAAATGATGGAAATTCGAACAAGCTTGGTTTGAATTGAAATTCTTTATATATCTTTTTCCCATACAGTTTCATCTTTATATTGGGTGAGTTCAATCCGGAATTTCTTAATTTCTTCTGTTTGATCAATTAGATTGTTGTTAATTCTTCTTAGTGCGTCAAATAATGCAAAAAAACCAGCAAATATTAATACTCCAAATAAAAGCTCCATTATTACTACACCTACCTATTTAAGTTCAATTAAGTTTAGAATAAATGATATTGGTTAATAATGGAATATTTTATTTATTTTCTTCTTAAGTAAAAAAAGACGCCATAGCGTCCGATTGTGGAAGAGCGTTCTGGAAAATATAAACGCTGGATGTATATTTCAAGAACGCCCTCTTTGCTTTCAAACTAAAAACTTGTAAAACCCCTAAATACATAATTTGATATGAATGCTGTAATTTTTGTCAGCCAACCAAAATATAAAAAAACACCCATGAAAATCATTATATACCCACCAAATTGGTTTATATTTCTATTGTATTTTTTAATCCATTTTGAATTTCCAATGAAAAATGACATTATAAAAAATGGCATTGAAAACCCTAAAACATAAGCAATCATAAAAATTAAACCCTGACCAGTATACAAACCTAAAGTGATAACAGCACCTAATATTGGTCCTACACAAGGAGTCCAACCAGCAGCATATCCTAATCCAATTAAAAAGGAACCTAAATACCCTGAAGGCCTAATCTTAAAAGTGAATTTTCTGTCCACCATTAAAAATTTTGGTTTCAGAATGCCAACAACAATCAAACCAAAAAACACAATTAAAATTGCTCCTATTTTCTGAATTAAATCTTTGTATAGATAGAAAAGATTGCTAATAAATGATGTTGATAATCCAAGAACCACAAATATTATAGAAAACCCGAGCAGGAAGAAAAATGTATGAAGCATTGCACTGCTATTTAATATCGAATTATCTCTTAACTCAACAACCGATATTCCTGTAATATAAGATAAAAATGCAGGGTAAAGCGACAAACAACACGGAGATATAAATGATAAAAACCCTGCCCCGAATGCCAAAAATATATTTAAGTCCACAAATTCATCTCCTATTACCGCGAATATACAATTGGACTGCTGAAACAGTCCATCGTTATTAGATTCTTGCGCCCTTTTGTTTAATAAGGAAAATATTAACTAGTCCTTAAAAATGGTTACATTTTCAATACGAATGGAATCAACTTCACCACAATTTAAACAAAATGTATAGATTTTATTAGAGCCTTTAAGTGACATTTTGCTTGGTTTCACAGGCATGTGATCTGTTGCTTCTGCAAACTCAGCACTTCCACACTTAGTACATTTTTTGTTTTCCATAATAAAATACCTCTCCTCGATAAATAATTGTTGTATCCACTGAACGTAGACGTTCAACGGTTTTCAAAAACACGTTATTTTAATAAACGGATCATAATCACAAGGAAGACTAAAAACGCAGCCTTTTTTTTAAAAAACTTATTGTCTGGGTCCACTTTCTTATTGTCTTTTTCAGTTTTTATTTTCATGGGAGTTGATGATGACTCATACACTAAGAGAAACTTTCTACTCCATCAAATGTGATGGACCAAGTAGAATCAAAGAACAGCCAACCCTTGTGATCCTAAATACGGAAAGTTGGTCCAAGCAGCAATCTGTAATCTGACCAGACTTCCATCATCTTGGATATTAAATACTGAGACTGTACCCTGATTTCCGTTAAGGGTATAAAAATGCCGTCCATCTTTACTCACTCCAACATCAATCGGAAGTCCTGGTGCTGTACCTGAGGGTGTACTTGTAATATGCCTTACCACCGAAAGTGCTCCATTGGGGGCGATTCGATAGGTGGAGATGGTGCCGCTTAAGGTGTTGGTAACATATGCAAAACGTTCATCCCTCGTCGTTACAACCCAGCAAGCAGTCTTATATCCGTTTGGTACAGAGCCACTGATCACATGAAGGATGCCGTCGTTACTCAATGAATATGATGACAACGCATTTGAAGCTGCTTCTGTAACTAATAGGATTCCAGAGGATAGAAAATAAGCTCCCAATGGTCCTTGACCATAAGAATCATTAATGATTGGTCCTGTAACCGTACCATTTTTATTTACATGGAATACACTAAGATGGTTTGAAGTAAGTTCGGATACAAGGATTTTACTGCCATCTGGAGTAAAGAGAACCTGCGCCGGTTGAGCATTGAAAGTGCTGAGAGAATGGGGGGATCCAGGAATAGGAGTAAGGCGTCCGTTAGCATCTATACGAAAACCAGTGATATTGGAGGCAAAGTTGTTAGCAGCATTACCTACATTGGATACATAGACAAGATTACCAAACACATCTACGCTATTGGGCTGAGCACCTCCTGATGGCTTCACATCCACTAGAACGGGTGCTCCGCTGTCGGTAATAATGAAACTGCTGATACTATGGCTGCCCGCGTTAACGGCAAGTAGGAAACGGTCATCACGGGACAAAGTTAGGGCACCTTGTGAGGTAAGAGGATCAACTCCATCGTTTGCTGTTGCAGTGGAGACTTCTCTTGCACCAGTACCCCTGCCATTAGTTGGGTAGGAACCCACAAAGGTAAGCATCCCATTCAAATTCCTATAAAAAGCTATGATTTGATTCATTACTTCATTATTGGTCATCATGTAAACCATACTCGCACTTGTACGAAAGTATTTGTTCATTTTCTGCATTTTATGACTCTCCTCCTTTCATAATTCTATATGGTTCTTTTGCCATTTCAATTCCCAAATTGGATTAAAAGAGAGATGAATTATCACCCGTTTTTCCCACTAACCTGTTAGCTGAATAAAAAAAGGTTGACCAACAGCATCCCTTTCTTTAACATAAGCGCCCGTTTGTTTAAGTACAATATTTCACAAAGTTGATTAAGAATCATATTTAAAATGCAGCACTTCAGCAACAACAGATCAAAGAAGGAAACAATCGCCGAACAAATATCGAAAAAATTCTAAAAGAAATAGATTAATCTCAAAGCATTTTTGCAAGGCTAAATGAATAAAGGTGAATACCTCTTGTAAGAAGGTATTCACCTTTAAATCTTCTTCAATAAAATATATATTTTTCGGCAGCCCCTTGTTTTGTTGGTAAAAGGATCCGTATAACTACCTAATAGAAAGCGAGAAATAATAAATGGTTTTCCCTGCCAGTGTACTGCGCTTAATTTAATATTCTCCTTTAATTACAAAAAACGAGCCCCGAATTGTTCCAGCTAGTTTAGACTTCTGCCTTGCAAACTTAAACTTCCCTTCTAACTCCTTTGGTACCTCCATCCCCTCAGAAAGCTTAAAGCCAACGGCACGCTTCTTAGGGTCATCAACCGTATACATAACAGGAATCCACATTTCACCTAAAAGTCCATCCCTTTTTATAGTTTGCGGCTCTTCGGACGCAGCGCCCATGAAGCGATATTGAGTGCAGCATATGAAAGAGGAAGGATAAAATGAAACCCGTAATCACCATAATCGTCAGCAAACGCATGAGACAAGGCCGCACCAGTCATTAAAAAGAAGAGACCAGCGTGAGCCCATTCTTTAAGTCGAGGAAAGCGTGGCACGACGATTGCGATGACTCCAAGTATTTTCCAAGTCCCGAGAATAGTCGTGATGTATAATGGGTAACCAATATTCGTCACTAACTCAATGTTTCCCCCAATTCGCATCAGTTGCCCGATACCACTTAACGTAATCGCTCCTGCGAGTAGTAATGTGACTGACCAATATGCAATCAATTTGCCTTGGAGCTGGGTTTCTACCTTCGCGGTTGTGTTCACACCAATAACCTTGCTCATTTGATTCCTCCTCATCATTGTTCATCATTGTTTCAAGAGAAAACTTATTCAAGGTTGCAAACTTTCCGAATGATTAACTCTAAATGGACACCTCCTTTTATTTCCTAACAACAGGAATCCACATTTCACCAAAAACTAAGCTGTTTCGCTGCCCCATCTTAACCGTTGCATTTGGCCCACCAACATAGGCAAAATTCTTTGCTTCTGGCAAGACTTGACCAAAGGCAATGCCAGTAAGCTTATTACTCAACTCATCAGCCGTCTTGCCTTCCCCTTTAACAACTAGGTATTCCCCTTTAGGAAATTGGATGACCCTGGATTCTTCTGCTACCGATGCCTCTGTCATGACGCCAGCATAATGCATCATCTTGTTATTCACCGCTTCATTCACGGTAAAAATGTAGTCATTTGTGGCTATGGCTTTTAAAGTGTCGAGCGTTCCATCTTGGCTGACGGTCTGCCAAAAGTCTGCCTTTTCTTTGTTTATGCCAGCAAAGTCCGTGTAATCGCTCTTAAGCTCAGTTCCAATACCTAACACGGTAAAACTGTCTTTTTCTTCTAGAGTATAATCTGCCATATTCAAAACCTTCCTTTTTTTAAATTAATCAAATGATTTGTCTTTTCACTTGATGAGTTTATAATATCCTTAAATCATGTCAAAAAATGATACTGTTTAGGAGGTCCCGATGAAAAAAGTTGAACGGATTAATATCATCATGCGGTATGTCAACAACCGCGCCCACTTTACAATTTCTGAAATCATGCGAGAATTTAACATCTCTGGCCACATGAAATCAACATCTCCCTTATCTAAAGAGCCGTCAGTCTTTAGCTAAAAAATTACTTGGCCTCATCTCAGAAAACCAGCAAGATGACCTTGTTCTTTTAAATCAAATCTTGCTTTTTGAAGAGACAAACCCTAATAATCCCGGCCTGCTTGATCTGTCAGATCTCCACCATCCCATGTTAGAAACACTCATCCAGACCCTTCTTGTGGATAACTATTTATTAATTACCATCAAAGATGTTTATTGCAAAATAAAAGTACATAGTTTTGCAGGGGATTTATGCAGAACCCCAATGCATAAAAAATAGGCTTGCCAGCCCTATAAATAACCTCTACTGTATAACAAATTGGCTACTTTTCCTAGGTGGGGATATCAAGGTCAGGGAAGTGCGTTTCCTTCAAGAACTTTTTCCTCTGACTTTAGCCAGGAAAAGCCACTGAAACAGTCCATCTCTGTTCCATTCTTACGCCCTTTTCTTTTATAATTTTAAGCCCAGATTCTCTTTCAATCCTTATCCATTAAATCTTCCCATTAAAATGGTATTATAATAATTCCCGTCAGATAAAACTTTGTCCTTTTTTAAAATACCCTCCACTTCAAACCCATATTTTTCATATAGTTTTATAGCTTTGTCATTGGTTTCGAGTACACTTAAAGTTATCTTTTTAATTCCGTTTGATTCAGCCCAATGAATAGATTCTTTTAGAAGGTTTTTTCCTATACCATAACCCCAATATTCCTTTAAGACACAAACGCCAAATTCTACTTTATGAGATAATCTTTTTAATTTGTTTCCTTCACATCTGGAAAAACCTACAATACTCTTATTAACTTTAACAACTAAAAACAAATTGCCGCTACTATCTGTATCATCTTTTATTAATTGTTTAAAACCTGCTTCATCTATGTATGCCTCGCCCTTTTCTCTATCTAAATATTCTGTTTCGCCATCTATCTCCAATCTTATTTCTGACATTTTTTTTGCATCCACTTCTATTGCAGACCTAATAATATATCGTAAATCCTTAACTAAAAATGCCTTTTGATTAATCCTCATTACAATTTCCCTACCTTCATTGGTACATCCTACACAACAACAAATATTTCAAAATTACCTTATTTGAACTATTGCATCACTCCAAAATATGGACCTTAAATCCAAAAAGAGCATAATTCTTTCTATAAGAAAGCGCCCCTTTGCAGAATAAAGTCATAATTATTGATTCTTTTGGAAGAGACAGGGTTTATACCAAATTCTTTTTGTCAGAGAGTACTATTCTTCATATGCCTCTAGCCAATGAAATGGTTGTAATTCCTTAAGTGTTTTGAAGACGAGATCCCCATTTGGATTTGTAACAGCTGCTTTTAGGTCTGTTCCCCAATAACGAAATCTTTCTTGGCATATCCCACAAGGTGTTAATATTTTAAAGCCTAAATTTTCGTCATCTCTAACAACACAAATGGTATGTGTAATTTTAGCATTTAGCTTGTGTGCTTCAAGAATAGCACCTGTTTCTATACATAATTCTGTTCCTGCGTTGATTACTTCTGGTGCAACACTGGTAAGTATTTCACCATCTTCTGTAAACGCGGCAGTTGCACCACCCCATCCAGTAGGATATCTATTTTCAATCAAGTCTATAGCTGCTTCATACAATCTCTGACCAATCTCCAATTTTATTCCTCCCTTGTAACTAATTTAATGATTACATTTTTACAATTTTTATTCAATTATATGGCCCGATTGTTGAACTAAAATATTAAACGCAATTATCCATCTTACATTTTCTTTCAACGCACATGGAAAGTTGATTTATTGATACAAATCATTCATTTTTACATTCAAAAAAACCGGCCTCCTTAATAGAAGAAGTCCGGTTTTATAGGTTTACCTCATTTATTTCCCATCCACAATTTCTTTAAAGATTTGATAAGACCGTTTTTGTTTTTCAGGATCATAGATATAGGAAACAGCCATGATTTCATCTATATCATACTTTTCCTGGAAATTAGTTAATTGTGCCTTTACTGTTTCTTTACTGCCCATAAACGTCACACTTGACATCGAGGAAGCCATTTCTTTCTCTTGCTGACTCCATATGTTATCCATGTTATCCACTGGCGGCTGCAATGGTGTTCTTGAACCTCTGACGACATTTAAGAAAAATTGCTTCATCGTTGTTGATTCTCTTTTTGCTTCTTCATCTGTTTCAGCTGCAATAACATTTAAACAAATCATCATATACGGAGAATCCAGATATTCGGAAGGCTGGAATCGATTGCGATAAATCGAGATGGCTTCCTCCATTTGTCCGGGTGCAAAGTGTGCGGCAAACACATAGGGCAATCCTAATTTTGCCGCTAAATAGGCTGAGTCTGTCGATGATCCTAAAATATATAACGGAATATTCGTTCCAACACCTGGATACGGTTTGACAAATCCTTGTTTTTGTTCAGGCCCAAAGTAAGTAAGCAAGGAATTGACATCCTCAGGAAAAGTATAAACGGGATCAAACTGTGAACGTCTTAATGCATTTGCTGTCTTCATATCGGTACCTGGTGCTCTGCCAAGTCCCAGGTCTAAACGGTTTGGATAAATGGTCGCCATTGTTCCAAATTGTTCGGCAACAACGAGTGGAGAATGATTGGGCAGCATGACCCCTCCAGATCCAACGCGGATGGTTTTGGTATGCTCCAATGTATGTTTAATTAAAATGGAGGTCGCTGAACTTACAAGTGTAGGAGTATTGTGATGTTCAGCAATCCAATATCGTTTATAACCCATTTCCTCTGTAGCTTGTGCTAAATCAACCATTGCATCAATCGCTGATTTCGGTTCCTGTCCTTGACGAATCGGGGCAAGGTTTAAGACAGAAACAGGTATATTTATATTTGTCATTTCTATTGATCCTTTCCAAATCTTTATATCAGTATGGTATCAATTTACGCTTTAGAAAGAAATTAATACGCTTAAAGCGGCAAGTTACCTTCTGATATGTAATTCACCCGGATTTTGAAAACTCGAACAATGGTCTGCTTATAAACATGTTCTGATTCCAATAATTTGTCCAAACGGCACAAAAAACAAAAGGTCCGTTTTAACTGGCCTCATCCACCCTCTTTAACATCTTCATTTTACCTGCTTAAAAGTGAATTTTGCAATACTGCCTGCCCAGAGCCTTAAGAACTGTACCCCACACTTTAAATTCCTGCAAAAAAGGCAGAGATATCTCACCCTCTGCCTTTTTGTCCTTTAACAAAGCCTAAACCGGATCTGCTTATTTGCTGCTGTTTTTCCAAGCATGTAATCCACAAATCCGGCTGTACCATGACATCCTTCGTTTTAACAAATCCCATTTTCAAATACAGATTAATGGCAGGCTTATTAAGCGTGCCAGTAGAAACCTTCCACTTATTGATCCCGCGTTCTGCTTTCTCTGCTTCCAGCATCAGCCCCTGGGCTATACCTTTTTTGAAAAAGGAAGGGTGAACAGCCACTCTGCAGATGATCATTTCATCTCCCTCTACTTCATAGGAGAGAAAGCCCGCCAGTTCCTCCTCTAAAAAGTATCCGAGGAATGTTTCTCCGCAGTTCATTAGGGAAGCGGCGGTATCTTTTAAAGGCGGAATTTCCGCAGAGCCTATGTAGCCTGCCTCCACATGATAAGAGGGAATTTGAACATTAAGAACAGTTTCAGCAGTCTGGCAATCAGTTATATCCAGCAGCATGATCATGGTTTAAAAAATAGACAGTCATATGACTGCCTATTAGCCTTCCTGCTGTACATAGGCAGTTAATGACTCCAGCGCTTCCTCTTCATCGGTTCCTTCGGCAATAAGGGAAATAATAGTGCCTGAGCTGATCGCCAGGCTCATTAATCCCATAATGCTTTTTGCATTGACTTTTTTGCCGTCTTTTTCAAGAAAAATATCGGATGCAAAATGGTTGGCCTCCTGAACAAAAAGGGCAGCCGGGCGTGCTTGTAAACCGGTTTTTAACAGAACTTCTATTTTTTTCTCTACCATCTTATTCCCCTCTTTCAATTCTTTCATTTTGGCTGTTTTCGCAAAGATGTAGGTATTCGTAAATTTTTTTGTCACGCTGAAAGACTTTCTTCACGGCATCATTTCTTGAAGTTTGCGAAAAAACCTGTTTGGAAGTCAGCAAAGAGAGTGAAAGCAGCAGCGTTTAAAAAGGAGCCTTATGAAAAGAGCCTTCTCATTTTAAAGAAAGCGGCTGGCCGGCTCTAAGTTGTTCTGCAATCTGATCGAGTTTTCTCAAACGGTGATTAATGCCGGATTTGCTTATTTTGCTTCCAGATACCATTTCCCCTAATTCCTTTAATGTAACCTCCTGATAGTCCACTCTCAGTCTCGCGATTTCACTAAGCTTTCCTGGAAGGGCATCAAGACCGATTTTTTCGTCAATAAACCGGATGTTTTCAACTTGTCTTAAAGCAGCCCCGATTGTCTTATTCAGATTAGCGGTCTCGCAATTGACTAGCCTGTTTACGGAGTTTCTCATATCTCTGACAATCCGCACATCTTCAAAGCGGAGCAGAGCGCTGTGAGCCCCAATTATACTGAGAAAATCAGCGATCTTTTCTGCTTCTTTTAAGTAGGTAATGTAGCCTTTTTTTCTTTCAAGCGTCTTGCTGTTGAGACGAAACGTATTCATTAACTCACACAGGGAATCGTTATGCTCTTTGTAAAGTGAAAAGATCTCCAGATGGTACGAAGAGGTTTCAGGATTATTCACTGATCCTCCTGCAAGAAAAGCCCCTCTCATATAAGAGCGCTTACAGCATTTTTTAGCTACAAGTTCAGGGGATATGGTTCTTCCAAATGTAAAATTTTCCCCCATGATTTTCAAATCTTCGAGAATTTCACGAGTATCTTTTACGATCCGGACAATGTACACATTGTTTTTCTTCAGTCTCATTTTCTTTCTGACCAGAAGTTCAACAGCCGCATCATATTGACGCTTCAAGAGCGTATAAATTCTTCTCGCAATGGCAGCATTTTCTGTTTGTATATCAACAATCATCTTTCTATTTGAAAATGATAGGGATCCATTCATCCTGATGAGCGCAGACAATTCTGCCTTGAGGCAGCATGCCTTAACTTCTATGTTGGTCAGTTCTTTTTTTGTTTCAGATGCAAAAGACATCTTCTGCACCTCCAATCTTTGCTGTGTGCATGCGGTTGCACCTATGATTGGTCTTGAAGGATGCTATAAAGCAGTCTTGCCACTTTGTTTGTATCATGCCTGATGACGTTGTTGTCATAGGATACAATCTGTTCATGGACAACTTCTAAACCGAGAGCTTCCAGTTCTTCAGGATCACAGGTAACCGGTTCTGCCAGCTCTTCCTCGTAGCGTTCCTTAATGGAATCAGGAATCGTTTCTTTATTCACAAGCACTGTGTTGATGAAGGCACAATCCATATGGTCGTATAATGCTTTAATATGATCCGTTGCAGTATAGTTAAGGGTTTCGCCTGCCTGGGTCATCACATTGCAGATATATACCTTCTTCGCCTTCGACTTGCAAACTTCCTTCCCAATTTTAGGAACGAGGAGATTTGGCAGGATGCTAGTATATAAACTTCCTGGCCCAAGAATAATTAATTCGGCTTCGCGAATGGCTTCAAGGGTTTCAGGCAATGGTTCAATTTTTTGAGGAGTTAAGAAAACCCTCTTGATTCTTTTTCCCGAATAAGGGATTTTGGATTCACCACTAACCACAGAGCCATCATCCATTTCAGCATGAAGGAAGACACTGCGGTTCGCTGCGGGCAGCACTCTGCCCCGAACATTCAATACTTTGCTCATTTCACGGATTGCGTGAGTAAAATCACCCGTGATGTTCGTCATAGCAGCAAGGATCAGATTGCCTAACGAGTGGCCCGTAAGACTGTTTCCTTTATTAAATCGGTGCTGAAACAGTTCTTCGACCAGCGGCTCGACATCTGATAAGGCTGCAAGCACATTTCTTATGTCGCCAGGAGGCGGTATTTTTAATTCATCGCGGAGCCGGCCTGAGCTTCCCCCGTCATCTGCAACAGTTACAATAGCAGTTATATCTAAAGGATATTGCTTCAGTCCTCGCAAGAGCACGGACAGACCGGTTCCGCCGCCAATAATAACAATTTTTGAATTCCTGGATGTTTCCACTAGCGCTGCTTTCTTTTATCAATATCACGATGAGTCACGTGTGTTTGATAATCTTTCATATAGTGTTTATGGATGTATTCAGCTAATGTTACGGAACGATGCTGGCCTCCTGTGCAGCCGATCGCAATAACAAGCTGGCTTTTCCCTTCCCTTTTATAATAAGGAAGCATAAATGAAAGCAAATCCAATACTTTTTCAAGAAACTTTGATGTTTCATTCCATTTCAGCACATATGAAGAAACTTCTTCTTCAAGACCTGTTTTCAGCCTCATATGCTCAATATAATGGGGATTCGGAAGAAATCGGACGTCAAAAACCAGGTCCGCATCTATCGGAATGCCATATTTAAAACCGAAAGACATCACATTTACTGTAAATGTCTGCTCAGAGCTTGATGCAAACTGATTTAATATTTTTTCGCGCAGTTCGCGCGGCTTTAAATCAGATGTATCAAAAATAAGCTGTGCCCGTCCTTTCAGCTCTTCCAGAAGTTCCCGTTCTATTCGGATCCCTTCAAGAGGAAGGCCTGTGGATGCAAGCGGATGTGAACGCCTTGTTTCCTTGTATCTTGTAACAAGAGTCGAATCCTTTGCATCAAGGAAAAGGATTTGCGGCGTAATCCATGACGTTTCTGAAATATCGTCAAGAGCTTGGAACAGACTGTCAAAAAACTCTCTGCCGCGAAGGTCCATTACCAGCGCAACCTTGTTCATTTTTGAACCTGATTCTTTCATAAGCTCCAAAAATTTTGGCAGCAGGGTTGGAGGAAGATTGTCTACACAAAAGAAACCGAGATCTTCAAAGCTTTGAATGGCGACTGTTTTTCCCGCACCGGACATCCCGGTAATAATAATCATCTGAATATCAGAAGGAGTGGTCAATTCCTGCTCCTGCTTCGTGTCGTTGCTGCCTATCAGTTCCATCGTTTCCTCCTCTCTTGGCTGAAAATCAGCCAGCTGGCAATTTAGCCTATCTATTTTTTTAAGGCTCTTATCTTAAACGTTATTGCTCTTCATTATAAGAAAAGATGCCACGAAATAAATCTTTATGCGTATTTAAACCCATAAGAACAGCAACCCTCTTTGCGAAAACAGCCTTTTCTAAAACAGCATTAGTTTTCAAGCCGATGTGAAATCAGTTCAAAATCATTTGTATAAGTAAAGGTTCCATATAGTATCCCAGACTCCTTCAGCATGAAATCAAAAATATGATAATCACCTGGAGCCATAGGAAGATCTTTTATCTTATCGATCTCATGCCACGCAAGCCTGCCTTCTTCTGATTCCAATACATTTTCTCCGCTGAATTCTTCAGCAAAAAAGGTGTACATCATCCATTCATTGATGATCTTCCCGTCCTCTTCAATGAGAATGGTAAAGATCCCTCTGATTTGAGGGTTTTTTAAATATATGCCTGTTTCCTCACGATATTCGCGGACTGCAGATTCTTTAACTGATTCACCTTGTTCCATTTTGCCGCCCGGTGCAACCCACCAGCCTCTTCTCGGCTTTTGCAGAAGCAAGACCTTATTTCCATCACGCAGTACACAGTTCGTTACTCTTTGCAATGTCTTTCACCTCAAGTTTTGTCGAAAAACATTTTCGTTCACTTTATTATACTATGGAATAGAGACACTCACAATGAACAGGCTGTGCCGAACTATATATTAATCATTACGGGAAATCAGGGGGAAAAGTTTCAAATTGTAAGAGCCAGGTATATAAAAAAATGGACAAGTTAAATTGGGGAGATGAGGCTGGAAAATAGCCAGACGAAAATGCTCCATAGTCCCCAGTTTCCTGCACAAAAAAGGAGCACAGGAAAGGGCACCTGTGCTCTTCAAACTTAATTTATAAAAGGGGGTCAATTACTATTTTAATAATACCCCACGATTGTTTCAGTGGTGTTACAGCATGGTTAAAACATAATTACGTTTCAAGGGATAATTGTGTAAATATTTGTTTCAGCCGATTATGCTTCTTTTACAGCTTTCAGCTGCTCGTTTAATTCTTCTACAAAATGCTGAGCACTTTGAGCGGCAATACTGCCATCTCCCGTTGCGGTAACAATTTGGCGAAGAGACTTTTCACGGATGTCTCCTGCTGCGAAAATGCCTGAAACTTTTGTTTCCATTTTGGCATTTGTTTCGATGTAGCCATTTTCATTCAGAATTCCGAGATTTGCAAACGGTTTGGACAATGGCACAAGGCCTATATAAATGAACACTCCGTCAGCCTTGAATGGCTGTTCTTC
This sequence comes from Chryseobacillus diguaensis, assembly GCF_049220665.1. NCBI lineage: Bacteria > Bacillati > Bacillota > Bacilli > Caryophanales > Bacillaceae > Chryseobacillus > Chryseobacillus diguaensis. The sequence continues at coordinate 53,560 of NZ_JBMKNV010000004.1, forward strand.
TCCAGTTTGCGTGTTAACAAGCACAACACTTCCAACCTTGCCGTTCTCTTCTTTAATTTCTTTAATCGTATGATTCCAGATAAAGTCTACTTTTTCGTTATCAAACGCACGCTGCTGCAGAATTTTTTGGGCACGAAGCTGGTCGCGTCTGTGCACAATAGTAACCTTGGAAGCAAATCGTGTTAAATAAACGCCTTCTTCAACAGCAGAATCTCCTCCGCCTACTACAACAAGCTCTCTGTTTTTAAAGAAAGCTCCGTCACAGACTGCACAGTAAGATACACCGCGACCGCCCAATTCATTTTCGCCTGGAACACCGATTTTTTTATACTCCGCTCCCGTTGAAATAATAATGGAACGGGCTTTATATTCTTTGCTTCCGGACTTGATGATTTTATATTCGCCTTCATCAATTATTTCTTTAATGTCGCCATATGCATATTCAGCACCGAATTTCTTCGCATGATCAAACATTTTGGTAGAAAGTTCAGGACCGAGAATGCTGTCAAAGCCAGGATAATTTTCTACATCTTCCGTATTGGCCATTTGGCCGCCGGGCACACCGCGCTCTATCATTAAAGTAGACATGTTTGCTCTTGATGTATATACAGCTGCCGTAAGTCCCGCAGGACCTGCCCCAGCGATAATGACGTCGTAAATCTTTTCTTCTGACATGAGCTTCACTCCTTGTATGATTTAACCTATAGGACATTTCAAATAAGATTTAAATTTATTATTCCCTACAAATATCCTATTAAATAAGATAAAATCATGCTAATTATTTGCTCATGTTTATAGAGATTTTATAAATCGTTCATATTTGGTTAGGGTTGCAACAGATATTCCAAATTTTTCAGCCGTTTCAGATTTAGTCAGCCTGCCTGTATGCTGCATCCCCAGCAGATAAAACACAGCTGCTGCCCATGCGTGATAATTCCTCAGGTTCTTTTCTTTTTTTCTTGCTTTCAGCATCGTTCCGAAAAGGAACAGGTAAGGATTTTCTTCAGCTGAACGAAGATGGCGGTGCAGCAGCTTAGCTGCATTAAACATGTGCGCTGCTTCATCATTCCCCGTCATACCGGGATGCTCAGAAAGAGAAAGGGAAATGAAGCTTTTTTCTACTGGAGATTGAGGGACCAAAGATTCATATTCCTTTATCTCGTCAAACCGCTTCGCCTGAGCCGCAAGGAAAACAAGCGTCAGTCTATGTTCAATGCTTTTTCTATCCTGCGCATTTTCTTCGTTCCATGGTTCAGACCCTTTTTTGGATGGATTCTCTATTAAAACACGTTCCCACGCATTTTTGGCCATTTCATGATGATTCGTATAGAAAGCAGAATACGATAGCCAGTAAAAGAAAGTATCGTCGCCTTCGAAACCTTGTTTGTACAAGGAACGGAGCCATTTATAAGCCAGATCGTATTTTCCTACAAGCGCAAATGTCGCACCAAGTTTATAGCGATGCTCCACAAGAATTGGATGAACATTTGAAAGCTTTTCTACAAGCTCCATGACAAGCTTATCTTGTCTTTCATAATAATAAAACACAAGAAGGTTACAAAAAGCATGAAGATTGCCAGGATTTTTTTGAAGAACAACCTCAAGATTTTCCTTAGCTTTATCTACATCTCCTGAATAAAAATAAGCCAGGGACAAATTATTGTAGGCAGACCAAAACTCAGGGTACTCTGTTGTTATTTCCAATAAGAGCTTAATGGCCTCTTCCAGCTCACCGCTCTCGAGCATAGATCTTGCCGTATCCTGCTTCATGATCAAGTCATCGTTATCTTCGAAACCTATGCCTTCTTCTTCTCCTTCTATTGTAAGCAATTCCATCAGATCATCGTTGTCAGCAGCAAATTCACCGTCTGGATCTTTTTCGGAGTAAAGACTGGCACATTTATAAGCTTCATGGAATAATCCGAGATGAGCGTAGTTATTCGCCATAAAATAGTGGCATTCAGTCGAATCCGGATCTACTTTATTCAGAATTCTCTTTAATATATCATTGGATTCATGATAATTACCCAGTTCTGTGAGGACAATAGCCAATTGGGAAAGAATCGTGGAATGTTCTGGCTCCAGTTCGGCTGCACGCCTAAGCAATTTGCAGGCTTTTTGAACGTTTCGTTCACGATATGCTTTTAACCCTTTTTTAAGGTAATAATGTCCGTCCTGGAAAAAAGGGACAACTTGAGCTTTATGCTGTCTTTCATATATATGTTTCCCCACGGAAATCCTCCATTTCATACATTTAACCGTACGTAAGTATACCATAGATTAACAAGCGCACAATAGGTACGATGTCATTTATCCATGAAAAAACAAAAATGCCACTGAATTTCCTTTTCAGCTTCCATTCTTCCCCTTCTCTTTCCATTTTAAAAGGAGCGGAACATGTCTGCCCACTCCTTTTTAAACGTTTTTTTCTATATGCTGTTTTGATTCTTCAATTTACTTATCCTGATGCCTTTCTTCAAGTACTTGAAGAATTTGATCAAACGGAAGCTTTTGCTCTCTAAGAAGCACCATTAAATGAAACAGAAGATCCGCTGCTTCCCATTTCAATTCTTCATGGCTGCGGTTTTTGGATGCAATGATGACCTCAGCAGCTTCCTCGCCGACCTTTTTCAGGATTTTATCAACACCTTCTGAGAAGAGGTAGGTTGTATAAGCACCTTCAGGCATTTCAGCTTCTCTTTCCGCAATCACTTTTTCAAGGGTGTTCAGTATGCTGAAGCGATCTGTGTTTTTAGAAAAACTGTTTTCCTTTCCTTTTTCTGAAAAACAGGAATATGCGCCTGTATGACAGGCTGGACCAGCAGGCTCTACAAGCAAGAGGACAGCGTCTTGATCACAGTCATAGCGGACCTCCTTTACTGCCTGTGTATTGCCTGATGTTCCTCCCTTATGCCAAAGCTCCTGGCGTGACCTGCTGTACAACCAGGTTTCACCAGACTCAAGTGTTTTTTCAAAAGCTTCTTTGTTCATATAAGCAAGAGTAAGCACTTCTTTACTGATGGCATCCTGGATGATTGCCGGTACAAGCCCTTTTTCATCAAATTTGATTTCCTCTGCATTCATCGAATTCTCACTCCTCTTTCTTTCAATTCATTCTTAACTTCCTTAACGGACGTTTCTTTATAATGAAAAATGGATGCAGCCAGTGCAGCATCTGCTTTGCCTGATGTGAAAGCCTCGTAAAAATGGCTAGCATTTCCTGCTCCGCCTGAAGCAATAACTGGAACGGAAACAGACTCGCTTACTAGTGATGTGAGGTCAAGATTAAAGCCGGATTTGCCGCCGTCATTATCCATGCTCGTCAAAAGAATTTCTCCAGCGCCTCTTTTCACTGCTTCCTTAGCCCACTCAACAGCTTCCCATTCCGTTTTTGTTCTGCCTCCATGGGTATAAACCCTGTATCCTTTAAGCTCTTCATCGTATTTGGCATCGATTGCTGCCACAATGCACTGAGAACCGAAAAAACGCGCTCCCTCAGTAATCAGTTCTGGATTTAAAACTGCAGCAGTATTGAGGGACACTTTGTCGGCACCGGCTCTTAGAATTTTTTTCATATCCATAAGAGTATTGATCCCGCCTCCAACGGTAAAAGGAATCGCAAGGCGCGCTGCCGTTTCTTCTACAACATGAACCATCGTTTTCCGACCTTCATGGGAGGCGGAGATATCAAGAAACACAAGCTCGTCTGCTCCTTCTTCATCGTAAAAAGAGGCAAGCTCTACCGGATCACCAGCATCTCTTAGCTCAACAAACTGAACACCTTTCACAACCCGGCCGTCCTTTACATCAAGACATGGAATAATCCGTTTTGTAATCAACTCTCTGATACCTCCCTTAAGGCATCCTCCAGGCTGAACCTTTTTTCGTATAAGGCTTTACCGATAATTGCTCCTGCAACTCCGTCTGACGCGTGTTTTTTCAGCTCCAATAAATCAAAAATGCTGCTGACTCCGCCTGAAGCAATGACTTCTTTCCCTGTTAACCGGGCAAGCTCTGCAATGGCTTTTGTATTCGGACCGGAAAGCATCCCATCTGTTGCAATGTCAGTAAAGATGAAGGTTTCAGCCCCGTGGCCAGCAAGCTCCATACCAAGGTCAGAAGCCTTAATTTCAGAGGTCTTCAGCCATCCTTCTGTAGAAACAAAGCCATCCTTAGCGTCCAGTCCAACTGCAATTTTACTCCCATATTCCCGGAGCATTTTTTTCACAAAATCAGGGTTTGAAATTGCCGAACTGCCAAGAATCACTCTTGCGATTCCCTTGTCCAGATAATACGCAACATCCTCTTCCGTCCTGACTCCCCCGCCGATCTGCACTTTGGCCTTAAGCCTTTCTGCTGCTTCTTCCACAAACCTGTGATTCACTCTTTTGCCCTCTTTTGCGCCGTCAAGGTCGACCATATGTATCCACTCAGCGCCCTCCTCTGAGAACAAGGCGGCCATCTCATAAGGAGAATCGCCATACACCGTTTCTTTTTCGTAATCGCCCTGCAACAGCCTCACACACTTGCCGTTTCTTATATCAATAGCCGGATATAAATGAAATGAGTTCATGCTTTCACCTTCCTTCTGCGATGGCAGCAAAATTCCGTAAAATCTGCAAGCCTGCGCTGCTGCTTTTTTCAGGATGAAATTGTGTTCCGTATACCAGTTCCTTGCCAACGATCGCAGGCACCTCTACTCCATAAGAGACACTTGCCAAAATAGCATCCTTTTTTGCCTCGTTTACATAATAGGAGTGAACGAAATAGGCATGATCCTCATCAGTAATGCCTTCTAAAAGGGGGCTTCTCTTCTGGATAGTGAGTCTGTTCCATCCCATATGAGGAACCTTCAGCTCATGATTCGGGATGTGCCTGACCGTTCCTTTTAGTAATGAAAGGCCTTCCGCAAACCCGTTTTCTTCACTCGCTTCAAACAAAAGCTGCATGCCGAGGCATATGCCAAGAAGAGGCTTTTCCTCTTTGACCATTTCATGAATAAATGAATCAAGACCTGTCAATTTCAAGTGATCCATTGCATCCTTGAAAGATCCGACTCCAGGGAGAATATAGCTGTCTGCTTTTTTCAGCTCATCCTGATCAGGGGAAACAAAATAAGGAACATCCATTCTTTCCATCGCTTTTGTGACGCTGAAAATATTGCCCATTCCATAATCAATGATTCCAATCATATCACAGCATCCCCTTCGTTGATGGTACACCTTTCACTCTGGGATCCAGCTGCACTGCTTCATCAAGCGCTCTTGCCATTGCTTTAAACACAGCTTCAATCATATGGTGGGTGTTATGGCCGTAATGCACAATAACATGCAGGTTAATCCGCGCTTCAAGAGCAAATTTCCATAAAAATTCGTATACGAGCTCCGTATCAAATTTCCCTACTTTGGCACTTGGAAAAGAGCCCTTCAATTCGAAGTGAGGACGGTTGCTGAGATCAACGACAACCTGCGCCAAGGCGTCATCCATCGGGACAAAGCAGGAACCGTAGCGTTTAATCCCCTTTTTGTCGCCAAGCGCTTCCCGGAATATATGCCCAAGACAGATGCCAATGTCTTCAGTCGTATGGTGATCATCAACCTCTACATCCCCTTTTGCATCAATTTTCAAGTCGAAATGGCCATGACGGGCAAAAAGGTCAAGCATATGTGTTAAAAAAGGGACACCTGTCTCTAGTTCAGCTTTTCCCTCTCCATCAATATTCAATTCAGCTGAAATTTTTGTTTCATTGGTATTCCTAGTAATTTGAGCAGTCCGTGTCACCTTGATCCCTCCTTATTTAAGTCGTTCTTCTATCGCTCTGGCGTGGGCCTCAAGCCCTTCGTATCTCGCAAAACCAGCAATCTTTTTGGCATTCTCCGAAAAGGATTCCCTGCTGTAGTAAATAACACTCGATTTTTTCATAAAATCGTCCACATTCAGAGGGCTTGAAAAACGGGCTGTCCCGTTTGTCGGGAGAACATGATTCGGTCCGGCAAAATAATCTCCTACCGGTTCTGAGCTGTATCTTCCAAGGAAAATAGCTCCTGCATGCCGAATCTGCCCTAAAAGTTCCAGCGGCTGTTCAGTCAAGATTTCCAAATGCTCCGGTGCGAGTTCATTTACAATTTTAATAGCCTGGCTCATGTCTTCTGCAACATAAATGTGCCCGTAATCTTCTATTGAAGCCTGAGCAATCTCTTTTCTGGGCAGAAATTCAAGCTGTTTTTCAGTTTCAAGGCTGACTTCCCGCGCAAGCTCCATCGAATCTGTTACCAGCACACTGGAAGCCATCCGGTCATGTTCTGCTTGTGATAATAAGTCTGCAGTGATTTCATTGGCTTTTGCGCTTGCATCCGCTAGTACGACAATCTCACTTGGCCCTGCGATCATATCAATATCAACCGTCCCAAAAACCTCCCGCTTTGCGAGTGCGACATAGATATTTCCCGGCCCCGTAATTTTGTCAACCGGCTCAAGAGATTCTGTACCATAAGCGAGTGCCGCAATTGCCTGGGCCCCGCCAGCCATGTAGATTTCTTTGACCCCCAGAACATAAGCTGCCGCAAGAACTCCTGCAGGAAGCGACCCGTTTTTAGCAGGAGGCGAGGCCAGTACAATCCGTTCTACCCCCGCAACTTGTGCTGGGATAACATTCATCAGAACGGAAGAAGGATAAGCTGCCGTTCCCCCTGGAACATAAACGCCGACAGAATCAAGAGGTGTCATTTTCTGGCCAAGCATCGTCCCCTTTTCATCTGTTGTAAACCATGACTTCTGCTTTTGCTGGCTATGGAAAAAACGGATGTTCTCTGCTGCTTCGGTTATTATATCCTTTAACTCTTCTCCAATTTGATCGTAGCCCCTTTTTATTTCATCCTCTGTTATTTTAAGAGATTCCAATTTCACCTTGTCGAACGCCTCAGTATAAGAAAGCACCGCCTCGTCTCCGGTATTTTTTACTTTCTCAATGATGTTTCTGACAGCGTTCCGCTGTTTATCTGTCCCATTGTCAAGAGATCTTTTAATAGAAGGCGAAAGACTCGAGATTCTCGTTATTTTCATAACTCTTCCCCTTCCACAACGCTTGACATCCTTCCGACCAGGTGATCAATTTGCTTATCCTTCATCCTGTAGCTTACTGGATTTACGATAAGTCTTGATGTGACCTCACAAATTTTTTCATATTGGACAAGGCCGTTCTCTTTCAGTGTTCTGCCAGTAGAAACAATATCCACGATCCGGTCAGCGAGACCGACAAGCGGTGCAAGCTCAATCGAACCATTCAGTTTAATAATCTCGACCTGCTCGCCTTTCCCCCTGTAAAATCCTGAAGCAATACCTGGATATTTGGTTGCGATTTTAGGAGCCACATCATTCAGCTTAGTATCAGGAATTCCTGCTACAGCAAGATGGCAGCGGCTGATTTTCAGATCCAGAACCTCATAAACATCCCGTTCTTCCTCAAGCAATACATCCTTTCCTGCAATTCCAATGTCTGCAACGCCATGCTCTACATAGGTTGAAACATCCATTGGCTTCGCTAAAAAGAAGCGCAAATTTTCTTCTGGAATATCCAAAATCAGCTTTCTTGAGTCATCAAATTCGGGTGGCAGCCGATAACCAGCCTTTCTGAGAAGATCAGCTGCCTCTTCAAAAATCCGTCCCTTTGGCATGGCGATTGTTAAAACGCTTGTCACAGCTGCTCATCCTTTCTGGAACCAATAAAATACATCACTTCTGTAAATTCCTTCGTAAATTCATCAAGGTTTTGAATGCCTTTAATGTGCTGCATGACTGCCTGGAGCCCGTCTCTTCTGATCGTCACTGCGTACTCAATGGCTTCCCGTGTTCTATCACTGCTGTAAATGATGCACGTTTTGTTTTGGACATGATCTTTTCCGCCAAGAGCTTCTAGCAGTCTGTCCAGGTGAATTCCGAACCCTGTAGCAGGTGCAGGTCGCTCAAACTTTTCAAGAAGCTGATCGTACCGGCCGCCATTTCCGAGAGGAAAACCGATATGATTTGCATACACCTCAAAAAGAATACCAGTGTAATAACTCATATGGCTGACAATGTTTAAATCAATTTTGACATAATCTGTTACTCCATAATCTCCGAGAATTGCCCATAATTCCTTCAGCTCTTCAATGGCATCCTTGCCTTCCGCCAGTTCACAAAGGCTTTTAGCCTCATCAGCTTTTTCAATTCCGCCTCGGAGCGTTAAGAAAGATAGCAATCTTTGCTTATCAATCGAGGAAAGAGGCAATTCCTTTACATGCTCCCTGTAGCCAACATAGTTTTTTTCATAAAGAAAACGGCGCAGACGGTCAGCCCGTTCCTGATTGCCAAGGATCTCCTTAAAAAGAGAATCAGCAAAACCGATATGGCCGATTGCGATTTTAAAATCCTCCAACCCCGAGTCCTTTAAAACAGCTACCAAGAGAGCAATCATTTCCGCGTCAGCGTATGTAGATCCGTCCCCGATCAGCTCGGTTCCAATTTGTTCGAATTCAGCAGGTCGGCCGCCTTCCCTCTGCTGAGCACGAAACACATTTGCCAAGTAAGCCAGACGCAGCGGATATCCTTGCTTATATAATTTAGAAGCGGCAATTCTGGCAATAGGAGCTGTCATATCCGGGCGAAGCACCAGCGTATGTCCCTGCTGATCCAAAAGCTTAAACAGCTGCTGATCCAAAATGGCCGATTGAACGCCAACTGTCTCGTAAAATTCCAGCGTAGGGGTTTCAATAAAATCAAAACCCCATCGTTCTATCTCATTTTGAAGGCTTTCTCTCACCTTTTTTTTTGATTTATATACTGAGGGCATGGTGTCCCTCATGCCAAGAGGTTTTTCAAACATATACATTTTTGCACACCTCCGAATAGTCTGAATGCTTTATCTCGCTAACATGTTACCATACTAACAAATTGAAGAAATCATTTCAAGTATGGAAAAGGCATCCTTTGTCATTAGAATGCCTTATGCTTAAAAGGACTAGTTCGGCATATTTTGCTAAGTTCCTTTTATTTAAGGGTGCTTCTAGTGTGAAACTCCGTTCTTATATACCCTTTTTGCGATGATCATGTAAAAAATAGCCGAAATAAACTCACGAAATTTTGAATTCTGCCAAATAAAAATAAAAGCTCCGTTAAAACTAAAGGTTGATTTTGGCACCATGTTGATTGGAGCGGAAGGCGCGAGACTCCCTCGGAAAAGCGGATCAAGGGAGACCCCGCAGGTGCATAGCACCGAGGAGGCTCTAAGGTAAGCCCGCGGAAAGGGCGTGCCTGCTTACTGCAATCAACAGCCAAAGTTAACAGAGCCAATATAAAAAAAGCCCGGACAAACAGCTGTTTACTGTTCATCCAGGCTCATCAATGCTCTTTTTTTCATTTCCTCGCTTGTGTAGATGATTTTCATCGGATTTCCGCCTACAAAAGCACCAGCTGGCACATCCTTATGAATGAGCGTGCCTGCTGAAACAATTGCCCCGTCTCCGATGACAACACCCGGCAAAATAGTGGAATTTGCGCCGATCATTACTTCATCACCAATCAAAACATCTCCAAGGCGGTACTCTTTAATCAAATATTCATGTGCCAGAATCGTTGTATTATAACCAATAACCGTGTTTTTCCCTACAGTGATCTTTTCAGGAAACATAATATCAAGCATGACCATAAGGGCAAAGGACGTTTCGCTGCCTACCTGCATGCCTAAAAATCTGCGGTACATCCAGTTTTTAAAGGCAAGGAATGGCGTATACCTCGCAGCCTGAATCACTGCAAAGTTCCTCACGACCTTCCAAAATGGAACTGTCTTATAAATATGCCAAAGAGAGTTGGCACCGCTCACAGGATAGCGTGTTGTTTTTCTCAACCTATTCCACTCCAACTATTTCAAGCAAGTCACTCATTTGGTGCAGCATATAGTCAGGCTTATATCCCATTAAATGCTCAGCGCCTTTTGCGCTCCATGCTACTCCGGCCGTTAACGTGCCTGCATTTTTACCCGCATCAATATCATGATGATTATCACCGATCATAATGGATTCCTCAGGCAAAGAACCCAGCTTTTCAAGAGCAAGCAGAACAGGCTCCGGATCAGGTTTTGCATGTTTAACATCATCCATTGTGACGACCACTTCAAAGAATTGGCCTAAATTGGTTAAATCAAGACCCATGCGGACTGTATCAAGAATTTTTGTTGTCACAATGCCCAGTTTAAATCCGTTCTCCTTCAAGGTACGGACTGTTTCGAAAACTGTATCAAATTCCTTCACGAGAAGATCATGCTGTTCATGATTAAATTTTCGATAAACAGCTGTCATTTCCTCTGCTTTTTCCGGATCCATGCTTGAAAATGTTTCAGTTAGTGTCGGCCCCATAAACGGAAGCACATCTTCTCTTTCATACTTTCCAGGATAATAGTGATTTAACGTATGAAGGAAAGATTCAATAATTAAGTCATTAGTGTTAATGAGAGTTCCATCTAAATCAAAAAGAATCGTAGTTAGTTTCATATTCTTTGTCCTTTCTTGCAGTAAGTTCCCGTTTAGACCATATTTTTGCAATGATGACCGTAAGCAATACAGCGACAGATAACCTGATGGCAAGTAATGGCCACACCGGGATTCCAAGCGGTATAAAAATAAGTGTATCCTCTACAACAGCATGGCACGAAACGAGAAAAATGAAGGCAAGAGTAATGTCCTTGCGGCTGACGCCATCCTCTTTGACTGCCTGAATCATCACCCCTGCACCGTATGCCAAGCCAATAGTAAGTCCCGCCACCATTGTCATCGAAGTGTTTTCCTTCATTCCAAGGAATCTTGTAAACGGAGCAAGTAAGCCTGACAGTCTATTCAGCCAGCCGTAATCCTTCATAAACTGGATAATAATCATTAAGGGAATAACGATTACAGCGAGCTGCAAGATACCAAGCGAAGCTTTTATAAGGGCCTGCAGCAATATATCACCCCAGCCGTTTGCAGCATGGTCCTGGCTGATCAATCCATAGTGAGCCGTTTCACTGCCGCCATTCCATAAAAATCGGATCGCTGCTGCGGAAAGAAGGGCAAGCCCGATTCTGACCAGTACAATGATCCACATTTTAATGCCAACTTTAGAGGCGACAGTGGATTCAATCAAAAGGTTATGTGAAAAGGAAAGCATCACTGCAAGGATAAAGACTTCTTTCACCGATAGATCCATGGTCAGAATTCCGGCAATCCCTGCATACAAATTAAGCAAATTGCCAAGGACAAGCGGTATAGCTGCTTCCCCTGGCAACCCAATCAGTGACATGATTGGTGAGATGAGCTTAACTGCCCAGTCGATCACTGGAGTGTGCCTCAAAATGCCAACCAAGAGCGTAATGGGAAAAATGACTTTACCAAGTGTCCATGTCGTCGATAAGCCTGCAAATACCCCTTTATTAAAACTGGCTTTCAAATAAATCTCCCCTTAGTTGGCTGAATCCAAATAATGCCTATTCGCATAGCCTTTTGTTCTCCGGACGATAATGAGAACTACGGCTGTAAGAATCAGGACAATCGAAATAACCTGTGCAATTCTTAAGGACGAGGTTAGCATAAGGCTGTCTGTTCTCATTCCCTCGATGAAAAACCTGCCGATGGAATACCAGATAATATAGCTCAAGAAAAGCTCTCCGCGCAGAAGATTCGCTCTTCTCAAAGAAATGAGTATAATGATTCCGACTAGGCTCCATAAGGATTCATAAAGGAAAGTCGGATGGTAGTACTGGCCGTCTATGTACATTTGATTAATTATGAAGGCTGGAAGGTGAAGGCTCTCGAGAAATGCTCTTGAAACAGGACCTCCATGAGCTTCCTGGTTCATGAAATTCCCCCAGCGGCCGATAGCCTGGCCGATTAAAATACTTGGAGCCGCAATATCTGCAAGCTTCCAAAAAGAAACCTTCCGGATCCGGGAGAAAATAATTCCTGTTATAACTGCGCCAATCAATCCCCCATGAATGGCTAATCCACCGTTCCAAATTTTCGGAATATCAGCCGGATGCTGTGAGTAATAACCCCATTCAAAAAGCACATAATAAATTCTTGCACACACAATGGCAATCGGTATGGCAAAAAGGATAAGATCAACAAAGAGATCTTTCTTCAAACCCCTTCTTTCACTTTCTCTCATGGCAACCCAAAGCCCAAGCAATGCTCCAAACCCAATAATAACCCCATACCAGTGAATTCGGAGCGATCCGAGTTCAAGGGCTATGGGATTTAAAGGCTGTATTCCTTCCATTCGTTCTTCCCCCAAACATTTTTATTTTGGCTGTTTTTGCAAAGAGTGTGGCTATTACACACTTAAAAATATTCGTACATGCTTTTATCACGCATTTAGACTAGCATCGGGGCATCTTTTAAAGTTTTTGCCATACCAATGGTTTCGAAGACTAAATATAGGGCCATAAGCAACAAAGTTAAAGAAAAGAACCTTAAGAAAAGAACCTTTATTTTTCATTAATAACTCCAGCCAGCTTATCTGTAAACTGTTCGGCAGCATTGACTCCCATTCTCTTCAGTCTGAAATTCATGGCAGCCACTTCAATAATGACAGCCAGATTTCGTCCAGGCCTAACAGGAATGGTCAGCTTTTGAATTTCGGTATCAATGACCTTCATTTTCTCTTCATCAAGTCCTACGCGGTCATATTGTTTTTTCGGATCCCAAATTTCAAGATTGATCACTAGCGTAATTCGTTTGTTGCTTCGGACGGCACCTGCACCGAATAAAGTCATCACGTTGATGATGCCAAGACCTCTGATTTCAAGCAAGTGTTCAATCAAATCAGGAGCATTCCCAATAAGTGTATCCTGGTCTTCCTGGCGAATTTCGACGCAATCATCAGCAACAAGGCGGTGCCCTCTTTTAACCAGTTCCAAAGCGGTTTCACTTTTACCAACTCCGCTTTTCCCGGTAATCAGAACACCCACTCCGTAAACATCCACCAGCACGCCGTGAATAGCAGTTGTAGGAGCAAGCTTTCCTTCCAGAAAGTTCGTTAAGTGACTTGCTAGCCTCGTTGTTTTTAGCGGAGATCTAAGAACCGGCACTTCTCCTTCTTCAGAAGCTGTTATCAGTTCAGGAGGAATCTCAAGGCCCCTTGAAACAATAATAGCAGGAGTTGCCGACGTACATAAAGATTTCATTCGATGGATTCTTTCTTCCGGAGTGAGCCTTTCAAAAAAGGATAACTCCGTTTTCCCGAGGATCTGAACCCGTTCTTCTGGGTAATAGTTAAAATAACCGGCTATTTCAATACCAGGCCTTGACAGGTCACTCGTTGTAATAGGCCTGTTGATGCCTTCTTCCCCGCAAATCAGCTCCAAATTAAATTTTTCTTTTAGGTCTTTCGTACAGACTTTTGGCAAATTTCACTGCCTCCTTTTATTAAATGCTTTTTAGGCATTAATTGCTGTTGAACAATTCAAGCCTCTCAGCTGGTCTTCCGGCTGTTTAGCAAGAATGAAAAAATTTTTTGATGCATTTATCATTTCTTAGATAAGCACCTTATTATTTTAGCACCTTTGGCCTTTAATATAGAAGAGGCAGAGAAAAAAAGGAAGTTACTGATCCATTTTGAACCCTTTTCCTTTATGTGACTAGTGAAGGTAAAAAAGGAGGAATTTCAATGTTAATTGTATTAGATGCCGGACACGGGTACGCTACACCTGGAAAACGTTCGGTTGATGGGATGAAGGAATTTGAATTTAACAGGGATGTTGCCATTAAACTGAAAACGAAACTTGAGGAACACTGGGAAATACATATCTTATTTTCCCATTCAGATAAAAGAGATGTCCCATTAAAAGAACGAATTGATTTTGCGAATGAAAAGCAAGCAGATCTGTTTGTCTCCATACATGCCAATGCTTCTGGCAACGGAACAGAGTGGAATGAAGCATGCGGAATCGAAACCTATGTTCATACTTCTTTTCCTTTAAAGGCTTTTCAGCTTGCCCAGGTTATTCAGCGTACTCTAGTTAAAGCGACCGGGAGAAAAAACAGAGGAGTAAAAGGGGCTGAGTTTTATGTATTAAAACATACGAAAATGCCCTCTGTGTTAATAGAATGCGGATTTATGACCAATAAAGAAGAAGCTGCGTTCCTGAAGAGTGAATCTTATCGCGAAAAGTGTTCAAAGGCTATTGCGGATAGTATTACGGAATATTTCCATTTGCTTAGGAAGGTTTAATAACGCCGATGATATAGTCAGCAACATTTTAACGGCCTAGTTCACTGGGATTTCAGTCGGCTACCTGCTTTTATCAGTCTGGATCCCGATTATTTTAGGCGGCACCTGTTTATCCATCAAGTTATCAAGGAAATTCATCAGCAATAAAAAGCTTGAGGGCCGTGTCCCTCAAGCTTCTTGCTTATTTTTTCTTTTGCATCGGTTCCAGAATGCCTTTTTGTATAAGCAGGTGAAGCAGCGATATGACGACTGAAGCGAGTATAGCTGTACTGAAGCTGCTAATATTAAAGGAATCCCCCATAACAGCTTGGGTAATCCATAATGAAATCCCATTGATGACAAAAAGGAACAATCCTAAAGTTAAAATCGTTACCGGCAGTGTTAAAAGGATAAGAATAGGCTTTACGAGCAAGTTTACGATGGAAAGAATAAAACTTGCCAGTATGGCGGCAGGGATCCCGCTTAAATAGAAAGAATCCTTAAAAAATCCTGCTACCACAATCAGTATAAGGGCATTCACCAAAATACTGATGATCCACCTAACCACGGCGCAAATCCTCTTCATTTGGCACGACAAAAAGCCAAATAATATAGATTAGCCCCAACGGAAAAAAGCCGGTAAAGACGAACAGGATAATAAATAAAATCCTCAGTATGGTCGCATCGATGCTTATGAGATCTGATAAGCCTCCCAGTACACCTCCAAGTTTCCTGTCTTTTCTTGATCGATATAATCTCTTCATATTTTTCACCTCAACATATGTTTCACAGTCACTGAACCTGTTTTTGTTTCACCAAATACGGTCAGCTGCCCCTCTTCGGCCGCATTAGCCCTAAAACGCAGCTCCTTTTGGATGGTTTCATTCTTTTCACTGACAATTTCCATCTGATTTAAATGAGGATGAAGGGCCCCCAAATTTGTTTTAATTTCCCCGCTTACAGCAACTTGAGGCGGGAGCTGGAGCTCAATACTGCCAGTTGCCGTTTTTGCAAAAATGGCTGTACTGGCAGGGCTTAGCTCATGAACAAGAATGTTCCCGCTAAAGCTCTGCAAATCAAGTCTTTCACTCTCACCGCTCACATCAATCATTCCATTGATGGTTTCAGCCTCAACACGTTTCATATGATGGTGAGCCAGCTTGATTTGTCCATTGGCTGTCTCGAAATCTGCTTTTTCTCCGAACAGTCCCGTAAAGGAAATGACCCCATTTGCTGTTTTCGCTTTGAGATCCTTTAAAGATAAATTTTCCCCTCGAATTGTTCCGCTAAACAGTTTAAATTTTGCCTTTTCATAGACTTTCTGCGGCACATGAAAGGTTAAATTAATCTTCATTCCTTTCTTTTCGGTTCGCATAACAAGCCTATTTCCTTCCGGATAGCATTCCGCATTTGATAAGAAAACTTTCCGGGCTTCCTCCATGCTGTTTACCCGATACACCTTTGCATCGCATTCTACCCGTACATCCGATTCATTCCACGGTTTAACGTTCACACTACCATAAGGAATGTCAATATCCAGCTCATTCAGCTGAAGAGCTGAAAACTGGTAAACATGATGAACATCCAGATAGCTGCCAAATGCTACATCAATATCTAGTTCTTTCACTTTTTTGACAGCTGTGTCTATCCACTCTGTCAGCTTTGCTCCTACAGATGACTGCTTTGGTTTTGCCTCTTCATAAAAATGCTCCTGGAAATGATCTTCTTTCGAGAGATTGACTTTCTTCATTTTCTCTCCTTTTTCATCTTCTAGCGTTTCAATCAGTGAGAGGGCTTCCTCTACCGTCAGCTTGCCCTCTTTAACCAGCTTTAATATCCGTTTTCTTTCTTCCTTCATTGTCCAAACCTCCCGGCGATGCCTCTTACCTACTTATACTGGAAAGAGACCCACATTACCTGCATGTTGAAGTGAAATTTATTCTCAACATTAACGATAATCGATCCATTAACTTAACTGCAAAGGGATTAACCAATAATACGTATGAGAAAAACAAGAGTTTCATTCTGAATAAATTTCCATTCATTTAAGAGAATGTAAAGCGGAAATAAAACGGCGAATTTTAAGAAAAGATGCCACGAAGCTTATCTTCATGTTTGTTCTAGACCAATAGGATAGCAACATTCTCTGAACAGCCATATAAAAAGACCCTGAAATGACTCACCATTTCAGGGCTTCAAGGAGCATACTACTTCGCTACTGCTTCTTTATTTTGTATCAACTTTTCCATTCGATCGCGGTCACGCTCAAGAATCGGTTTAAGATAGCGGCCAGTGTAGGATTCTTTTACTTTAGCGATGTCTTCCGGTGTGCCTGTTGCCAGAATTTCTCCACCGCCATTTCCTCCTTCAGGTCCTAAATCAATTAGATAATCGGCAGCTTTTATGACATCCAGATTATGCTCGATGACAAGAACGGTGTCGCCATTTTCCACGAGTCTTTGAAGGACTTTCAACAGTCTTGAAATGTCGTCCACATGAAGACCTGTTGTCGGCTCGTCCAGAATGTACATTGATCTGCCTGTAGATCTGCGATGAAGTTCAGAGGCAAGCTTAACCCGCTGTGCTTCTCCTCCAGAAAGAGTAGTTGCAGGCTGCCCAAGTGTGATATAGCCAAGACCTACATCAAAAATAGTTTGAAGCTTGCGTTTAATTTTAGGAATATTTTCGAAAAATGAGAGCGAATCTTCTACCGTCATTTCAAGAATTTCTGCAATGTTTTTCCCTTTGTATTTCACTTCAAGTGTTTCGCGATTATATCGTTTTCCGTGACAAACTTCACATGGCACATATACATCTGGGAGGAAATGCATTTCAATTTTAATGATTCCGTCACCCCGGCAGGCCTCGCAGCGTCCGCCTTTTACATTAAAGCTGAAACGTCCTTTTTTATAGCCTCTTACCTTTGCCTCGTTTGAGGATGCAAAAACATCTCTGATATCATCAAAGACACTTGTATAGGTAGCCGGATTGGAACGAGGTGTTCTTCCGATCGGAGACTGATCGATATCAATTACCTTATCCAAATGATCAATCCCTTTAATTTCTCTATGTTCTACCGGCTTGCTTTTCGCATTGTGAAGTCTTTGGGCAAGCGATTTATGGAGAATTTCATTTACCAGTGTACTTTTCCCTGATCCGGATACGCCTGTAACGGCCGTAAACGTGCCAAGCGGAAACTTGACTGAAACATTTTTAAGGTTGTTGGCCTTTGCACCTTTTACTTCAATGTAGCGGCCATCCGGTTTCCTTCTTTCGTAAGGAAGCGGAATAAACTTCTTGCCTGACAAATACTGGCCTGTGAGAGAGGACTTATCCTTCATTACTTGTTCAGGCGTTCCTGCTGAAATGACATTTCCGCCATGAATCCCGGCCCCTGGGCCGATATCAATTAAATAGTCAGCAGCCATCATCGTATCTTCATCATGCTCAACAACGATGAGGGTATTCCCTATGCTTCTCATGCTTTTCAGTGTATCAATGAGACGGTCATTGTCACGCTGATGAAGTCCGATGGAAGGCTCATCCAGAATGTAGAGAACCCCTGTCAGTCTTGAACCAATCTGGGTGGCAAGACGAATACGCTGTGCTTCGCCTCCGGATAACGTACCTGCTGCCCTGCTCAAAGTAAGATAATCCAAACCCACATTATTTAAAAAACCGAGCCGCTCTCTAATTTCTCTTAAAATAAGGCGTGCAATCTGGACTTCTTTTTCGGTCAAGTCCAGCTGATCAAAAAAGTCGAGTGCTTCATGAACAGCAAGAACGGTTGTTTCACCAATATGGCGCCCATTAATCAGAACTGCCATGGACTCTCGTTTCAGGCGGTGGCCTTTACAGGTAGGACATGGCTGCTGAGCCATGTATTTTTCCATTTGCTCGCGGATGTAATCGGAGCTCGTCTCCTTAAAGCGCCTTTCAACATTAGCGACTACACCTTCAAATTCAACATAGCCCTCTCTAACCTGTCCAAAGTCATTTTTATAGCGGAAATAGATATCTTCACCCTTGCTGCCATAAAGAATTTTATCGAGCTGGCCTTTAGGCAGATCTTTCACGGGAACATCCATGTCAATACCGAAATGATTGCAGGCTGCCTCGAGAAGAGATGGATAATACTGCGAGCTTGTTGGCTCCCATGGAGCTATAGCATGTTTCCTTAACGTTAACTCCTTATTCGGTACAATCAGGTCGAGATCTACTTCAAGCTTCGAACCAAGTCCATCGCATTCAGGGCAAGCCCCAAAAGGACTGTTAAAGGAAAACATTCTCGGTTCCAGTTCTCCGATTGAAAATCCGCAAATCGGACAGGCATGATCCTCACTGAAAAGAAGCTCCTCTTCCCCGATCACATCAATCACTACTTTACCGGATCCAAGCTTTAGCGCTGTTTCCAAGGAATCGCTCAGGCGTGCTTCCACTCCCTCTTTAATAACGATCCGGTCAATAACAACCTCAATAGAATGCTTCTTGTTTTTTTCCAATTCAATCTCATCAGCAAGCTCCATTAGTTCATTGTCTACACGTACACGTACATAGCCTTGCTTTTTGATGTCTTCCAAAACCTTTGCATGTGTCCCTTTTCGGCCAGATACAATTGGCGCAAGAACCTGGAGCTTTGTTCTTTCAGGATACTCTACAATGCGGTCAACCATTTGCTCGATTGTCTGGGATGTGATTTCAATCCCGTGATTCGGACAGGTCGGTCGCCCGACACGTGCAAAAAGCAGACGGAGATAATCATATACTTCTGTAACCGTTCCAACAGTTGAGCGAGGGTTTTTGCTTGTTGTTTTCTGATCGATTGATATAGCAGGGGAAAGCCCTTCAATAGAATCGACATCCGGCTTATCCATCTGGCCAAGAAACTGTCTTGCATAGGCTGAAAGAGATTCTACGTATCTTCTTTGGCCTTCCGCATAGATGGTGTCAAACGCCAAGGAAGATTTTCCCGAGCCGGACAAACCAGTCATAACAACCAGCTTGTCTCTTGGGATGGTTACATCAATATTCTTCAGATTATTCGCCCTTGCTCCCTTCACGATAATGTTTTCAATAGACATAGTTTGTTCATCCTTCCGCTTTCAGCTCTAATAGTAAATCTCTTAATTCTGCAGCACGTTCGAAATTCAGCGCTTTTGCTGCTTCCTTCATTTCCTGCTCCATTCCTTCGATCACTTTTTCGCGTTCCTTCTTCGTCATCTTTTGAAGCTTTTTCGGCGTAGTTTCGTATTCCTCTGTCTCCTCAGCAGCAATCGTTGCCCGGATCACATCGCGGATTTCTTTTTGTATTGTAGTCGGCGTGATTCCGTGTTCTTTATTGTAAGCCTCCTGGATTTCCCGGCGGCGCTTTGTTTCATTTATAGCAATCTCCATGGACTTGGTCATCTTATCGGCATACATGATAACCTGCCCGTTCGCATTCCGGGCTGCCCTTCCGATCGTTTGAATAAGCGATCTTTCAGAGCGGAGAAAACCTTCCTTGTCTGCATCGAGTATTGCAACAAGCGAAACCTCAGGCAGATCTAGCCCTTCCCTTAAAAGGTTGATTCCTACAAGAACATCATGTTTTCCAAGTCTCAAATCACGGATAATTTCAATCCGTTCCAGTGTTTTGATTTCGGAATGGAGGTAATTCACTTTAATACCGATTTCCTTCAAATAAACAGTAAGATCTTCAGACATTTTTTTCGTAAGGGTTGTAATAAGCACCCTCTCATTCCGTTCCACTCTTGCCTGTATTTCATTGATCAAATCGTCAATCTGGCCTTCAATCGGACGGACATCAATAGGCGGATCAAGCAGTCCAGTCGGACGGATGATCTGCTCAATCATTTCAGGAGTATGCTCCATTTCATAAGGTCCTGGGGTTGCAGATACATAGATCATGTTTTTCATATGCTGTTCAAATTCCTCAAAACGCAGCGGACGGTTATCCATTGCAGAAGGAAGCCTGAAGCCATGGTCTACAAGCACCCTTTTCCTCGCCTGGTCACCGTTGAACATTCCTCTTACCTGTGGAAGTGAAACATGAGACTCATCCACAACAATCATGAAATCATCCGGAAAATAATCAATCAGCGTATATGGCGTAGAGCCTGGAGGGCGGAGAGTCAAATGTCTGGAATAGTTTTCAATGCCTGAACAAAATCCCATCTCGCGCATCATTTCCAAATCATATCTTGTTCTTTGCTCAAGCCGCTGAGCTTCAAGGAGCTTGCCTTCCTCGCGCATTTTAATAAGCTGTTCTTCCAGCTCTTTTTCAATGTTATCTATGGCAATTTTCATTTTTTCTTCCCGGGTTACGAAGTGGGAGGCAGGGAAAATGGCAACATGATCCCGTTCTCCCAGAATTTCGCCTGTTAATGCATCCACTTCACGTATCCGGTCTATTTCATCGCCGAAAAATTCAATTCGAAGACAATGCTCATCTCTTGATGCTGGGAAAATTTCCACTACATCTCCTCTAACCCGGAAGGTCCCTCGCTTAAAGTCCATATCATTTCTCGCATACTGGACATCAACAAGACGGTGGAGCAGCTTATTGCGCTCCATTTCCATTCCTGTTCTTAGGGAAACCACTAGATCCCTGTATTCTTCAGGTGAACCTAAACCGTAGATGCAGGAAACGCTGGCAATGACAATAACATCCTTCCGCTCGAACAGCGAAGAAGTCGCTGAATGGCGCAGCTTGTCAATTTCATCATTGATGCTTGCATCCTTTTCAATAAATGTATCTGTAGAAGGCACATACGCCTCCGGCTGGTAATAATCATAATAGCTGACAAAGTACTCTACAGCATTGTTTGGAAAAAAATCTTTAAACTCACTGTAAAGCTGTCCTGCAAGTGTTTTATTATGGGCAATAACGAGCGTAGGCTTGTTCACTTCCTGAATAACATTGGAAACTGTAAATGTCTTCCCCGTTCCTGTTGCACCAAGAAGTGTTTGATGCTTCTTGCCCTGCTTTATTCCTTCTACAAGGGCCTTTACCGCTTTCGGCTGGTCCCCTTCAGGTTTGTATTTTGAGACTAGTTCAAATCGTTCTTCCACGCCCAAGCCTCCATTTCGGGTCAAATATCTTGTTTCCATTTTATCACACTATTAAGCTGAAATACCAAAAATACGAACTATAGTTCGTATTAAATTTTCCCAATTTATTTAATCAATAATCGTTGGTTTTTTCAATTAAAAACCTCATAATCTTATTTTGCCCGTTCTTGCCATTGCGGAAACTAAAGACTTAGAGAATAAAAAACAGCCAAGCCTTTATGCCGGCTTGACTCTATGCTTTTAGCCTTGTTTTCATTCTTCTCGCGTACAAAAACCCTGCGATCAGGGATGCAAGATCAAAAAAGGCAACTCCCCATGTATGTGTATACCCTTTATAGTAGGATGCAAGCAGCAGGGCAACTGTCAGCAATGTTCCAATGTAATGGCTGTACGTAACGCGGGTAAAAAGAACAACCAGAATAAAGGGCATTGTCAGTGACACAATCATTTTCCAAATCAATCATTTTCACCTCTTTTGGTGATTGTTTATGTTCCTTCTTCTATTATAATCTCTTTCTGGTCTGTGTCCTACTATCTTTGCGTTTTCTTAATTTTGCTGTTATTTCATTCATTTAGAACGTAAGGCAAAATTTAACCGGGAATTTTTAGAAAAGATGCAGCGAATCTAATCGTCATGCATGTTCTAAACCCACACCCCTACTTCTTCGCTGCTTTTCTCTTCATGAAGCCGGAAACAAATTTGGTGATATAAGTTCTGGTAGTGAACCTTGGGAGCATAGCTGCCAGATGATTTTGTTTTCCATCAATGACATAGCTTTTCCCTTCGCTTAATGCGTCCATTGCTGTATCCACAACCTGTTCAGGTGTTCAGATTTTCCCGAAAGATACATCCCCTGCCCAAGCAAAAAACTTCCGCCGTATTTTTCATGGCAGGAGTTTTCTGTTATTAGAGCAATCCATTAAGATCGCTGCATATTTTGTCAGGTTCGAAACCAAGCTGTGAAACCGGTTCTTCTTTGCGGTTAATCCATGCCGTTTGAAAACCAAAGCTTGAAGCACCCGCAATATCCCATTGGTTGGAGGAAACGAACAGCACTTCTTTCTTGTTCAGCCCAAGCTTTTCGAGAGCGTATTGATAAGCTGCAGGAGCCGGCTTGTACTGTTTCGCCTCATCTGCACTGATTATTCCGATCAGACTTTCCATGCCATTATTTTTTAACAGCGGTTCAAGCATTCCAGACGTTCCGTTAGAATAAATGAAAACCTGATCCACATCGAGGTCTGAAAGCACTTGTTTTGTTTCTTCATATGGCGTGAGTTCCTCATAAGCAGCAGTCAATTTTTTCACATCTTCTTCTTGATAGTCCGGTTGATGAAGATCAAGGGCTGCCCGCAATGCTCTTTCGGTAATTTGATCAAATGGTTCGTATTTCTGAAGAATTTGCCTTAAGAAAGCATACTCAAGCTGCTTTTCTCTCCAGTCCAAACTGATCTGCTCCCCTTTTTCCGGGTACATGTCTTCACATTTTTGTTTAACGGAATAAACATCGAACAGCGTTCCGTATGCATCAAATAAACAAGCTTTTATCGTCACTATGCATTACCTCCCGAAAAATTTCTCTATTACTTTATTTCACCTAAATCCCATTCAAAAAACATTAAGGAGGGATTTTTGTTCATTTAGAAAATTTAACAAGAAAAGCAGCTAAGGCTTTGAGCCTTTATTTAAAATGTCACCACGAGAGCGAGGGTGTCCCAAAAAACGGTTGCATTTGGGACACCCTCCTTTTTTATCTCTTATAGTCTCTTACTCGGCAATTTTACAGTTTGTGGAATCTCCATCCTCTCCTCACCTAAAATTGGTTTATTGCTGGGTTTACATTTTATTACCTCTTTTTTATTGCCTTCTGATCCACATAGGCCGTATGCAGAATGGAGCGCTGAAAAGCTTCTCCCTGTTCGGTTGTACCAAATAGATCTATAGAAATGATGTAATACCCTTTCTTTTTAAGGGGGTACTCTTGACTGACATCCAATTTCCCATATTCTAGCTGAATCGTTTTTTTCAGCTTTCCTTTATGGTAATGGCTAATGTGTGCCTTCATTTTTATATTTTCCCCCGCTCTTTCTGAAGCAAGCACAAAAAGACGCTCGCTATAAAAGCGCTCCGGGTTAATTTTCCGATTCAGATCACTGTCAAAATGAACATTCAGCAAAAAAGCAGATTCTTTTTCACTTTTCGCTTCAACTCTCCACTCTCCCTGTTCAGGGAGGTCTATGACAAAAAAATGATGGAAGGCATCTTTAAAAAATTGGTGATCACGTGCAACAGATGAAGGATCATAGGATATTCCAGACGGGCTGATTAGTTTGATTTCAATTTGTTTGCTGCTGCTCAGCCAGTCAGTATGCAATTTTCTAACGCCGTTCTCGACATGAAGGATGTGTTCTGTTACTCCTTCAAACTTTCCTCCTTTAAAATAATGAGCTGCTTCTGACTGATTTTCATACGTTTCAATTGAGGTTTTTCTGCCGATTTTTTTATTCTCTGATAAATATGGCTCAAACAAATGAAAGGTTGAACTGCCTTGCTTAATGGTGAAATGGTCCCAGGGACCAGTTTTAATTTCATTACTATATGGCAAGCGGGTGCTTTTCACCGTTACGGCTCCGTCATTATCACCGAATTGTGATAAGAAAATGCCTCCCCAGAATGTTGATGTTCCAAAAGTGCCCCACTCATTGCCTGCGAGAGTTAAGATTTGATTCTTCAAGGTGTTGGTTGATTGATCTGTCTGTTTTCTGAAATTTGCCATATTCCCTGTTTGGAGTGAATAAATGGCTCCATTTCTTGTATCAATAAATTCGGACAGCCAGTCTGTCCAGCCGCTGTATGCCAAATCCGCCAACTGCGATCCGTAAAATGGGGGGGACAAGGTTATCAAATTTGCAATATATTTATACGCTCCGTAATAAACGGCTGCGGTTTGTGTATCTACTCCGCCTTTGCTGTGAGCAACAACCATCACCTTTTGGCCAAAATATTTTGATATGGCTCTGAGCTGCTTTGAAAGCAGTTTTCCATTTACCCAATTGCTTTCAGCAGGAAATAATTCTGCAAAAGCAGTTTGATAGCCATTTTCAAATGCCAGGTCATACATGTCGTTTTCTTTCCACCATTCAAATGAAGAATTATGAAATCCATGAACAAAAACGATCGGAGGTTTTTCAGGATCCAAATCCGTCGGCTTTTCGCCTAAATACCAGCCTCCTGGCCTATAAGATAGCGTTTTTCCCTGTTCGATGGAACGCATTTTACGTCACTCCTCTTTTCCTTCTCTTCAGACTCTTTACTTTATCTTAGTTGCTTTTTATCTAAATTAGGAGAACTTTCAAAAAGTTTTATACAAATGACATATGCCATTTATAAGGATTTAAAAACAAACATAATAATCATTAGGTTCGGGGCATTTTTTCTTAAAATAAGCAGTTGTACTATGTTCTAAAATGACTTATTTAGAATAAAAAACAATGTTTAAGAAATGAGCCATATAAAAAACAAAAAGACCGGTCTCCTCCAAAGGGAGCCGGTCTTCTATAACATTATTTTTCTTCTGCTATTTTTCTCTTTTTGTCTTTTCGTCCAAGCTTTGAAAGAAACTCATATACAACCGGGACAATGACTAGCGTAAGCAAAGTGGAGCTTGTTAATCCGCCGATAACGGTAATTCCGAGTCCTCTTGAAATGAGGCCTCCTCCTTCTTTTCCGATTGCAAGCGGGATAAGGGCTCCTACTGTTGCAATGGCTGTCATCAGAATTGGACGGAGTCTTGTTGTGCCTGCCTCAAGCAGTGCATGACGAACATCAAGACCTTCTCTTTGCTTATGAATAACTCTGTCTATCAGCACGATCGCGTTGGTAACAACAATACCGATCAGCATCAATGCTCCGATTAAAGCGGAAATACTGATGGTTTCCTTGGCAATCAGCAGTCCTATTAATCCGCCGATAATACTGAACGGCAGCGAGAATAGGATGGCAAACGGTGCAAGACCCCCGCCAAACGTAATGACAAGAATCAAATAAACGATCGCAATGGCAGCGAGCATAGCCAGGCCAAGCTGTGAAAAGGAATCGTTAATTTGCTGTGTTACTCCGCCAGTATCAACCGTTACGCCGCTTGGAAGCTTTAATTCCTTCACTTTTTTCTGAAGGTCTGAAGATACTTTTCCGACATCATCGGTTTTAATATCGGCTGATACTTCAGCATGGATTTTTCCATCCTTTGTATTGATGGTATCCGGTGATTTTCCTGTTTTAATATCCATGACATCTTTTAATGCCACTTCACGGCCAAGGGGTGTTTCGATTTTACGGTTTTTCAAATCATCGAGCGTTGAGAATTCATTCTTTTTCATTTCGACGGATACCTCAACATCCTGGCCGTCCTTTTTAATTGTTGTCAGCGCAGACTGCTGGCCTGTATTGGACAATTCCATGCCTATTTGCCCTGCTGTCAGACCCAGTTTGCTTAATTTTGCCTGATTCGGTACAAGTGTGTACTGATCATAGGCTTCAGAAATGTTGCTGGCGACATTGGTCAGATTCTTTTGATCCTTCATAATGCCTTCAATTTTATCAACTACCGGCTTAATGTCAGTCAGGCTTTCTCCATAAACATTTAATGTTGTCTGATTGCTGGAACCGCTGGAGCTGACATCCTGATAGCTCCACTCCCCGCCGCTTGACTGATTGTTTAATTCTTTTAATACCTTATCTTTTTCTGCTTCGAAGTTCTTCGTATTATCTTGATAATTCACAAAGAACAAAGCTTCATTGCTGG
Organism: Chryseobacillus diguaensis; assembly: GCF_049220665.1. Lineage (NCBI taxonomy): Bacteria > Bacillati > Bacillota > Bacilli > Caryophanales > Bacillaceae > Chryseobacillus > Chryseobacillus diguaensis. The sequence continues at coordinate 79,650 of NZ_JBMKNV010000004.1, forward strand.
CACCCGGTTTCATCGGGTTTTCACCGCCAACAGAAAACTGGACTGTTTTAACCGCTTTTTTATCCATAAAGTACTTTTCAGTTTTGCCTGCCAGCTTTTCTACATCATCTTCTTTTTCACCAGGGGCCGGGCTGTATGTGGCAATAATCATTTTTTGCTTTTCTGATGGGATAAAGCTGACGCCGATCTGAGGAACCAGGAACAAGCTTCCTGCAAGAAGAGCCACTGCAATCAAAAAAGTAATCAGCTTATGGTTCAGTGACCAGTTAAGGATATTTTTGTATCCTTGTGCTAATTTTCCAGGCTTGTCTTCATCATGGCTTACTTTTAATCCTTTTTTAAAGAGAGAACCTGCCATTGCGGGTACGACTGTAATTGCCACAAGAAGAGATGCGAGCAATGCAAATACGATTGTTAACGCAAATGGAAGGAACAATTCCCCAACAGGACCTTTTACAAGCCCAAGCGGTAAAAATACCGCAATCGTAACGATTGTTGAGGACATAATCGGCATAAACATTTCCCTTGTTGCTGCTTGGATGAGCTCTCTGCCTTTCAATCTCTCATTTGTTAAAGACATCCTTCTATAGATGTTTTCAATTACAACAATAGAATCATCTACTACACGTCCAATTGCAACTGTCATTGCCCCAAGTGTCATTATGTTCAGCGAGATATCCATCTGATTCAGCAATAGAACAGCAATCAGAAGTGACAGCGGAATGGATACAACGGAAATGATCGTTGACTTAAAGCTTCTAAGGAACAGAAGGATAATCAGCACGGCGAAAATAGCTCCCACAATCGCTTTGTTCAGCATTGTGTGAACCGCATCTTCAATCGGCTGCCCTTGATCAAAAATCGTATTAAACGTTAGACCGTCATATTGCTTTTCGTAATTTTTCATTTCTTTCTTTACAGCATTTACTACATCAACTGTATTGGCATCCGTTGATTTTGTTACTTGAATGCCGATGGATTCCTTGCCATTTGTTCTGGAAATGGAATCCGCTTTTCCTTCCACTTTAATAGTGGCAATGTCAGAAAGCTTAACAGTAGGAATTTCAGCTGGCTGAGCGGCCTGTGCCTGCTGAACCTGTCCGCTTTGGGCTGGTGCTGTTTGTCCAGGTGCTTTCTGACCGTTCGCTGCACCCCGGGTTCCGCTTGCCATTCCGGCACTGCCCTGCTGTCCCTGTCCTTGACCTTGAGAAGAAGACTGCCCACCCTGCATGCCTTGGCCAGAACTTTGGCCTGCAGAAGGTGTAACAGGAATTCTTAGATTTTCAAAATCTTTTACGTTTGCTGTTTTCCCGTCAATCACAAGGGCTTTTTGCTTATCGGAAAAGTTATATAAACCGAGCGGTACATTTACATTTGAGCCTTTTATAATATTTTCGACTGTTTCCTGCTGCAGGCCAAGCTTCTTCATTTTTTTATCATTGAAAGTTAAGGTCGCTTTTTCGACCTGCTGGCCGGATAATCCTACTGTTGAAACACCTTCAATTCCCTCTAATTTAGGCAGTATTTCATCGTTTGTCAGCTTGGTAAGCTGCTCAAGATTTTTCCCGTTATAAGAAAGGCTCATGGACATAACCGGAAAAGCATCAAAGCTTAAGCGTGAAACCTTGCTATCCTGCACGCCATCAGGAAAAGTTAAAGTGCCTAGTGCATCTTTAACTTCCTGTTCGGCTTTGTCCATATTCTTGTCAAAACTGTATTCAATCTGAATACTTGAGGCATTGGCAAAAGAGGTGGAGCTGACTGTGTCAACACCAGGAAGATTGCTTACCTTTTGTTCTATTGGCTTTGATACTTTATCAAGTACATCCTGAGGGGCAGCACCCGGATAAACAGTTGTAATTGATACCACAGGTGAATTGATGCTCGGCAAAGTTTCCATCTTCATATGTAATCCTGAATAAAGCCCTGCTGCCGTAATGATGATTGTGATTAACCATACAGCGAGCTTATTTGTTAGGGAAAAACCAATAATTTTATTCATACTGACCTCCTGTTCAAATATAAAATGACCATTTGGTCATTATTCAAACTATAATGAAAAATTTCCATTTATTCAACTAGAAGGATGTTAACATTTTGTGAAATCGTAAAAAGCACTAGGGCTGCATCTTAATTCTTTTCACTTGTTCTTTTTTTGGATATACTTATGAATATTGACTGATTAGTCATCCAATTATGACCAGAAAATTATTTTGAAGTGAATGACATATTGCCAGAGGTGTCCAGCATGAATCAAAAAAAGAAACTGATTATTGATGAAGCAGTAAAACTGTTTGCTCAAAAAGGCTATCATGCTGCCTCGATTCAGGAAATAGCCGAGCAATGCGGAATTTCTAAAGGATCCTTTTACACCTATTTCAAATCAAAAGAGGATCTTATTGTTTCTGCCTTTAGGAGCTATTATTCTTTACTGTTTGATAAAATCAGCAGGCTTGAACATATAGAGAGTCTTTCTCCCCGCGAAAAGTTTATCGAACAGCTTTCTTTGCAATTGCATGATTTAATCAGCCACAAGGAGTTCATTCATATTCTGTTAAGTGAATACAAAATGAATATAAGTGAGCAGCTTGATGAATTTCTTTTAAAAACCCGCTCGGAATCACTTCTGTGGTATGCGAAAAAAATAAAAAAGGTTTATCCTGAATTGCCTAAAAAGTATGTGTATGATTGTGTATCAATGCTGACAGGAATAATGAAAGAATATATGTTTCTCCTGCTGATTGAGGAAAGGGAAATTGATGTAGAAGCCATTATCCCATACATTATGAAAAGAATGGACGCAATTGTTGCAAGCTTTGATCCGGAAGATGCACCTTTATTGAAAAAAGAGCTTGTTAAGGAATTGCTTGAGTATCGCAGCAAGAAGGAAATTCAAGTGAAAGAAGAAATTTTGAAAGAACTGGACAGCCTTGGCAAAGAAGTATCAGCCTTAGACCATGTTCGTTTTATCCAAACTCTTGAAAGCATAGAGCAGGAAATATTAAAAAAAGAACCTCAAAAGGTCCTTTTAGAGGCCCTCCTCTTGCTTCTCCGGAAGCAGGAAGAAGAGATTCCAGAGTTTACAGAACGAATCAGAGCATTAAGAGAGCAAATCAGCGTTATGATTTAATATAGCAAGAAGCCCTTTGCATCACTGCAAAGAGCTTCCTTTTATTGAACGGAATAATCATTCGTTTCGAGCAAATCAATAAGATCCACTTCTTTATGATTTTCCTTGAAATAGCGGTAAGTAAAGTCATTTTCAAAGAGGACTGCATACTGGCCATAACGATCTTTTACAAGCATGCTTCTTGAGTCAAAGAATCGTTTTTCCACTTTGTCTCCATTAATCCATCGGGCAATTCTGTCGCCGAGAGTAATGAATTCAACATCTACATTGTACTCTGCATTCATTCTGTGCTCAAACACTTCAAACTGAAGCTGTCCTACTGCACCAAGAATAATGTCATCGGTCGAATCCTGGCGGAACAGCTGGATCGCGCCTTCCTGCACAAGCTGGTCGATCCCTTTTCTGAACTGTTTCGACTTCATGACGTTTTTCGCGCGTACCTTTTTAAACATTTCCGGCGGGAACTGCGGCAGCTCATCATATTGAAAGCGATCCTTTCCGGATACAAGCGTATCTCCAATTTGGTAAATATTCGGATCGTAAATTCCGATGATGTCACCCGGGTAAGCCTTCTCCACCGTTTCCCGCTCTCCGGCCATAAAGGACTGGGATTGGGTCAGTTTAATGACTTTGTTGGAACGTGTCAGTGTAACGCTCATCCCGCGCTCAAATTCTCCAGAACAAACACGAAGAAAAGCAATTCTGTCCCGGTGGGCAGGATTCATATTAGCCTGTATTTTAAAGATATATCCGGAAAACTCCGGCGTTTCCGGTGCAATAACGCCTTCATTTGTTCTTCTCGGCTGAGGAGAAGCAGCAAATTGAAGAAACGTATCAAAAAAGGTTTTTACACCAAAATTGGATAAGGCACTTCCAAAGAATACAGGTGTCAATTCTCCGGATCTTACCCTTTCTGCATCAAATTCGTTTCCAGCTTCTTCAACAAGGGCAAGCTCATCAAGCGTATCAATGTAAGTCGGATGCTCTCTGATGTCCTTGTACTCATCCTTTGAGGCGAGGTCAATAAGCGGAATAAATTCCTCCTGTTCATCCCCTCTGAAACGGACAAACTTCTTGCCATGACGGTCCTGAATTCCGAGGAACCGTTTCCCCATGCCTACAGGCCAATTCATCGGATAAGATTCAATACCAAGAACCTCTTCAATTTCTGACAGCAGTTCTAAAGGATCGCGTCCTTCGCGGTCCATCTTATTCATGAAAGTGAAAATCGGAATACCTCTCATACGGCAAACCTTAAACAGTTTAATCGTTTGAGGCTCTACACCTTTTGTAGAATCGATGATCATGACAACACTATCTACAGCGGTTAGCGTTCTGTAGGTGTCTTCACTGAAATCTTCATGTCCCGGTGTGTCCAAAATATTAACCTGAAAATCAAGGTAAGGAAAACTCATTACACTGGAAGTGACGGAGATTCCCCTCTTTTTCTCGATTTCCATCCAGTCAGAAGCAGCAAATTTTCCTGATTTTTTTCCTTTAACAGTACCTGCAGAGCGAATCACATTACCAAAAAGAAGCAGCTTTTCTGTCAATGTGGTTTTCCCTGCATCCGGATGCGAGATAATCGCAAACGTTTTTCGCTTATCTATTTCATGTTTTATATTCATAAATTAAACCTCTTCGTACTTTGTTAGAATCCTAAGAACTATACCACAATTTACTGTGAAATGCTATTCTCTGAAAGTTCGATGCGTACTCTTTAAATAAGACAATATACTCAGGTATAAAGGATTCTTATTGAGAAATTATGCAGGAATAACCATTATCATGTTTACAAACGTCTCGAAAAGGCTATCGAATGGTAACAAAGAAATTTTTACTGTTCGATCATTACGAAGACAGATTCTCGGGGGGAAAAGAGAGAGCGCCCGCAAAGCCCCTTATAAATAATCCATCCATTACTAAGACAACTTAACAAAGGATGAATATTCTATATGGCAATCTGCCTTCAGCATAAGTAAAAAGAACTACCCATCTAGACAGGACGATTTGGAGAGGAGAATTCAAATGCTGGAAATCAAGCAGATTGATCCCGAAAAAACCTTTGAGATACGGCAAAGAATTTTAAGGCCGAATCAAACGATCGAAGAATGCAAATACGAGTTCAATGACCATCCAGACAGCTTTCATGCAGGAGCCTATGTGGAACAAAAGCTGATCAGCATTGCTTCCTTTTCGAAGGAACAGCATCCTGATGTTCCGGGAGAAAACCATTACCGCTTAAGAGGAATGGCTACAATGCCTGGTTACAGAAACAGAAAAGCAGGAAGTTCTGTATTATTCTATGCAGAAAGCATATTAAAAAGCAGAAATGTAAGTACATGGTGGTGCAATGCCAGAGAATCAGTATCTGGATACTATGAGAAACTGGGCTGCTTTGCGATTGGGGAATTATTTGAGATTAAACCTATTGGTATGCATCGGCTGATGTATAAAATTCTTGAAGATTAATCAATCATTAATGAGGGGCTGAAACCAAAAGGATGTCCTTTTGGATCAGCCCCTTTTATGTGGATTAATATATTTATACCTTTCAGCAGTTAAATCGTAAGTTTGGATCCCGGCTCAAGCACCGGAACATCCACCTCAATGCTGTCCGCATATTTAATGCCTTGGCCTGTGTTCAGGCAAACCACTTTTTCTCCATCCTTAATCCAGCCTTTTTCCTTTAGATCCTTAGCAGCTGACACTACAGCTGCACCTTCTGGGCAAATAAACAGACCTTCATGCTCTGCAGTCAGCTTCTGGGCTTTTTGGATTTCTTCCTCCGATACAGTTACACCGCAGCCATCTGTCTTATACATCGCCTCCAAAACAAGGAAATCTCCAATTGCTTTTGGAACATTAATACCAAACGCTATCGTAGTGGAATTCTCCCAAAACTCTGATTCACTCTTGCCCTCTTCCCACGCTTTTACAATCGGAGCACAGTTCTCAGCTTGAACGGCTACCAGTCTCGGAAGCTTTTCCTCTTTTATCCAGCCAAGCTCCTGCAGCTCTTTCAAAGCTTTGTAGATTCCGATAATGCCAACTCCACCGCCAGTCGGGTAAAGAATGACATCAGGAACCTCCCAGTTGAATTGTTCTGCAATTTCATATCCCATCGTTTTCTTGCCTTCAATACGGTAAGGCTCCTTCAAGGTAGATGCATCGTAAAAGCCATGCTCCTGTACAAGTGAAGCAACAATTTTGCCTGCATCACTGATTAAACCATTAACAAGGTACAGATGTGCACCTGAAATTGCTGTTTCTTTTCTTGTTACGACCGGTGCATCAACAGGCATAAGAATATACGATTCCATTCCTGCACGGGCAGCATATAAAGACCAGGCTGCACCTGCATTGCCGTTCGTCGGCATGGCAAGCTGCTTAATGCCGAGTTCTTTAGCCTTTGAAACTCCGACAGCTGCTCCCCTTGCTTTAAAGGAACCTGTCGGCACAAGACCCTCATCCTTTATATATAGCTCGTCCACGCCAATTTTCCGGCCTAAGGATGGTGTTTTCAGCAAAGGACTATATCCTTCTCCCATTGAGACAACATTTGACTTCTCTTTAACAGGCAAAAGCTCATGATAACGCCAAAGATTTTCCGGGCGATTTTTCAGCTCATCCCGTTCCAGCTCTGACTTCAACAGTTCCAAATCATATTTTGCAAGAAGCGGTGATCCGCATTTGCATAAATGCTGTTCGGTTTCTGCTGAATAGGTTTTCTGGCATTTTGGACATTGCAAATGTAAAAGATAACTGTATTTTCCCATTTTAATCCCTCCGTTGATCTTTTTCAGCCTTCTATGAAGGATTCCATAAAAAAACAAATGTTATTGACGATTATTTTCCGTGAATGTTATGATATTAAAACCAAGTAAACACATTGGATTTATTAAATAATTGTAACATACATCCCTCAAACTTTCGATAAACGAATAGAATCATAGATTGAGTCAGACATAAGGAGGCGGAACGATGAATCAAAAACCTGCTGTTATACCAGGTGCAGAGGCTATTTTTATCCGCGGCGGAGAAAAAGGAATCTTGCTATGCCACGGATTTAACGGCACCCCGCAAAGTGTAGAAGATCTGTGCCGCAAATTCGCACATGTAGGCTACACCGTTTATGCCCCGAGATTGAACGGCCACGGGACATCTCCTTTTGATATGGAGGAATGCACTTATACCGATTGGATTCAGAACCTGGAAGAAGGCTGCCGCAGGCTGAAAAAGGTGTGCAGCAAGGTTTATGCTGCCGGACAGTCAATGGGCGGCGCCCTTACTCTTCAGCTTGCAAGCAAAAATCATGTTGACGGAATCATTCTCATCAATACAGCTCTTTGTGTCCCTTGTTATGAGCCCTATCAAAATGAGGTCAGCCCGCGCTTCCTTTATGAAGGAAAACCGGATATTAAGCGTGAAAACGTCGAGGAAATCGCTTATAAAGAAGTCCCATTGAAGGGAATCCACCAGCTTCAGCAACTAATGAAAAAAACGAAATCTATTTTAAAATCGGTCACCTGTCCCGTTTTGCTGTTTCATTCTGTCGAGGATCATGTCGTTCCGCCGGTCTGCTCTGAAGAAATATTCCATTCCGTCTCATCCAGCATGAAGAAATATATATGCCTTCACCATTCCTATCACGTCGCAACAATGGATTTAGATCAGGATCTCATTTTTCAGGAAACAATTCATTTTATTGATGATGAACTTTCAAACGGCATCTCTCTTCAGCAGCTGTGAAGAGATTGCCTTTTTTGTACCGTTTATGAAAAGTGAATAGCTATTCTATCTCAATCCGGCAGGAATCTATCCTTTTTTTAGATAAAATCTATCGTAATTCAGCGAAAATCTTTCCACACAATGGAAATCTATCCAAATGAAGCAATAATCTATCCAAAACCAGCAGAAATCTATCCAACCAAACCATTAATCTATCTGAATCCACCGGAAATCTATCCAAAGCGATGACGCTGCACAGCCCGCTAAAAGAAATACACCCCCTCCAAAAACTCTTTCGGAAGCTTCCTGTCTTTTTCTGAAAAGGACACATAAAATGGTCCTGCTCCATTTTCCTGAAATGCTTTTTCCGCTTCTTCCATTTCAGATGGTTTGATAAATGCAATCATTTGATCACCTGCATACAGTTTATTCTCATGTTTAACTTTTTCAAGCCCATACCATCGCTGCCACTTTTTAAGCAATCCAGCAGGATCTTCCGTCACATAGCCTGCCTCTATCATTCTTGACACACCATTGCTATGCTCAAGTATAGCCCCTGTCTCGATTAAATCGATTCTTCTTTCCTCATCCGTCTGCTCCCATTGAATGAAAAAAGGAAGCTGTCCCTCTGCCTCGGGATTTTCCGCAAAAAGCATTTTCCATTCTACTCGTTTCCCATCCGCTCTCTTCCGGCTCCCTGGAAACAGTCCTTGTATATGAAATCCCTGTTCTTGCAAGTATTCTGCCAGCTTTTCTATGTTCTCTGTCCGAAAAGCCATTTGGCAGATTCCTCCCTTTTTAGAAGCTCTGTTCAAACAGAGCCTAACAAGGGGATTTTCAGATTGTGCTGCTTTTTCAGCATCTTCAATAGCAAGAAATTCTAAATAAGTTAAATCGAAATAAGAGAGGCTGTTGGCCGTTCCCCACTGTTCATGCTGGCCGCCCTTAACAGAATGAAATCCGAGGAGCTGAAATAAGTTAGCTGCCCTGGAAGGATTTTCATGAATAAAATGAACAATGTGATCAAGTTTCATTTTCGCTCCATCCTTTCAAATTGACTGAATGTTCTTGTTTCATAGGAATAGTTTTATTATAAGCTGTATTCTAGTTTAGAAAAAGTACAAAGGGAAATTACAAGGATGGGGGCAAATAAGTATGAGTAAGGTTAAAATACAGAAGAATGGTCCTGCCATTGTGGAAGGTGCATTGCTGAAAAATGATCAAGGCGCTGTTTTGTCCTCTAAATCACCTATTGCCTTATGCCGATGCGGAAACTCGAACAAAAAACCTTATTGTGACGGTTCACATGTTAAAACCCATTTTCAAGACATGCGGGAAGAAGAACAAAAGCATGGAACGAAGGATTATAAAGGAAAACAAATAACCGTTCATGATAACCGGTATATTTGTTCAAGCTTCGGAGCGTGTCATTTGAAAAATGTATTCGAGCCGGGAACTCTTCCATGGATTAAGCCTGATGGGACGAATAAACCCGAGGAAGTGATCAGCATAATAAAAAAATGCCCTTCAGGAGCACTGACTTATACAAGGCATGAAGAATGGACTCATGAGTGGTTCACAGAACCTGAAGTGATTGTGGAGCATTTAGGCCCTCTTCAGTTCAGAGGCAATATAGTCCTTGAGGATGACCAGAATACGTCGGATCAGCTCGTTACCGATAACCACTATACCCTCTGCCGCTGCGGTAAGTCAAAGCACAAGCCCCTTTGTGATGGTACCCACAAAAAAATATGGAAGGAAGATCGAATAATGAATTATGAAATAAAAGAAGACACAGATCGCTTTTATATAGAAGATCAGGGAGAAGCTGCAGCAGAAATTGTTTTTTCTAAGAGCGGCCAAAACCAGCTTATTATTGAGCATACGTATGTTTCCGAAAAATTAAGAGGAAAAGGCATTGGAGAAAAGCTTGTAAAACGTGTTGTTGAGTATGCCCGAAAAGAAAAGAAAAAGATTATTCCAGAATGCTCCTATGCGAGGGCTCTCTTTGAAAGGCATCAGGAATGGCAGGATGTACTCGCATAATGAGAAAAATCCGTGTCATTTGACCATTGCATAATACATGGGACTAAGCCATAATGATAAACAAAATTCTCTGGGAGAGATACCATTTATGCCACCATTACATTCAGCAATGCTTCAGAAATTTCAGGAAACCTACATAAACAGAGGGAGATTGCTGATAAAATGTCCCGACCAGCCGGGAATTGTAGCAGCTGTTTCCCGCTTTTTATTTGAACATGGAGCCAACATTATGGAGTCTGGCCAGTATTCAACGGACCCAGCAGGCGGTACCTTTACGCTGCGCATTGAATTTGATTGCCCGCGGCTCAAGGAAAAACTTCCGAATCTTCACAAAGATTTTACAGCCATCGCTGAAAGGCTTTCGATGGAATGGCAATTAAACAGCGTGACCGAACTGAAGAAGACAGCTATCTTTGTGTCTAAAGAACCCCACTGCCTGCATGAAATTTTGTGGGCTTGGCAAAGCGGCGAGATCATGACGGATATCGCCCTTGTGATCAGCAATCATAATGATTGCAGAGAAATAGCAGAATCACTTGGAATTCCTTTTCACCATATTCCAGCCTCAAAAGAAGTAAGAAAAGAAGCGGAGGAAAGACAGCTTTCCCTTTTGAAGCAGCATGGAATCGATCTCATTATTTTAGCCCGTTATATGCAAATTTTAACGCCGAATTTCGTTTCCTCCCATCCAGATCAAATCATTAACATCCACCACTCGTTCCTGCCTGCATTCGTTGGGGCGAGACCATACGAAAGAGCGTTCGAACGGGGTGTGAAGCTGATCGGCGCTACCTCGCACTATGTTACGAATGATCTGGACGAAGGTCCGATTATTGAACAGGGCATTGAACGCGTTACCCATCACGCCAATGTGGATGAGCTGAAGCGAATTGGCCGCTCGATTGAACGCAGCGTGCTTGCCCGGGCTGTGAAATGGCATTTGGAAGACCGTGTCATTGTGCATGAGAATAAAACTGTTGTTTTCAGTTAACTGGATCGAAAAAACCGATTTGGCATTTCATCCAAATCGGTTTTTATATCCTATTATTTAGGTCTTTCCAAAGAAAACAGCTCACCAAGCTTCGCATAATCATTACCTGCCAAACGGCTGACAGGCTTTAATTTTCGGTAATCGGAATGACCATTATCCCGATAAACCTTTTCATCCAGATGATAATGAACAATCCTTCCAATCAATAGATCACAGCTTGGGTTTTCTTCTGTTCCGCCGAGTGGAACAATCTTTTCGACCTTGCATTCAAACCGCACCTTTGCATTTTGCAGAGCAGGAATAGAAACCTTTGTGCTGCTCACTGTTTTAAGTCCAGTCATTTCAACTTCACTGACATCAGCTGCAACACTGGCAGATGTTTCATTCGCCTTTTCAACGTTATCTTCATCTGTAATATGAACAACGAATTCTCCCTTTGCGGCTGCATTTCGTGAAGTATCCTTCATTTTGCCAGTCGAAGGATTGCGCTGAACGGCAATGGAGATCATTGGCGGGTCAGCAGAAACAATATTGAAATAACTGAACGGAGCCCCATTTAACGTTGCGTCCTCAGCCACTGATGTGACGAATGCAATCGGCCTCGGCACAATGGTTCCTGTCAGGATTTTATAATTCTCTTTCATAGCCAGATCAGCTGGATCGATTGATTTCATTAGGTCTCACCCTCCAATTATCTTTTTATACCAATTGGCAGCTCCCTCTACTTCCTGAACGGTCAGCTGATGGCCGAATGATTCCCATTGAACTGTAACTTCTGCCCCTTGGCTCTCAAGCATCCGATGCAGCTCTTCTGTTTCTTCAGGCGCACAAAGCGGATCGTTAGTACCAGCTCCAATAAAAACCTGCAGTCCCTTCATTAAAGGAAGCTCGAGATCTCTTCTCGGAACCATCGGATGGAATAAAATGGCACCTTTTAGCTCTCTTTCGAATTGGAAGAGAAGGCTTGCAGCTATGTTGGCTCCATTGGAATACCCTGCTGCCACGATATTATTGCGGTCAAAGCTGTAGGTTTCTGCAGCTTCTTCAAGAAATTGCTTCAATTCAGCAGTTCTTTCATATAAGTCTTCCAGGTCAAATACACCCTCCGCAATCCTTTTAAAGAAACGGGGCATTCCATTCTCCAGTACATTACCCCTTACGCTTAAAACCGAAGCCTCCGGGTCAATCATTTCTGCAATGGATAGCATGGAATGTTCATTCCCGCCTGTTCCATGCAATAGCAAGATAACTGGTTTTGTTAAATCTGTCCCTTTTTGAAAATGATGTTTCATCATTATTGCCCCCTGTCATTAGGATGAATTGTAATTGGTTTCAGCACGTTTTCAATCTCAGTTCGTTTTTCCTCGAGCCATTCAGGAAGCATCAGTTTTTCACCAAGTGCATCGATTGGCTCATCTGCTGTAAATCCTGGAGGATCTGTTGCAATTTCAAATAAAATTCCGCCTTCCTCACGGAAGTAAATGGATTTAAAATAATTCCGGTCAAGCACTGCTGTTGATTGAAAGCCAGTTGAATCAATGTGTCCCTTCCAGCTATCCATATCAGCATCATCAAGAGCTCTCCATGCAATATGATGAACCGTGCCGGTACCCATCATGCTTCTTCCGACAGGTGTGAGCTTAATATCAATTATGTTTCCAATATCAGACGCTGCTTTGAAGCGAAGATAATCTCCATCCTGGCCCAGGTTTTCAAGACCCATGACGTTTTCCAGCAAGTGAGCTGTACGGTGAGGGACAGCCGACAATAACACAGCACCTGCAAATCCTTTAATGGCTGTTTTTGTTGTAATTCCATCCATTTCTAATGCTGAATTTTCTCCGTGAGCTCTTTCGATTTTTTCCAAATGAAGGCCATGCGGATCGTCAAAAAGGATCGATTCTTCACCAAATCGAACTTCTATTGTAAAAGGAATTTCTTTGGCTGTCAGTCGCTCCTTCCAAAATGAAAAAGCCCCTTCTGGCACAGCAAAGGGAATAGAACCAACCTGCCCAGCGCCTATTCTCCCCTGATAAGCATGCTCCCAAGGGAAAAATGTCATGATCGTTCCAGGACCCCCTGATTCATTTCCGAAGTACAAATGATACGTTCCCGGATCATCAAAATTAACCGTTTGTTTGACAAGACGAAGACCGAGTACTCCCGCATAGAAATTAATATTCTCCTGCGGATCCCCAACAATTGCTGTGATATGGTGAATCCCTAAACTTTTTTTCATCCCGATTGCCTCCTCAATTAATATAAGCCCGAAAATATCTTTAAATAAAATATTCTTAATTCGAGATAATTATATCCTGTTTCCTTATAAGGGTCAACCCTTAAAAATGCATATAAAAAAACAGGCCATTTTTCAGCCTGTTGTGTTATTAAACATCTAACTCTATTGTAATGCCTGAAGGATCCTTTACCATAGGCACTCCGTCTTGTTCAAAAACCTTCGCTCCCGCTTCTGCTAGCTTTCTTAGGACCTTCTCCCTCGCTTCATGATCCGGGAACTGCAAAGTATACGATTTAAGACCAGCACTATTTTCCTCAGGTGCTTCAGCCCCTGCGCTATTCCAAGTATTCAAGCCGATGTGATGGTGATAGCGTTCTGTTGAAATAAACAGCGCTTGTGCACCATACTTCGTAACAACATCAAATCCAAGACCTTTTGTATAAAACGTTTCTGTATTATGAAGGTTTGATACTTGAAGATGGATGTGGCCCATAACTGTTTCAGAAGGTAAGCCCTGCCATCCTTCCGGAGTCCGTTCAGCTAAAAGATTTTCAGCCTGAAGCGGCTCGGTTGTCATATGAACCTGCTCCCCATTCCATTCCCATTCATCAGAAGGACGGTCACGGTAAATTTCAATACCGTTTCCATCGGGATCAGCAAGATAGAGCGCTTCTGACACCAAGTGATCAGAGGCACCCTGCAGCGGATACCCGGTTTCAAGAAAATGCATCAGAACATTGGCTAAATCTGCTCTTTTCGGAAGCAAAAGGGCAAAATGATAAAGTCCGGTCGTCCTTAATCTTCCAGTCTTCAAATTGTCAGGCTGCTCAATTGAAAGAAGAGGCGTCTTGCCATCTGCTGTTAATACAGCCTTTGTTGCTGTTTGTTCCAGCACCTGAAATCCTATTTTTTCTTTATAAAAAGATAATGATCTTTCCAAATCTTCTACTAGCAAGGAAACCTTGCTGACAAATGTAGCTGGTGCTTTATGAAAACTCATACTGTTTCACCTTTTTTCATTAGTTTGCCTTACTTTCTCAAAACATTCTCAATTACTTTATGTAAGTAACTTTATATTAATAACAAATTTCCGTCAAGTAAGTATTTTTACTTAGGCTCTTTTCTTAAACATTGTTGTTTTTTCATCCATTTAAGTCATTATAGAGCAAGGATACACTTGCGAATTTTAGGAAAAGATCCCACGAAGCCAATCTTTATGTGTGTTCTAAGACTATTCGAATAGCAGCAATCTTTGCGAAAACAGCCTTAAGAAAAGATGCCACGAAGTTAGTCTTTATACGTGTTCTAAGATATTACGAATAGCAACAAACTATACGAAAAAAGTCTTTTCTTATTTTTGGAAAGTTTGCTGAATCAAACCTAAGCAGGACGGAGAAGATACAATAAGTGAGAGAAAACACTCTTTCTAAGCAGTTTCCTGTCTTCAAAAATCTTTTTTCGTTTTTTTTGCAGTGCAGGTTTCTTTCTCAGCGTCTAACCTTTATGAGAGCAATTATTCAAATAAACGCAGAAATGAAAATAAAATAGGCAGTTGAAATTGGTCCTATATCACCCTAGAAGGGAGGGGGAGTTCCCTGAACGACTTAGAATGCATCAATGCCGTGATTAGCGGCCAAATTAATGCTTTTTCCCTTTTAGTAGACCGTTACCAGGATATGGTCTATCGGGTTTGCCTGAAAATGGTCAAGGATCAGAAATATGCTGAGGATGTCACACAGGAAGTTTTTATTAAGGCGTATGAAACTCTCCCTTCCTTCCGAGGTGATGCTGAATTCTCAACATGGCTTTATAAAATGACTGTTCATAAATGCCTCGATTGGCAAAGAGCCCATAAAAGAGGGAAAGAGGATTCTACTCAGCATGAAATCAGCAGCGAAAACATTGAACATCGAACTCCTGAACAGTGGGTTATTTCTAACGAAGAAAAGGATGCACTTCTAGAGATTGTAAACCATTTAAAGGAGCCTTATAAAACCATTGTAAAACTTTACTATTTGGATGAACTTTCCTACCACGAAATTATGGAACAAACCGGTGTCCCTGTAAAAACGATCGAATCCCAGTTATACCGGGCAAGAAAAATAATGAAGAGAAAGGGGGATGAGCACAATGGATTGCGAGGAAATCGCTGAAAAGCTGCTGAATGGAGAAAGGCTAGAAGAGACAGAAAAAAGGCATCTCCACTCCTGCCCAGATTGTAAGGAGCTTTATGAAACTCTTATCGAAACCAAATCAATCTGGGAGGAAAAAGAAGATGTCCCGTCTTCCTATATTGCTGTGGATCCTGTGATGAGAATAATCGTCGAAAAAGAACGGAGCCTGGAATCATTCCTTTCGTTTCGTCCAAAGTCCGGCGTTTCTGCAATGTATATGGCTGTTTCTTTCATCCTATCCTTTCTCCTTTTCGAGTCAAACTTCTTTCGGGAACTGGGCGAGTTTCTGACACCCTTTAATCTCGGCCTATCAGCTAAAATGGAGCACTTCTTTTCGTATCTTGGAAGTTTGTTTTAAGGCTTAGCCTTTTAAAAGGAGATGTACAATATGAAAATGAAAAATTTTGCAGCAACCGTCATTATGTCAGTCCTCCCAGGTCTTGGTCACTTATACCTTGGTTTATCAAGACGGGGAATTCAGTTAATGATCGGAGCGTTTGTCTGTATCGCATTTATACCGGTATTGCCTATGGTCTTTCCTTTTGCCTTAACGGTTCTCTGGTTTTTTTCCTTCTTTGATGCTTTAAAAAGGCTGACGATCATCAATAACTATGTCCGTTATTTCGAGGAACGAGCCATTGAAGACAGTATTCCATCTTTAAGCACCGTTTCTCCTTTCTCGTCATTAGATGAAGAAGTCATTTATTTTCGTGCACTGAACAGCAAAAGAGTTCAAGGAGAAATTGGAATTGGCATTGTGCTTGTCATTGCTGGAGGCATCTTATTTACCAAATTCATTTCCCCGCCTTTATGGAGCTGGATGTCCAGCAGAGAAGGGGCTACTCTCCTTCTTGCTTCCGTGCTGGTTCTTTATGGATTGGTGATCATCATAAAACGGATCATCCCTTCGAAGAAAAACAAAATGGAGCATGTATAAGAAAACCTTACTCAAAAAACGATTATTGGAGGCAGATATGTCTAAACAAAAACTAGCAGAACTAAGAAAAAGTGTCGCACCTTATGAAAAAGCAGATGTCAAATCAAGTGTTTTCCAAATACTGAACACCTTTCCGCCATTTTTCCTGCTCTGGTTTCTGGCCTATCAAAGTTTATCCATATCCATTTGGCTGACACTGGCACTATGTGTTGCCGCATCAGGATTTGTTGTCCGCATCTTTATTATTTTCCATGATTGTACACACGGTTCTTTTTTGAAAAGCAAAAGAACCAATAACATCATAGGAAATATCTCTGGAATCATCACCATGTTCCCCTATGAAAAGTGGAAAAATGAACATGCTATTCATCACGCAACTAGCAGTAATTTAGACAAACGCGGCATAGGGGATATTTGGGTCATGACCTCAGATGAATATGTGGCAGCTTCATTCTGGCGCAGGCTTTCGTACCGTATCTATCGTACACCGCTTGTAATGTTTGGCATCGGTCCCATTTACCTTTTCTTAGTAGTCAATCGTAAAAATCGTAAGAGCGCAAGGAAAAAAGAAAAATGGAATCTCTACTTTACAAACATCTCACTAATCGTCCTGTATGCTTTATTAATCTGGGCTATCGGCTGGCAGGCGTTTCTGATTGTTCAAGGACCAATCCTGTTTATCTCAGGCGCAATCGGTATTTGGCTGTTTTATGTTCAGCATCAGTTTGAAGATTCCTATTTTGTTGATGGCGACAAATGGGACTATGTCCGTGCAGCAGTTGATGGCAGCTCGTATTACAAGCTTCCGAAGGTGCTTCAATGGATAACTGGCAATATTGGTTTCCACCATGTTCATCATTTAAGCCCTAGAGTGCCGAATTATAAACTGGAGGAAGTGCATGAATCAACGCTGCCCCTGCAGCAAGCATCAACGATAACACTCGGCACCAGCCTTCAATCCATTCACTTTCGTCTATATGATGAAAAGAAGAAAACATTTGTCGGCTTTAAAAAAGTAAAACCGCTTCTGCTTAAGAAAAAGAATATGAAGCTTTCACGCAGTTTATAAACTTCCAGAACAGAAAAGGTGCTTTTTCCGAAAATGATCGGATAAAGCGCCTTTTGTTTTGTATAGTCAACAATAAGAAAAGAGTCTAATTTTTTTACTTTCCTTTAGGTGCAGCAGCAAAGAAATCCTGATGGGCTTTTCTAGGATCAGCAAACCATTCAGCAATTTTGTCCGCTCTTGATTGGTCCTCAGCACCACTAAGCAGAAGTTTAATGACATGTTCAGGAAGTGGTAAAAGCATCGCATTTGTCCATTCCGTTACTTCTTTTACAAATTGTTTGGTTCTCTTCCAATAGGACTCACCGACTTGTTCATTCCACAGGGAATCCTTGTTTTCAATTAGCGTTTCATACAATTGCTCAGCACAATAGGAAGAGAGATTGGACCCTTGTCCTGTAATGGGATCATTTAAAGAAAAGCTATCCCCGCATCCAATTACAAGCTTATGATTATATGTGAGATATGGAGTTCGAACAACAGGTGTTATCGCCATTTGCAGAAAGCCATTTTCGTCACATAGACGAAACGTTCTTTCATCTATCCGGTTATAAATTTCCGGGAAAAATGTTAGGACGGTGTCTCTCATTCTAAGAGTAAACTCTTCTGATGTCTTGATCCCTTTAAATACATCTAACTCATTATTTAAATTAGCCATAACAAATAAGATGGTAACTGGTCCATTTTCTGTTAAGGCTGGTATTTCAAACATTTCGCCTAATTCAGGAAGAACAATAACATTAATCCCTATTGGGGTAACTGGCTTTATACCTGTAAAGTAACCTACGATACATTTTCTTTGGGGTGTTTGAAAAGGAGATAATTCTTCTTCAGCAGGAAACGGAAAAAGAGGCCCTGATTTTCCAGTACAATCAATGACTAGATCGAACTCATCAGTCAAAGCTTCTCTTTCCCCCTTTTCTACCTTTACTTCACGGAAGGAAACGCCCTTCCCAGCCAGATCCTCCATAGCACATGGGAAATAAAGCCGCTGATCTACAGATAATGCCCGTTCTTTTAACTCCCCTGCAAATAGCTTTTGGTCCCCAATACTGACATGGATAGTTTCAATAGCTGTTTGATCGTCCCACTCAAGCATATTAAATCGATTTTCACGCCTTCTCGTTGATCCAAAGTGAACCTGAGTAGACATGACTCTTCCCGTTCTGATTTGTTCTGCAGTGCGATGGTGAAAAACGGTTACATCAAATTCCTCATGCAGTTCATAAGCAAGGTGGAGCCCAGCTGTACCGCTGCCCACAATTCCAATGCGCCTTTTCAAGCAAATCACTCCTTTAATATTAAATCAATAAGTCTCAATATTCTAAATATACCATTTCAACCTGGAGAATAAGGAGAGACATAAGAATCAAAAAGGAAGTGCTTCGTCCTTCTTAAGCTGATAGTTTAAAAATAGTAATGAGTTCCCTGCATGATCTATCAAAACTATAAGACAAAGAATGAATAGATAAATAAATTCAGAATAAAATAAAGCACCCCTGTAAAATTAGCAGAAAGGAAACAATCTTTACATACCGTCAAACTTCCAGCTGCAGATACTGGTTTTTCCAGGAGTTAGAACATATAGCCATTTGTCCGGAAATATCGGCGGACGTGCCCTGTTCAGCGGTTTGCCCGGAAATATCAGCGGATGAACCCAGTTTATTAGCGGTTAAAACCAGAATTATCGGCAATGAGCCCAAGATATCACTTAAAAAAGGAATCTGCAGCTGCAGATTCCTTTTTGGTCAATTCTTTATGAGGTGATATTTTTCCTTTGAGATTGATGCAATAAAGGGAGAGAGTTCATCCGTATAAAAAACATGCAGCTCATGCATGGCTCTTGTACACACTGTGTAAAGCAGCTTTCGGTCCTCATCCTTTCCATAGCGCTGCTTACTTGCCTCATAAACAATCACAGCATCAAATTCCACTCCCTTTGATAAATAAGATGGAATGACAGCGACCCCTTCTTCAAACGGAGCTGTTTCTTTCACAACCCTGTGCTTCACATCTTCTCCTAAAGCCTCATGAACAGTAAGGCATTCCTTCGCTGTTTTGCAGATAACGGCAATGGTCTGATGCCCTCCTGCCTTCAGTTTGGCCAGGTATTTTTTCATGGCCTTCAAAAGCTGAGCGCTGTCTTTGCAGGAATGAACAGATGGCAGCTTCCCATCTCTATTGAAAGGAATAATTCTTTCCCCCTGGTCTGACATTTCTTTTGTGAAATTCAAAATCGTCTTCGTCGACCTGTAGCTTCTGAAAAGCTCGATCACTTCTGTTTCGTCGGGCTTAAAAAGTGTTTTTGCAATCATAAGCCCTTGCTTCGGGGAATGAGCGAAAATGCACTGGCTTATATCACCCAAAACCGTCAATTTGCTGTTAGGAAAAGTATTTTTTATAAAAGAAAGCTGAAAGAGAGAATAGTCCTGCGCTTCATCAATAAATACGTGTCTGACAGATGTCTTGATGCGAAAACCTTTTAGCCTTTGTTCCAGATATGCAAATGGCGTTGCATCTTCATAAGGCATTTTGCCTCCCTGCAATTTTTCTATTGTAAATTTAACAATCTCCTTCCAATATGCAGGAGGATTTACTTTTTTTCTATCAAAAAGTTTTTGATAGACGGATTGAATATTTAAGAAGGCAAGGTTTTTCACCCTTTTTCGGAGCGGCTTAAATTTCTTTTGCACAACAAAGCCTGAGAGCACTTCTTTTTCCTTTTCAAAATCATCAAATGAATCATCTGTATATTGGTTGTTTTTTCGAATCTCCTGATAATGGCGAATGTAGGTCTCCTTATCAAGAAGCTGTATTTCTTCTTCCACCCACGCTTTCTCTCTTTGCCTGATTTCGTGCATCTTTAGCTGGCTCAAAAGCCATTCAGCCGTGAGTTTCATACGATTGGAAACAGGCAATGTATGGCTGTAGTTGTAAAAGTGGCTGCTTATTTCCTCAGCAGAAATAAGCCTTTCTCCTCTGAAAGAAATGTTTTTAAAAACAAGGCCTTTCATCATAAGGCTGTTTGCATAGCTTTCCACATCATCCATAAACCTTTTGCTCGCCTTATACTGTATCCCTTGTATTCGAGCTTTGTAGCCTGGTTCATTTTCTGAAGAAAGAAGAGCTTCTGCTTGGGAAAGGGGGTCTTCTAATTCATATTGGCTTCCAAGGATGGAATCCAAATATTCTTGAAAGGTTGTCTGCTGCATGTTTTCTTCACCAAGCTCAGGAAGCACCGTTGAGACATAGCTGTTAAACATTTGATTGGGTGAAAAAAGAACGATGTCATTGGCATTCAGAGTTTCCCTGTAACGGTATAAAAGGTACGCGACTCTTTGCAAAGCTGCTGATGTTTTCCCGCTTCCTGCCGCTCCTTGAACAATAAGCAGACGGCTTTTTTCATTCCGGATAATCTGATTTTGCTCTTTTTGAATAGTGGCCACAATACTCTTCATTTTAGAATCTGCATTTTTACCGAGAACCTCCTGAAGAAGTTCATCGCCGATCGTGATCCCTGTATCAAACATGCTGTTCATTTTACCGTTTCGAATGATATATTGCCTTTTCAGCGTTACTTCCCCTTCAATTGTCTCATCATGAGCCTCATAGCTTGCAGGACCAACGCCAAAATCGTAGTACACACTTGAGATCGGTGCTCTCCAATCGTAAATAAGGAAGGTATCCGTTTCTGCGTCTTGAAAGGAATTGATGCCAAGATAAATCTGTTCGCTTTCCCTTTCGTCATTTTCCTTAAAATCAATCCTCGCAAAATAGGGAGACTTTTGAAGCCGCTGAAGAGTCCGAATTTGTTTTTCTGAAAGACGATAATTCTGCTCACGTTCCGAAAGAAGCTCTGCCTGCTGACGGATTGCTGCAGCGGTTTCGGCAGCTTCATGATCTGAATCTACATTTACTTTCACATCTTCCCAGAAAGTTTTGCGGATATCGATAATATCTGTTTTCACCTCGCCCGTTTCCTGCTGAAGGTGCTCAAGCCTCTGGCTGATTTTAGCTGCTATTTGATTAACACGACGCTCCTCTTTTTCAAGTTCCATTTCCCAGCTGCTCATCCGCTTTCCCCCTTCAAATATAGAATTTGACTTAGTGACTTTTTTCGTGTTATAGTATATTTGGATATATTTTATAAAAAAGAAAAATATTTACAAACACTCATAAGCATAACACAGTATGCTCCTTAATCTCAATATGTATTCTTTACTCGGCAAAAGCCCGATAAGCAATCAGGCTTTTTTTCGTGTTTTTTCTTCTTTTTCTTCAGAGATCAATAGCTCCCATGAATTCTTTCCTGGCTTTCCCCATACTTTTCTAAGATGATCCGTAACAATAAAGACAATAATAAGTGCTGCAAAAATGAAAATCAGCTGAAACAATAAAATCTCTCCATTCCGTTTTGCACCTATTTATATGACAGCTATCTATCAAACATGCAAAAAACCCCGGAAACCGGGGTTTAAAATATTCCTTAAAAAAAGAAATTCAGAATGTAATATACGATTCCAGCCAGAAGCGCTGAGATTGGCATCGTGATGATCCATGTGATAACCATGTTTTTCGCAGTACCCCATTTTACTCCTTTGACTCTGTGAGATGTACCTACCCCAAGTATCGAAGAAGAAATAACATGGGTTGTACTGACTGGCAGATGGATTGAAGTAGCGCCAAAAATGATAAAGGCTGACGTTAAATCTGCCGCCACCCCATTTACCGGACGGATCTTCATAATCTTTCCGCCTACTGTTTTTATAATTTTCCAGCCGCCAATGGACGTACCCAGGCCCATTGCAATGGCACAGGCAACCTGAACCCAAGTCGGGATATCAGCAGACGTTTGCATGTTATTTGCTATGAGCGCCATGGTGATAATCCCCATTGCCTTCTGCGCATCATTCGTTCCATGCGTATATGCCTGAAGTGCCGCTGTAACAATTTGGATCCTTCTAAATCCGTTATTGGACTGGGCAAGGGGCAAATTTTTAAACATAATTTTAAAAATGGTATATACAAGAAAACCGATAATAAAAGCAATAACTGGTGAAATGAGCAAGCCTTCAAGTATTTTAGTAAAACCCTTATAATTCAAAGCCCCAAAACCTGCCGCAGCTATTACAGCTCCCGCAATAGAACCAATAATAGCATGAGAAGAACTGCTCGGAATTCCGAAATACCACGTCAGAAGGTTCCAAAAAATGGCTGCGATTAAAGCGGCAAGAATGATGATAGAACCATTCTCAAGCTTGAAAGGGTCGACAATATCCTTTGTAATTGTCTGGGCAACTCCCGTAAACGTCATCGCTCCAAGAAAATTCATAACCGCAGCCAAAATAATCGCATGACGCGGCTTCAAAGCTTTAGTAGAAACAGATGTAGCGATCGCATTTGCTGTATCATGAAATCCATTTATAAAGTCAAAAATTAGTGCGCCTGCAACAATCAATAAAGTAACCGTTAATGTAGCATCCATTCAAATAACCCTCTTAAGCATTCTTCATGATGATGGATTCAAGAGTATTCGCTACACCCTGACAGCTGTCAGCGATTTCTTCCAGCGTTTCATATATTTCTTTATATTGAATAATTTTAATAGGGTTCTCTTTTTCTGTTGCAAAAAGATTTTTGACAGCAGTACGCAGCAAATTGTCGCAATTAGATTCATATTCTTTAATCTTGATAGCATGCTGACGCATATCTGTTAGCTTTTTATTTGAAAGCAGATCAATTGCGCTTGCAATTTCTATTGTGCACTCATGCAGCATTCCTACAAATTTTTTCATATGGTCAGTCGGATTTGTTACGGAATACATTTCAAATAATGCAGCAGACTGTTCAAAGCCATCCAGCACATCATCAAGGATCATGGTCAGCTGCAGAATATCTTCACGTTCAATCGGAGTGATAAAAGCCTGGTTCAGCTCCGTAATAACGGTATGTACAATTGTATCGCCCTTCGATTCATATTCTTTTACCGTCTCGAAGAACGTTTTAAGATCATGAGCATTTTTAATCTCAAAATCCTTGAAATATTTTGAAGCCTTATGTGTATTCGCTGCAATATCTGTAAGCAGCTCAAAGAACCGATCTTTCTTTCTAGCGAAAACCATCCTTCTTACCTCCAAGAAATTATCTTTTTTCTATCTCTCTTACAATAAGGAATTATAGTAAACTTTTTTAAAAGCAGGAATGGAAATAGTTTAATCTTTACAAAAATTTAACATTAATAGCCTTGTTGGTTAAATATCAAAGTTATATAATACAAGATTTTCTTAAAATAGCTTTAAAGAGGCGAACTAGTTTGATTTTTGAATGAATAGCTGAATCTCAGCTGTTTTTAAGGCGATTTTTACAACTTGTGCTTCATTGAAACTTCGAATATAGACAAAAATGATTTTTAATCTTTTAAAATGGCTCTTTTCTTAAACTTTGTTGCTCCTCACTCCAAATTTGTATTAAACGACCCTTGATTTGGCAAAAACTTTAAGAAAAGATGCCCCGAAGCAAGTCAAAATGCGTGTTTAGAACTTTTACGAATAGCAACAATCTCTGCGAAAACAGCCTTTAAAATAGACTTTTCAGTTCTCGGTCCCTTGAAGCAAACTCACTCACTTTCGCCTCCTGACAAGCCAAACAGGCCATCTTACTGGCCCACAGGCCAGTTTAATGAGCCAAACAATTTTTTCTACTAGCTAACTAAGAAAAAAATACCCTGAGCCTTCATGGCCCGGGTATTCTGTATTAAGCAGATGCTTCCTGTTCTTCATTGCCGAACTCCCGCTTATGAGCGAAAGTCAGGTACCCGATCGTTCCAAGGATCGGCACAATCAGGAAGATCAAGGTGATGGAAACATTATGCCACATTAAACTGAAATCTCCAGTTGAAATGATGGCTCTGAATGCCGAAATGGTATACGTCATCGGCAGGAAGTTTGTGAAGTGCTGAAGAACCTTTGGCACCAATTCAATTGGATAAGTACCAGCACTGCTTGTTAATTGCAAAATTAAGATGATAATGCCCAAGAAACGGCCTGGATTATCCAGCGCTGTTACAAGGAATTGGACGATAGATAGGAACGTCCAGCTTGCCAGAATGCTCATCATGAAGAAGAATGGCAGGCTTTGAACTTTCAGTCCGAGGAAGTTCAGCAAAATCAAATCGGCTAATACTGCCTGGAATACCCCTACTGCAATAAGGACCCCAAATTTCCCAAAGAACCAGCTGAAACCGTTTTTCGGTCTGATTGCAGGATCTCTCAATGGGAAGATAATTGAGAAGACCAGCGCTCCTACAAATAAGCTTAAGGAAAGGAAATATGGCGTGAAACCAGTACCGTAGTTTGGTACGTGATGCAGCCTATCATCCTTCAGCTGAACCGGTTTCGCAAACATATCATAAATATCATTGTTTGCATTGACATCACTTGCATCTTTAGCGCCATCTCCGAGCTCGTTTTTCAGATCTTTAGAACCGTCTGATAGCTTGTTCATGCCGCTTGTCAAATCGCTTGAACCGTTTGCCAGCTTCCCAAGTCCGCCTGTAAAATCGTTTGATCCGGATGATAATTTTCCAAGACCGTTTACGAGACCATTTGAGCCTTCTGCTAATTTGTTTGTTCCGTCAGCAAGCTTGCTTGAACCGTCAGCGAGCTTATTCATTCCGTACTGGATTTGACCTGATCCTTGTGCAAGCTGGCCTAATCCATTCGATAAGGAACTGCTTCCTGAAGAAAGCTGGTTAAATCCATTTTGCGCTTCCCCGATTTTATCTCCAAACACGGTCAGACCTTGAACAAGCTGATCTTGTCCGCCGGATAATTGTTTCGCTCCATCTGCCAGTCTAGCTTGGCCGGCAGTCAGTTTATCAAATCCTGCACTAAGCTGTGTCTGCCCGTCGTTTACAGCCTGCGCTCCAGCAGAAAGATTCCCAGCACCATCTTTTAGAAGTGCAGCATTGTCAGAAAGCTGGCCGACCCCGCCGTCTACCTGCTTAGAGCCTGCAGCTAATTGATCAACAGAAGCTTTCAGTGCTGCAATTTGCGGATCATTTGACTGTTTAGCCATCGCATCAACTTTTGCCTGAAGCTGTTCAAGCCCCTGTGTAACTTGAGCTGAACCTGTTTTCGTCTGGTCTGCTCCGTTTTTAAATTTATCAAGGTTATCAGATAAAGCCTGTGCTCCATTAGCTACTCCCTTTGTGCCCGCTGTTAATGAAGGGAGCTTTTCATTGATTTGATTCATTCCTGCTAAAGACTGATCAAGGCCTGCTGAAAGCTGCTGTGATCCGCTTCGAGACTTTTCCGCTCCATCAAGCAGTTTGGCATTTCCATCCTTCATCTGACCAAGACCTGTGCCGAACTGTTGGATGCCCTGATCCAGCTTCTTGGCACCGGCATCAACCGATTGAAGTCCTTTTGAAAAGGACACAGCTTTTTCTGCGAGCATTTGAAGGTTTTTCTTAAGCTCCTCAGTCCCTGAATTAACAGTGCCAATTCCGTTGTTCAGCTTGCCTGCTCCGTCCTTTGCAGAAGCAGCACCATTGATCAGCTTATCGGCTCCATCCTTTGCGGAATCGATCCCATTTTGCAAATCTGTTGCACCTTTCTTCGCATCATTTATGCCGTTGCTCAGCTTTCCTGCACCGTCTGTTGCTTTATTTAAGCCTTTCGCAACATCCTTAAGGTTGTCAAACATCGATTCAGCATAGGTTTTTGTTACTTCTGCCGAAACCTCTTCCTTCACCTTTTCCATACCGGAATCTCCGATTTTCGTAGAAAGATAGTTGGATCCTTCGTTCGGAGTATAGATTAACTCAAGCTTTTTCGGATGAACATCCTGAAGAGTTGTAGCATTTTGAGAGAAATTCTCCGGCACTTCAATTTTCATGTAGTATTTTTGGTCCTCAAGACCTTGATTGGCCTTTTTTTCATCAACAAACTGCCAGTTGAACTTTTTATT
The DNA here is from genome assembly GCF_049220665.1 of Chryseobacillus diguaensis. Classification (NCBI taxonomy): domain Bacteria; kingdom Bacillati; phylum Bacillota; class Bacilli; order Caryophanales; family Bacillaceae; genus Chryseobacillus; species Chryseobacillus diguaensis. Next base: position 105,934 of record NZ_JBMKNV010000004.1, read on the forward strand.
ATCCTTTAATTTGTCGACAAAGTCAGCGCCAATTGTGAGCTCTTTGCCTTCAAAATCGGCCCCTTTGTCTTTATTCACTACAGCGACAGGCAACTGGTCCACCTGTCCGTATGGATCCCAGAATGCCCATAGAAAGGTTCCGCTGTATAGTACCGGAATCAAGAGAACGGCAAGTACAGCAATCAGGAGTTTTTTCGTTTTAAAAATTCCAAGAAACTCCCCTTTTAAAGATGATAAAGCTTTCATGGCTGCCTCCTTCTTTGAATATATGACCAATTTTACCATCTGGTCATTCTAATGTTTAAAAATAAGGACTATCCTATTTTGACAATCCCTTCAAGAGGTAAAACTTCATTAAGTCAGCTATTTTTTCGGAGGATAATGGCTTATGCCTGCGCTCCCAGTCTGACACAAGAGCAATATAGGTTTTCAGTAAAAGAAATGCGGTAATTTCAGAGTCGCATTCCCTAATGAGCCCTTTTTCCTCAGCTGCTTCAATCTTCGATTTTAAGTATACGATGATTTCATTCTCTATATGATTGAGCATATCCAAAACAGCAAGAGTGCCCATCTCTTTTTCTTCCTGCAGCAGCTTCAGCATCAGCTGATGTTCGCTTCTAAATTCAAGGATCCGGTACAATGCAGAATGGACATTTTCCCCAAAACTTTTACCTGGCACGATGGCATCTTCAGCCTCATGAATCATTTCCTTAACCATCGCAGATACAATGTCATGAAATAACTCATCTTTATTTCTGAAAAAAGTATATATGGTTCCTTTCCCTACATTGGCCAGTTTCGCAACCTGATCCATTGTGGTTGCTTTGTATCCGAACATGGAGAAAGATTTCGCGGCAGCATCAATGATCAGCTTTCGTCGGTCAACAGACATGAAATTTCAACACATCCTGACTAATTGAGTTTTTTGGTCAATAAGTACTTTCATAATATATCACATTGGTTTTTCGGATGCAATTAAAAAACCTCTCTTTCCGAGGGAAAGATCTTTGGAGAAGTAACCGTCTGGTAGAACGGAGTTAAGTGGGGGAGTTCACCGCATTGTTTCTGCTGTAAATATGAAAGGAGAGGAAGAGACAGCCTCACCTTTTTTAGGCTTCCAGGTTCTTAAGTTTCTCATACAGCCTTCATGCTGCATCCAATGCATTCAGATCTTTCTTGATGTCTCCAGGTTTATTGCATTGGCCAATGATATAGCCTTCAAAAGGCATGCCAGCGAAATCGTCAGCATTTAAGCAAATAACCAGTGCGTTATTGCCGGGCACGGCATCGCCGCTCTTCCGACAATGGTCATCGAGGAAGACATCAGACAGGGAAAAATGGCCGAATTGAAATGGATTCACACCATCCCGCCGATTTTCACCCATCTTGCCTGGCACAAGGATAAATGGATGACCACGCCCTTGCAGGGGTTTATTGACTTAACGCTGAACATGTCCCGCCAGCACAGTTCACAAATATAAAAACCGCTTAGAGAATGATCACTAAGCGGTTTCTCTTTTGCTTATTTTTTCCAAACATTCTTTTTCTCTCTCCTGACAGACTAAGTAGTGTCAATTATTGCATATTATGGAGGAAGAGATAATGAAAAAACGCCGCATTACCACACTTTCTCTGCTATTGCTTTCAGCAGGCCTTCTCACAGGCTGCAACATGGCTAATGAGGCACGAGATCGTCAAACTGGAAATCAGCAGCTCAAAAAAGTCAACAACGGAATTGTAACAGCGGAAAAAACCGGCTATCACACAGATATGCCAAGCAGCAAAACAGGACAGATCAATTATAAAAAAGTCAATCAGGCTCAAAATATGGATGGACAGGCACCAAACGCAGTACTGCCTGGCGGACAGGATCCCCTCGCTTCAGGGTACAGCGAGGTTCCCAATCAAAATCAGCAGCCGGACACAGGGCAGCAAGCCCCACAAGCACAGCAGGGTGAGCAAATGTCCTCGATTGAAGATCAGGTGATTGAATTAACAAATGCAGAGAGAAAGAAGAATGGACTGCAGCCATTAAAAGCAGATTCTTCTCTAGGCAATGTCGCACAAGCGAAATCTGACGATATGGAGAAAAACAATTATTTTTCTCATACAAGCCCCACTTATGGATCCCCTTTTGAAATGATGAAAAAATTCGGGCAAAACTACCAAACAGCAGGCGAAAACATAGCCCAAGGGCAGCAGACTGCGGAAGAAGTCGTTGATGCTTGGATGAAAAGCAAAGGCCACCGGGAAAATATTATGAAAAGTGAATTTACCAACATCGGCATAGGGTTTAACAAGGATGGAAACTATTGGTCACAAATGTTTATTGGAAAATAGCAGTCTTCCCATGCTGCAAGGCTTTGTACAGCAGAAGGAACAGGGATTTGCTGCGTGCATAAGAAAAACCGGGCAAAAACCGCCCGGTCCTTTTTTGATCAGGGTACATCCGAAATTTTGTACTCCTTGCCATATGAATGAACTAAGATCGGGCTAGTCTGCTTGCGCTGGACAAATCTACTTATACAAGCTGAGATTTTTCAATAATTTATATTTTCTTACCATTTAAAAAAACAGCTGGCCTTTTTCAGGTCAGCTGAAGTGATTTTTCAATGCGGATCGGTTTCTTTTCCTGTTTTCAAATCAATGACCTTTACCGGATTTTTTGGTGATGTAATTTCCCGGCTTGCAGGCGGATGCTTTTCCTTTTCAGCCCAATCAATCAGCAGGTCAAAGGATTGATGAGCATACGGAAGCAATGGCTGAAGCGTCTGATCCGGATCTGTCTGTTTGTTCCATACAAGGCTGTCTACATGATTTCCCCCATCGATCGTATAAAGCCTGTGGTATTTTTCTTTACCTGCTTTTTTAACTAGCTTGTCGTATCCTTTTGCATGTATGTCAGGAAAAATGAGTGAGTCGAGCGAGCCTGTCAAACTGATCAATGGGACATCTATATCTCCGGTGTTAGCGATTTTTTTAATATTCTCTTTTACAGCTTTCGGACGGCTATGATAATCATAGTCTTGAAAAATATAATCATAGCTCCGGTCTCTCGTGCCTGCAGCTGTAAAGTTCAAATAGTTTCTCCAGTCAATTCTGCCAGGGGCATTCGGATCAAAATGGTCTCTGTAAATATTTAACGAAACGAACCAATACACCTGATCATGATAGGCCCACAGCTTTTCAGAGCCTTTTGGCAGTCCAGCACGGTACATTTCTTTCATCGCTTTTTGCTGTTCCTTGCCTTGTCCATAAATTGCGTCTTCCGCATTGTTCACAACAGTGGTTAATGAGCTGATCAGGTTAGGCTCTTTGTCCGTCCATAACACCCCTTCCCAGTCGACTCCGCCGTCAAAAAGTCTGGGCTCCCCTGTTTTTTTCATTCCATCATGCTCCAGGGCATAGCGGACGACATATCCGCCATTTGAGATTCCCATAGCATATGTAGGAACAGGGTGATGCTTATTGATTAAGCTGCTTGCAGGATTTTTCTTATCTGCTGCTTTAATCAACTGATGAGAGTAATTCTTAGAAAGATACGTTTGTGCAGCTTTCGTAATTTGCCTGAAACGGACATTCCATTCGGCAACAGTGTCATCTTTATCAACGAGGGCGTTTTTCACTTTGGCAAAGGGATCATTTGGATCGCTTGTCCCTTGTGTTCCTTTGTCTATTGCTGCAAAGGCATATCCTTTTCCAAGTACATAGTCACTGAATAACAAGTCGGTAGATGTTTCATTTCTAGTTGCAGGGATCCCTGATACAACAAGCTTGCCGTTCCAATGATCCGGAACACGAATAACAAACTGGGCATCTCCGAAAATTCCGGTAACCTGTTTTCCTGTTATTTCTGCAGGCTTGTACATTTGATGCCATCCTGTACCGTCGGCTGCACTGCCCCAATTATATGGAGTAAGACCAAGGTTACCATATAAGGCTGCTTGCTCGTATTGCTTTGGATTCTTTGTTGTCAGCCAATTGCCATTCTTCCCGTCAAAATAGGTTTCGATGACTTGGTTTGCGCATGGAATCAGATGGTGTGCTTCTTGTGTTTGAGCAACAGAATGTTTATTCATAAGCGGGTTGAATGAGAAAACAAGCGTCGACGCTAAAGAAAGCGCTATCATTTTTCTCTTCAAACTTTCTCCTCCTTATTTTATAGCATTTCTTTTTATTTTATATCCATATATTTACTTTCGCACGGGTAAAAGGAACTAAAAAAATCAGCCGGAGTCATCCATCTGACCTGAAATGTTATCTATTTAAATTTCTTTCATGCCTGTTTTTCCTCCCAATCCGATGCAATAAGTCATAGGCAACCGGAACAATCACAAGTGTCAAAAGCGTTGAGGCATTAAGTCCTGAAATAACCTCGATCTTGGCTCTTTTCTTGCGAAAGCTGCCAAAATAAAGAGACAGCAGGAATTTTAACTTTGTTGCTCTTTTTGACTTAAATAAAAGATTAAAGAACAAGTTACCATCTGCTAATTTTAAGAAAAGATGCCACGAAGCCAATCTTTATGCGTGTTCTAAAACACATACAAATAGCAACAATTTTTGTGAAAACAGCCTTAAAAAGAAAGTGTCCCGTTATAAGCAGATTGATAGATTTTTTGAATCTCTTTTTCTCCTAATTTCATTGGGCTTCTTTCCAATAGCCGCTTTTGCTTGATTGCATCCTTCGTCAGAACTTCCAGCGCCTCTTCTTGTATGTGAAATCCTTTTAAAGTGACAGGTATTCCAGTATTTTCTGCCAGCTGCTTCAGTTTCTCAGCGCATAGAATAGAAGCTTCCTCTTCCGATGCAAGCGCCGGACGGGAACCCATTGTATGCAGGATATTGGCCAGCTTTTTACTGCAGCTTTCTCTTATATAAGCCATCACATAAGGCAGCAGAACAGCATTCGATTCCCCGTGCGGAATATGAAACTGTCCCCCAAGCGGATAAGCAAGGGCATGGACACCAGCTACTCCAGCGTTAAAAAAAGCAAGACCTGCTAAAAAACTGCCATAGCTCATATCAATTCTTGCTTCTTTATTATCGCCGTTCCCCACAGCGTCTTGGATGGAGCGGCTGATCAGCCTGATCGCATGAAGAGACAGTCCCTCTGTTACCGGGTTCGCATGAATGGATACATAAGATTCAATCGCATGAGTCAAAGCATCAATTCCCGTTGCAGCTGTTACCCTTGGGGGCAGTGAAACGGTGAGCTCCGGATCAACAATTGCCGCATCAGCCAATAAATAATCATGGGCCACAACATCCTTTGTCGTTTTCAAAGACAAGACGGAAATATTTGTTACTTCAGAGCCTGTGCCGGAAGTCGTCGGGATCAAAATCTTCGGCAGGCCTTTAAATTGAATCTGGTTCGTCTCAGATAAATTCAAATAGCTTTCAACAGACCCTTCATGAACACAAAGAACAGCGGCCAATTTCGCAAGATCCAGCGCACTTCCCCCGCCAAGCCCAATCACAAGATCAAAATCTCCTTCTCTTGTAAAAGCAACAAGCTTTTCCCCGGTTTCAAGAGGCGGCTCAGGTACAATATCAGAGTAAATTTCAATCGAAAAACCCTTTTTCTCAAGTGGATCTGTTACTTTACTTACCAGACCGATCTCCTGTAAGGCAGGATCCGTAATAACCAATACATTTTTAGCCCCATGCTTTTCTAATTCCGGGATTAAATTCGAAAGGGATCCCCACCCTGTATAACTTAGTGGTGTAAAAACAAGCCTTGATCCGTTCATTATTCTATTCCTCCTCAACCCGAAAGTAATCGCTTTCAAAAGTGGTTCTCCTATTACCTTAACGCTTTCTTGTTTCCCTGTCATGGAGTTTGTCCCCTGATTAAAGCAAAGGCTGTTTTCGCAAAGATTGTTGTTTTTCGTACATGCTTTTATCACGCATTTAGACTAGCATCAGGGCAACTTTTCTAAAAGTTTTTACCATCCCAATGGTTTCAAGGACTAAATATAGGGTCATGAGCAACAAAGTTTAAGAAATGAGCCATAGCAAAAAAAGAACGCATGACTTATGCGTTCGAAGGCTCCTTGTCTGAACTATACGTATTAGGCTCAACATGGACATGCACATCATAAATTTGATGTTCTTTTTTAAGCATGTTTTCTACTTTTGTGGCAATTTCGTGCGCATCTTTTATATCCAGGTTCGATTTTACGAGAATCACCACATCAACAATTGAGTTATTGCCGTATTTTCTTCCCTTAATGTTCTTAACGCCTTTCACACTATCCATTTTAACAATGGTTTTCCGGTAGCTTTCTATTTTCTTCTCATCATAAGCATCCGTCAAGCTAAGAAACGTTTCTCTGAAAATATCCCAGCCTGTTTTGCAAATTAAGGCACCTACTATTACGGCTGTTACCGGATCAAGCCATGCCAAGTGAAATTGGGAACCAATAATGCCAATGGCTGTTCCAATACTGACCCATGCATCTGAAAGATTGTCCTTCGCTGCTGCCATAACAGACTGGCTGTCAATTTTATCGGCAAGCTTTTTATTGTAGCGGTATACCCCATACATGACAGCTGCACAAAATAGGCCCGTCCAAGCCGCAATCAAGTCAGGAGATTGACGTTCAAAGTTAAAAACAGAGGTAATAGCTTCGTATAAAACCTGAAGTCCTACACCGATCATGATGAGTGAAGCTACCATGGAAGCAACCGTCTCAGCTTTCCAGTGGCCATAACGATGCTCCTGATCGGCTGGCTTTTGAGAGATTCTTAATCCGATTAAGACAGCGATAGAGGCAATAATATCTGTTGTATTATTCAGTCCATCCGCTTTCATGGCTTCTGAATTTGTTGTGTATCCTATGAATAGTTTAAGTGCTGAAAGAAAAATATAGGCAATAATGCTAATAATTGCTCCTCGTTCGCCTAATTTTAGGTTGCTGTACTTCTGCTCCATAGTCTTCCCTCCAATCCAGCTTAATGGTAACAAGCATAAGCCGTGTGGGTCTATAACAACCTTTTTTAGCAAAGGCAGGTAAATAACAAGACGGAAAAAGTTTTGGATGAGGCAAAAAAGTCTTTCCCTTTTTAATGTTCTATTGTCAGAATAACCAATTTTTATGAACTGCTGAGAAAATTGTCTTTAGAGCAGTTTATCTTAGCTCAATTTCCCGGGGAATTGACAGCATTGTATAAGGCAGTAACTAATTCTTTAACAATTGACAGCAACCTTTATTTTGCTGCAAATTTCCCGGGGAATTTCCAGCATAGATCTTGCTTTCAGCTCTATTTTCCCACCAATTACCAAGAACCAATTTCCAGCAAAGCTGCTAACCACCCACAGCAGCCTATGCTGTCAAAAGAAAGCTCCCCTTTTTTTTGTTAATTTCGCAAAAAGTGCAGCATATTGTTCCTTTTAAATCTCAATTATTCAGACCGTGAAAATCTGTGTAATGCATTTTATAATTTTTGCAGGCACAACCATTTTTCTTCCTGGCTGATTAAAAGTATAATTTCTCTATGTAAATATGAGTAAACGAAGGAACTAAAAAAGCCAGCCTTACAGTGATTTCAATGAAAAAGCTCGGCCTATTAACTGACAGCATCATCAGTGTTCATTTCTGGTTTCGGTTTTGATGACGATGTAGGTATTTATTTTAAAAATGAGTGTCCTTGAAGAAGAAGGCAGCATCTATTTTTATACGAGCTAGCTTTAAGCCTCTTTTGGTTTTCTTCTGGACAGCCATTTCCCTAGATAATAGGTGATAATGACAAAAACACCATCAAACCTAAGTATTTGGAGATCACCCCAATTGGAGAAGAGCCATTACCTAATCCGCCTTCTTCATGCGGACCTCTTTCTATATCCCCATCTCCGTCATCAAATTCTGGCCCAGCCGGACGCCCTTCTGCTGCATCTGCCTTGTTGAAAGAACCATCCCCAAATGCAGGCCGGTCCATATTTCCTGATGACATTTGGAAGACGCTAAATGTGCCGGATACTCTTGATACATAATTTGTTGAAATCCATTTGATAGATCCCAAATATTAAGATAAGTGCTGTCAGGCCTTTCATGATCTGGCCAGACCACCTTACAGGCAGCTTAACCGGCCATAGTCTGCTTGCAGTATTGACAACCCATTTCCAGTGGATGCCGACATGAATTCCAACTAGCAATAAAGACAAAAGAGCGGCGGAAATATGGGTTACCTTAAACCACATTTCATTTCCAACTTCAACATTCGGAAAAACGACCCGCGAAATAAAAATTCCTCTTACCATGATAAAGATCATCACGATTAATAACAGCACATTCAATATGTAGCTGAAGCGGATTGCAGCAGGAAGCCTTTTATCAAAGATTTTCATTGTTACCCGCTTTATCCATTTCCAGTTAAACGCTGCAAGAATGATGAAAATCCCCCGATCACAAGTCCAGCTATATCATGAAACGTTAACCCTGCAATGACCTGCTTATTGAACAGCAAGACAAACGTGAGCGCCATGATCAAATTTACACCAAACTTAACTGTATTGATTTTTATCATTTTTCTCATTCTCCTCTCATTTAAATCTCATAATAATAGGAATTTTTTAAAATTCTTTTAAAAAGGCTTTTTTCACAGTGATTGTTGTTTTTCGTACATGCTCTTATCACGCATTTAGACTAGCATCGGGGCATCTTTTCTTAAAGTTTTTGCCATCCCAATGGTTTCTAGGAATAAATATAGGGTCATGAGCAACAAAGTTTAAGAAAAGAGCCTTTAAAAATAACTGGTTTTTTTAGAAAATAAAAAAGCTCAGATTCTATTTCTGAGCTTTTCCCTCGTAACCCTATTTACCTTTTGATCTCTTTATAAAAACGCTCACCCGTTTGTTCATTGTAATAGACTTGTGTTTTTACCTTTGTTACCGGATCAATATTAATCTCTGCTGTTTCAAAAAATCCCGGCGGCACTTCTTTTCCTTGATTGGCCTTTTTACGCTTGTCATAAATAAAGACGCCAAGAAGAATGAGGACAATTAATACGATCAATTGCAATCCGTAAAAAGCAAGCACAGCCATTCCCATTATGGCTATTCCTTCCTTGCAACAACGGCAGTTCCATAAGCAACAATTTCACTCATATTGGAGCCTACTTCACCGGAATCAAAACGGCTCATAATAATCGCATTGGCTCCCATTTGATTAGCGTTTTGAATCATTCTTTCCAATGCTTCCTTCCTCGTATCCTCAAGCATTGCCGTATATTGTTTAATTTCGCCGCCAACCAGCCCTTTAAAGCTTGCCATAATGTCTGCCCCAATGCCTCTGCTTCTGACAATCAGGCCAAAAACAGGCCCTTTTACTTCTTCTACTATGTATCCCGGTATTTTTTCAGTAGTGACTACGATCATTTTCCCACCTCCACTATTATTATATGATAAATTCATCCATTTTTTTACAAAATATCAATATTATTTTTTTCTTGAATGGAAAATTTCAAGACCCTTTTCCTAGGGCCCTATTTGTTCTCTGTCGAAAAATTAAGCCCAATTCCATGCCATATTTATGGGCAAAATGGATATTAAAACTTGTAATATCTGTTACAATATACTTAAGTCTCAAATTTAGGGTGATAAACATGAGTATCAGCGTATTCCTTGACGATTATCGCACTTGTCCTCATGGTCACGTCCTTGCCGAGAATATTGATGATTGCTTTGATCTTTTAAAAAAATTCCACATTGAACACTTGTCACTTGACCACGACCTGGTCTCAAAAACAAGGAATGGCTTAATGCTTGTCCATTTAATGGTTAAGCACCAGCTCTTCGCTGAACGCATCACAATCCATTCAGCGAACTCTGTAGGAAGTAAAGCAATGTATAAATATTTAAAGCAAGCACAACAAGATCTGAAAATGCCTTCTTGCATTAAAGTGATCTTGCGCCCGCTGCCCCTTGCTTAATTCAAAGTCCATTCCTTTCTTTGCTTATAGATGGTTAACAGTTTTAATTATCACCTCACTTGAAAGAGCAGTATTTTCAAGTGAGGTTTTTTAAATGAAATAGCATTCTATTAATTCAGAAACAATTAAAAAATCTTTTTTCGGTCACGTTCTTCTTTTAAAATTTCGACTGCTTCTCTGAATCGCTGGGAATGCACAATCTCCCGTTCACGCAAAAATCGCAGGGAATCGTTCAAATCCTGGTCATCTGATACATCAATGATCCACTGATAGGTGGCTCTTGCTTTTTCTTCTGCTGCAATATCCTCGTAAAGATCTGCAATAGGGTCGCCTTTGGCTTGAATATATGAAGCAGTAAATGGGACTCCTGAAGCGTTTTGATAATATAATGCGCGATCATGATTTACATAGTGATCACCCAATCCTGCATCTCTCAGCTGCTGGGGTGTGGCGTCCTTGGTGAGCTTATAGATCATCGTTGCAATCATTTCCAGGTGGGCGAATTCCTCTGTCCCGATGTCGGTTAAGAGACCAACCACTTTATCGGGAATCGTGTATCGCTGATTGAGATATCTGAGAGCTGCAGCAAGTTCTCCGTCCGCTCCCCCATATTGTTCAATAAGAAATTTCGCAAGCGTAGGATTGCAGGTACTGACCTTAACAGGATACTGAAGCTTTTTTTCATAAGTCCACAAATGCATTTACCTCCTCAGCTTTTCTTGCTTATACTTGCCATGGCCAAGGACAGCTTTGCCATGCCCAGTCATTTTCATTATAATTCGGGCTTCCTTGCTGCAAGGGACCGAACTTTGCTTCAAATTGCTGCTTCAAGCTTCTGCTGTACTGGGCAAATTGATTGTATTGCCTGATAGCATTTGAATCGTTTGGATGAGTATCAAGATAAAGGATCAGCTCGGCAATGACAAAATCAACTGCCTGAATTTTTTCGAGTTCCTCATAATATTCTTTTGGCAAGGCTTGTGCCATATCCCTCACCCTTCCCTTTTTTTATAGGGACTTTCATAGTAATCATAAAACACCGGCCAAAGCGTTCCTTTTTGCAGAGCTTCCATCGGAGAAAACTGTGGCAGATCGGGAGGCTGAAATCCTAAATAAAGATTAGGCGGAGTACTGTAATACTTCACTCCAATAGGCGGACAGGGATCGAATGGGCTATGGTATGGCTGATATGATTTTGTCTGAGTATAGGTTTCAGGCTTGTTTTGCATATTCAGTCTCCTTCCAAAATACTCCTAAGCTATTTCTTCGTTCCACCCTATTTTATTCGTTCCAATCTGAAACATGACCAAAAAAAAGGACAAAAAAAATTCAATTTTCTCAATCTTTTTGATGTTTTCATAGATTAATTGGGTTTAATATCCTAGAGTTCAAAAAAATTAACCACTATTCTTCTCACTACAAGGAGATTTACATGAAATAATACCGGAAGAATTGCAACGATCCTTTTGACCTGGGAATTCAAACTGTTTTTGCTTGCTACTTTTATTACCGTTACCATATGTTTGATACGGTTTCCTGGCTTGGCTCATTATCCTGTTTCCGATAGCCTGGTGGACTGGCCTTCACTATGACAGAGCCTCTTTCTATTCAGAAAAAGATGTTTAAGAAAAGAGGCAAATAAAAGAGCTTGTTATGAATAGTCTTTTTTTCAAAACAAGCTCTTTTTGGTTGTCCCGCTTATTTCCTTTTAAAATACTGCTCAAGGGTTAAACCGTTTTTGACTATAAATTTAGCTGCCTCTTCACCGACAAACCGGATATGCCATGGTTCATACTGGTATCCTGTAATTGACTCTTTCCCCTTTTGATAACGGATAATGAAACCGAAATCCGCTGCATGTTCTTTGAGCCAAATGCCTTCTTTCGTCTGGCCGAATTCTTCTGTAAGCTCATAGTTCACCTCTGGAGATGTAACATCAAGGGCAAGTCCTGTTTGATGTTCGCTTTCGCCAGGGATAGCACTCACTTGATTGGCTTCTTCTTTATTGGATTGCTTGGTATTAAAAGCAAAGATGCTTTTTTGCCTGCTGTAGGAGCGATACCCAGATTGCCCAATGAGACTTATTCCTTCTTCTTTTGCTTTTTGAAATAACTTTTCTGCAGCTGATGCTGCCGGTTTTCTTAAGTGTTTTTTTTCCAAATTCTCTTTAAAAGCCCACGGTATATTAGGTATAACAAGATCTCTCGGAATATAGTCCGATGGAAGCAGTCTTTTTTTATTTACGAGGACAAGGATATCCTCTGGATTAGTAACAATGGTTTGCCCGTTTGCTCCCTTTTTTGTTGTGTGGCTGAGTAAAGGTCTCTCACTAGATTGTTTATTTACTGCCGTCTTTTCTTTAGAAGCCGGAGAAACCTCATTTGAATGTTGGGGTGAACATGCAGTCATAACAGTAAATGAGAATAGCAGTAAAAGAAACATGATGTGTTTCAATATGATAGACTCCTTTAATCTTTTATGTTTCATAGAAAATGACCAAAATATTAGTTTTGCTTCTGCATATTTTGAATCGTCCCATTGTCATATATATAAACATTTGATGGCACCGATATCTTCTTATAGGAGGCCATTTTAACTATTGGAAAGGTTTGGCCATCTTTTTCTGTCTTCCCGATCTTGCCGCTGGCTATAATCCAGCTGTCTTTATCTACATGGCTCAGGTCTCCTTTTACATAATACCCGTAAACCGTTGCATCAGCTGCACAGCAGGTAATGATAAAACGGGAAAGTGCTATTTCGTCAGAAGCATAGTTCTGATCCCGGTACACGAAACCATTGATAACGATCTCTTTCCCTATAAAGTCTGGGAGGTTTTCCTGAAGGATCAGCATCACCTTCAAATAGTTTTGGTCATTAACTGTGATCTTCCTAGCTGCTAAAAGCTTTTTCTTTTCCTGATTGAGTTCTGAATTGGATAAAGGCTCTGTTTGATTGGCACTCGCTGCTTGTGATTTTTGCTGTACCCTTTGCTCCATTTTTTTCATATAGCCCTTTGGGTCTTTTAAATATTCTTCAGCATCTTTTGTAGAAACAGCATTCGTTTTAGTCTGATTTACTGTTTTTGCCGCAGCTGACTGAGAAGAACTTGCCCCAAACTGAATTTGCCTTTTTGACACAACAGAACTATCAAGTACGTTGGCTGAAAATAGCAAACCGGTAACAATAGGAATGAAAAACAAGGAATACAGAAACAGGCTTTTCCTGTATGTATCCGGATAAGAATGATCTCCATCGCAATGGCAATGCACATGAGCTGGTTTATTGGATGTTCCTCTGAAAATATTAACTATGCAAAGGCCCATTAATACAATGATCGTAAAATAGATAAATGGATTCATCCTAGGTGCAATAAAATTTGAAATTTCTCCTGACAAAGCCAATTTTATTAATAGAAGTGAAAAACCTGTTAATAGAATTCCTCTTAAAAGAGGGTGATTTTGTATTCTTTCTGGCGGTTTATTATTAGTATCCATCCATAAACCCCCTTACAAAATAAAAAACTGATAGATCAGAATGAGGAGATAAATGACTGCTGCAGTTATCGCCATAAGAAGGATGACGAATCTTTTTCTAAAGTAGGCGAAAAGCATAATCGTGTTTTTCACATCAAGCATTGGGCCAAATACGAGAAAAGCTAAAAGCGATCCATGACTGAAATTAAACTGAAGGACGAGGCAACAAATGCATCAGCCTGAGAACAAACAGAAAGAATGTATCCGAGTCCAATCATGACAGCTGGACCGAGAAAATCGTTTGCACCAATATCGGTAAGGATATTTCTGTTTAAGACGGTTTGGAATAAAGCGGCAAGAATCGAGCCAATAATCAGGTACTTCCCCGTATCAAAAAATTCATCACTCACATGATAAACTAATTCCTTCCACTTATTTGTTTCAGAATGGTGATGTTCATGATGAATGGCTGCCTGACCTTCTTTTTTAATGGGGTCTTGTTTATAAAAAAAGCGGAATAACACACCACTGATAACTATCGACGCGATAAAAGCAAGGAGCATTCTCTCATTTGCCAATTGGGGTTTATTTTGAAAAGCAAAATAGGTTGAAGCGTAAACGACTGGATTGATAATAGGGCCGCTAAGCATAAATACAATCCCCGCTGCAGGTGGCATGCCCTTTTTAATTAGTCTGGAAACAACAGGTATGATAGCACATTCGCAAATCGGAAAAATAATCCCCAAGCATGCAGCGGGAATCATAGCCATATAAGCACGTCTTGGCATAAACCGCTGAATCATTCTTTCAGATACATAGATTTGAATAATAGAAGAAAAGATCACCCCTATTAAAATGAACGGTATTGCTTCAAGAACAATGCTTATAAAAATAGTATTCATATTTAACAGTTCTTTCGGAATCTCCTGAATAAAAGAGAGATTCCTCAGCTGATCTGAAAATAAAAACAAACAGATAATTAAACAAAATAGGAATAACCCTATCACATTGCTTTTTATGTATTGCACTTTGCTGATTCCTCTTTCGATCATTTTTGATTAGCAGTCCAGCTCGAACTTCCAAATAGTAACAATTACGATTTGATTTTGGTCGTAGTTACCTTACCACATTGATTTTAATTGAACAAGCTCTTTTTTTAACAGCCTGGGCCTCTTGGAAGCTTTCTTAACGCTTCATAATCTCCTTTTTCTTTCAGTTCTCTTCTCATTTTTTCGTATTTTGTTACAGTTTTGTTTTTCTATAGTGATTTTTGATTTTTTTGCCAAGATCTTCCTCCTATTTAGTTTATCTCCCACTATATCGTTTTCCTCATTAAAATTGGAAAAGAAATGATAAATAAAGAGAAAATGCAAAAATTTCTATTGATCTTTTAATAAAAAGTATGGTATATTTCCAAGGCATAAATCGTAATCATTACTATTGATATTCCTAAGGAGAGATGATATGAAAAAATGGTCCGGAGCATATGCAGGACTCTTTCTAGTATTGGCATTTTTGCTTAGCGGCTGCGTTTCAAATGAGACAGCACAGACTTCTGCTAACAAACAAAATGGCCTTCACATTGTAACCACCTTTTACCCAATGTATGACTTTTCTAAAAATGTCACCGGCAAGCACGGACAGGTTGATGTTCTAGTTCCTGCAGGCACTGAGCCGCACGAATTTGAGCCAACACCAAAAGATGTTGCTAAAATTCAAAATGCTGATGTATTCGTTTATAACAGTGATGCCATGGAAACCTGGGTCCCTAAGCTGCTCAAAAGCATTGATACATCCAAGGTGAAAGTCGTAAACGCAAGTGAAGGCATCAAACTAATGGAAGGTATTAGCGAGGAAGAGCATGCCAGCCACGAAGAACAAACTCTTGACCCTCATGTATGGCTTGATCCCGTTTTGGCGCAAAAAGAAGTCAACACAATTGGGAAAGCAATCAGAGAATCTGATCCAGCACATAAACAAGATTATATAAAGAATGAAGATCAATACATTTCCGAATTAAAACAATTGGATCAGCAATTCAGATCGGTCACAGAGAAGGCACCTAGGAAAGAATTTGTCACGCAGCACGCCGCTTTTGGCTACCTGGCGAAACAATATGGACTGACACAGATCCCGATAGCCGGTCTTTCACCTGATCAAGAACCAAGTCCTGCTAAAATGGGTGAACTGCAGAAATATATTAAAAGTAAAGGCTTCAAAATAATCTATTTTGAAGAAGTAGCATCTCCAAAAGTAGCAGAAACATTGGCATCTGAAACTGGTGCAAAAACCGTTGTATTAAGTCCTATTGAAGGAATTACAAAAGAAGAACAGGACAAAGGCGAAGATTATATCGGTTACATGCAGAAAAACCTAGAAGCACTTAAACAGACAATCTTGGAAAAATAGAGAAGCGAATTTGTAAGGCAGTGTAAATGGTCTTTGGCCCCTGCCTTATTACTTTTTTAAAAAGGCTCTTTCCACAAAGATAGTTACGATTTATAGGTTTTTTACATGCTTGAAGAGTAGCTTCGCGATATCTATTCATAATATGTTTGCTTAGTATTGGGGTTTATGAGCAGCAAGAAAAGAGCGTTTAAGAAAGGAAAGATAGTGATATGGAGCTTTTAGCAGCAAATAACGTTCAGTTTAAATATGAAAAAGAAGTCATATTAGACGATATTTCTTTTTCTATTCATAAGGGAGAGTTTGTTACTCTGACAGGCCCTAACGGAGCGGCAAAGTCGACACTGCTCAGGATCATGCTTGGATTATTAAAGCCTTCAAAAGGATCTGTGAAGATACACCGAAGAATAGACAACGGAAGAAAATTGGTTATTGGCTATGTCCCCCAGCAGATCGCCTCATTTAATTCAGGGTTTCCAAGCACGGTTCTGGAGCTTGTTCAATCCGGCAGATTCCAAAGAGGACACTGGTTTAAAGCTTTATCAAAGCTCGATCATATGATCGTTGAACAATCTCTTCGTGCAGTAGATATGTGGAAGTACCGATATGCTAAAATAGGCGAGCTCTCCGGCGGGCAAAAGCAGAGGATTTGTATCAGCCGTGTTCTGGCCTCAGAACCTGATCTGCTTGTTCTCGATGAACCAACAACTGGAATGGATGCGGAAAGCAGAGAGTCGTTTTACCAATTGATGAGACACCATGCGGATGAGCATGGACGAACCATTCTAATGGTCACCCACGATTCAGAAGGAGCGGGTTCAGCTGCTGACCGAAACATTTTATTAGAAAGAAAGGAGAACACAGAATGGAAATGTTTCACCTTGGCTTCATGCAGCACGCACTTTGGGCTGGCGGATTAATCGCTTTAATCGCACCTGTACTCGGATTATTTCTCATTTTAAGAAGACAGTCTTTAATGGCAGATACGCTTTCTCATATTTCACTTGCCGGTGTTGCCCTTGGAATGACCCTGCATTCGAATATTAATGCTGTCACAATTGCAGTCATTGTTCTCGGAACAGCAGGAATTGAATATATGAGAAGCACCTACAAAACCTATTCAGAGGTATCCGTTGCTATTTTAATGGCAACAGGACTTTCACTTGCCCTTGTCCTCATGAGCTTGAACCAGGGTGGAATCTCAACAAGTGTCGAACAGTATTTATTTGGCTCTCTTGTCACAATTAGCTTGGAACAGCTTCAGCTGCTTGCACTTGTTACATTAATTACAGGTGTCTTTTTTCTTTTTTTCCGCCGCCCGATGTTTGTTTTGACTTTTGATGAGGATACTGCCTATACAAGCGGACTGCCTGCGAAGTGGCTCTCCTTATGCTTTAGTATTTTAACAGGACTTTCGATTGCTGTAATCATGCCCATCATAGGGGCACTTCTGGTATCTGCCCTAATGGTACTTCCCGCTGCCATTGCCATGAGAATCATGAAAGGATTCAAACGCACGATTCTAGCAAGTATTGTTATTGCTATGGTCTGTATGTTTTTCGGTTTAACCTCTTCCTACTCTCTCGGTACCCCTCCGGGAGCAACCATTACCCTTACTCTAGTTGTTTTCCTCCTTGTTAGTTTGCTCATTAAAAAGGCCTTGAGCAAACTAAATTGGTCAGGGTTCTTTTCATAGAAATGAGGTTTGGTTATTCCAAAGCCGGCTTTAGCAGAGTATATGGTTCGGCGCAAAACCAAAAATAATGGACTTATCGGCTTCCTGTTTTTAAACATGGCTGTTTTCGCAAGGATTGTTGTTATTCGTATGAGTTTAGAACACTCGTGAAAATTGGCTTCGCGGGATCTTTTCTTAATATTCCCAGCTTTATTACCCTAAGGGAAAAGCAAAAAGGTTTAAGAGCAGAGCCTAAGACATTATGATTGAAATAGAGTAAATGGTTAAAAAGACTCGTCAAATAACGAGTCTTTTTTCTTGTGTAAAAAACCCGGCCGAATATTTCATTAAGGAAAATCTTAATTAGCTGCAGAACAAAATAAAAAGACAGTAAGGGAATATGCGCTTCTATTACTGCCCGCTCAATCGTTTATTTTCTCCAATTTTCTTTGTATATGAGTCTAATCTATCGATAAGATCCTTTTGTAATTTTTCTTGCCCTTCTTCCAGTCTGTAATAAATTAAAATTTCCATACCTCTTCTAACAAGCGGATTCTACTAATATCCAACATCTTTTACACGTATAATTCTTTTATTAATACTACCTGTTCAATTAAACTGTCATTTTGTTGAAGAAAAATGGTAACCCGGCTGTTCAACGTCGAGTGTTAATTTACAAGACATTTCTTATGTCATTTAATTGATACCCACTTCAAAACAGAACGCTTTATCTAGCAAAGACCAGTCTTACTCATTCATTGAGTACTAACCGTAATAAATACGATTTGCCCATCATATATTGATATTAATAATGATTTTGTAAGGAGCGGAAAACAATGAGTATTTTTTTGCCCTTCTTAAGAGGACTTGCAGGATTCTTTTTTCTTATTCTTGTGCTGTATCTTTTTTTGTTTGGACAAACCTTCAATAAGATTCAGATCCCGGAAATCTATCTCAATCAGTTGACTATCCTTCTAAGTATCGTAATGGAAGCGATCCCTTTCATTTTGCTTGGGGTCTTTGTTTCAGCAGTGCTGCAAAATTTCGTATCTGAAGAAGCTGTGCAAAGGTTTTTCTCAAAAAAAGGGTTCCTCCTGCTCCTTCCTGCTGCATTACTTGGCATCATTTTTCCCATTTGTGAATGCGGGATTATTCCTGTAGTAAGAAGACTTATTAAGAAGGGCATGCCTGCCTATTTAGGCATAACAGTGCTTGCTGCAGTACCTATTATTAATCCCGTCGTGTTTTTTTCCACTATTTATGCTTTTCAAACCAAGCCGGAATTTGCCTTTTACCGTACAGGCCTCGCTCTTGCCGCTTCTCTTATTCTAGGATTGATCAGTTACTTATTGTTTAGTAATCAAAACGTTCTGAGAACCCATACAGGTGATTTAGAAAAAGGGGGGCAGCACGGTGCTAATAAGTGGAAAAATGTTTTCTATCATGCTGTGGATGAATTTTTTGATACAGGAAAGTATTTGATTATAGGCGCATTGCTTGCAAGTTTCTTTCAAACCTTTATGAACAGAGAATGGTTAGCTTCGCTCGGAACGAATGACCATATATCTCCACTCCTCATGATGGGACTTTCCTTCCTTTTATCCGTTTGTTCTGAATCGGATGCTTTTATCGGCAGAACCTTCCTTCAAACGTTTTCTGATGGTTCTATTCTTGCTTTTCTTGTTTTCGGCCCAATGCTGGACTTCAAAAATACCATCATGCTTTTTAAATACTTCAAAACCAGATATGTGCTATTTCTCATGATCCTAATGGTTATTGTAGTTTATTCCATTATCATTATCTTTCAAAAATTCTATTTGTAAGAGGTGAGATTATTTTGGAAACTTTTTTTAATACAAAGCTGAATATTTATTTGAAAGGGATCTTCTTGCTTGGCTTTGCCCTGCTATGGATTAAACTGCTCATCACTGGCAATATTTTAAATTTTATTGCCCCGCGAATGATTCCTTTTATTTCATTTTCAGCGTTGGCTTTCTTCCTATTAGGAACCATTCAGCTTTTTCTAAGGGATTCTTCTGATCATGCAGAACATGATTGCAATTGCGGAAGCAGTCATCATCAAAGGACAAGCTTTACTAAAAGCATTCTTATCTATGCTATTTTTTTAGCTCCGCTGCTTATCGGTTTTCTATTCCCAGATCAGACTCTTGGCAGTTCAGGTGCAGCCAATAAAGGGATACAATATGGTAGAGCAAAGGAGACTCCAAAGGATATTCACCAGAAAGTTAAACCGCCAAAGCAAACTTCTTCCCCCAAAAACGCAACAGAAGACCTTTTAAGCAAATCTTCCGTTGTTCTGACAGATGATACATTTATCCCAATCTTGGATGAGATGGAAAGTCACATTGACCGGTACGTTGGCAAAGAGGTTCAGCTTACTGGGTTTGTTTATAGAGATCCTAAGTTTAACCATAATCAATTGGTTGTTGCCAGGTATGCCATTTCGTGCTGCATAGCAGATGCTTCTGTCTACGGCTTAATGGCCGAAAGTTCAAAAGCCAGCCATTTTAAAGACGATTCCTGGGTAAAAGTAAAAGGAATATTGAAAAAAACAGTCTTTGATCATTCTAAAATCCCGATGCTCCAGATACAGTCCGTTACTGCGCTCCCTAAACCGAAGAATCCTTATTTATATGAACAATTGACACGAATTGATTAATCACTTTGAAAATCAATGTGATTAATCAATTCGAGAAATGAACCTCTTCCATTGAAGCTGGATGACACATAAAGATAAAAAATTCCTCCCTGAAAGCAGCAGGGGGGAATTTTTTATCTTTATTAATGTTATACAGCCTTATGCTTTCCCTTCTTCGCATCCTCAACAAAAAGGATTCCCAATTCATGATGCTCGCCTTCATACAAGGCTCGTTGGGCAAAGCGGATTTCTCCATTCAGGCTGACAAGCTCAAGCTTACAGAACACTCTGTTTTTTTGAAGCGCTCGATAAAATTCATCGACTGTTTTAACAGAGCTTCCATTTGTTTTCATGATTATTTCGCCTACTTCAAGGCCGATTTTATCAGCTGGTGATCCTGGAAGAACCCCTAGTATCATTAACCCATGGTCTATTTTTGAAAAATAGAAAGAGGCGGAATCGTCATTCATCCTCTGGCGAATGGATAGTAATTCCCGGCAAACCATAGCGGCAATAACAGCAAAATAGGACAAAGGCTCCCACCAGATGCTTATTAAAGCCATAGCGAAAATAAAGGTCCCAAGCCAGGTGATTCTCTTGGCCGTTATCTGTATGCTTTCTTTTGGCAGAGATCCTTGTACCCTTTGATGAAAACCTGTAAAAAACGGGATCATGATTAACGTAAATGACTGACCTCCAAAGTCAAAAACCGGCCACCAAGGGACTACAGCTTGCAATGGACCTCCTGGAAGCAGCAAAAATAACGGAAGCATCCATGTCCTATTGGCAATGTGATTCCCTATAGGAAGCCCTCTGCTGCTTGATATTACGTTTGGAGACGTTTGCAGATATCCTGACTTAAAGATGAGATATCCTTCAGCGGCAAGTGTCAGTCCAAGCAAAATAGCAAGCAAGGATAGGTTGGTGCTTTGAAGTCCCTGAAAAGCGTTTTGGACCAGTGTCCCGCCGAAATGGTTTAATAAAACGGCGACAATAAACGTAAGGCCGATTGTGTAAGCGGCGGACATAAAGCGGAGCTGAAATGTTAAACCGATTATAGCCATTACGATTGTCAAAAGAACAATGCTTCCATATGGGAGTGCAATGCCGAGAACTATTGCCGCAGCAGATAGAACAAGACCTGTCAAAAGCCCCCTGCTGAAAGTGAATTTAAGTTCGTCATACAAATCCTGTACGCGGGTATGAAAGGAACGCCGCTCTCTTTTTATCCGAAAAAAACCGTGCATCAATACAATAAGAATATACAAATAGAGTAGCGGATTCATAAAAAGGCGGAGGATTCCCCAAATAAAAGCTATAATCCAATTCATCTAACCAATTCACCACCTTTTAAGCAATTTTATCAAATAATAGATAGCTTGGATATGCACGATGATAGGTTTTATGAATTTTCGCCTTACTGTTTAGGACTTATTTCAAGTTCTTCCATAATGCTGAATTTGAAAGGGAAAAATCTATAAGCGGCGCATAAATTTTAATATTCAATGACTCTTCCAAAAGCTGCATTGAGTGTTTAATGTCTGCAAGGCTTAAAGAGAGCCGTTTATGGTTAGCCGTTAAGTAATCAAAGTATGCTTGTACGTCCTGCTCTTGCACCTCATCTAGCTGCTTGATATCTGTGTAATTGGCCAGATACATGCAAAAAAGCTGAAGCCATTTATTGGTTTTATTATTCGTATAAATGGTTGGTCTTGTTTTTTCACGGAACTCTTCCATTAGGTGCTGATAAATTTGTTCTCTCATCACACTAGCCCTTTTCAATATAAATCCCCCATTTTCTGTGAAGTGTGTGCAGAACAGGAATATATCTATGTTAACATTTGTAATGGTTGTAACAAGTCGCTAAAGTTGGATATTTCGCAATCCGAAAGGGTAGCCATACGATTCTTGTACTATAAATTACGATACTATTACGATGTTTACGGCATGAAGAAGGAAAAACAGGTCTTTTGAAATTATTTTACATATCTTTTTCTTTTTTTTCTTGTCCTTTTATCGCATTTTTTTATGAAGGTTCACTCCATTGTCCTAACGATTGCTAGATGATGGAAGTTGATGAAATAAGAAAAACCCCCTATTGCAGGGGGCCTGATTTAAAACAAATCTTTTATAGCTGCTTTCAGCTGAAGATCATTTTCTTCATTCAGCTTTTTCACTTGAATTTGCTTATTAAGTACCAGGGCAGCTGCAGTATTGATTACACCAGTAGCTTGCAGACTGTTCTTCTTTTGAAAAGCCTTTACAGCTGCAGTTGTTTTAGCGCTAAAGTAGCCATCTGTCCGGTCAGGGCTGTATCCAAGGCCTTTTAAAAGAACCTGGGAGACTCTGACTTCTTCGTTATTCATATCTTGTTTTAAATCCCCTTCAAGCTGCAGAGGTCCAGCTGAGTAATATTCAGGCTGGCTTACAGGAATGGTTGGTTTGATTCCTTTTTTGTGAATCCAATTTCCTTCTGGAGTCAGCCATTTGTAAAGGGTAAGCTTAATATTGCTGCCATCCCCCATAGGGACTGCCTGCTGAACAGTTCCTTTTCCAAATGAGGTTTCCCCAACCAGGTCATAATGCCCCGCTTCATTTAAAGCACCCGCAAGGATCTCAGAGGCTGATGCGCTTCCCTTGTTAATTAATACGTTCACTGGGTAAGCTTTTTTCGTTTTCAGCTTTGAATAGTAAGGGGTTTTCTTCCCGTTTCGCTCCTCAATTTGGATATACGGCTGATCCTTCGTAACAAATTGCTTCAAAATTTCTTCCACGCTCTGCAAATAACCGCCTGGATTTCCCCTTACATCAATGACAAGCCCTTTGATACCCTCTTTTTCCAGTTTCTGCAGCTTTTCTGTAAAATCCTGAGCTGTGTTTTCTGAAAAAGAAGTGATTTGGATAACCCCTGCTTTTTTTCCATTGTAGGTTTCCGTGCGACTGAAAACCGTCTCAAGCGGTATGTTATCACGCTTAAGAGCAATAGTCATCGTTCCGCTTGAACCGGGTCTATGCACTTCAAGGATAACGCTTGTGCCTTTTTTGCCTCTGATTCGGAGGACTGTTTGGTTCAGGTCTTCTCCTTCAATGGATTGCCCATCTATCCGGATAATTTCATCATTTGGATGAAGGCCTGCTTTTTCTGCAGGAGATCCTTTAAAAGGTGAGACGATGATGATTTTTCCTTCTCTCAGCCCTACTTCAGCGCCAATGCCTTCAAAGGAGGAATCAAGTGAATCCGAAAATTGCTTCGCTGTTTCCTTATTCATATAGATGGAATAAGGATCTTTTAGTGTGGAAAGCATCCCTTTAATGGCCCCTTCATAGAGCTTATCCTTGTCCACTTTTTCCACATACTTATTTGAAATTAAATCATATGCCCGCTGGATTTTATCCAATCCTGGAATTTCTTCTTTTACAGCTTCCTGCGATAGATTCGACGAAACCGGTTCAGCTGGAGCCTTATGATCCCAAAGCTGTGTTCCGGCATACATTCCGCCCGCTCCTGCGGCCATCGAGCAGCCCATCAAGAGCGCAATCACTTTTTGCTTCATCATAACCCTCCTTGATTTAAAGGCTCGTCCTTAAACAAACGTTTAATTGGACACGCCTATCCGCTAAGGCTAGTATATGTTTCCATTGTTAAAATCATGTAATCTTTGCAGAAATATGGATATTTTTTTAATGGAATAGCAAAAATTTTCTCCTTAGAACAAATAAAGGCTGCCGGTAAAACCGGCAGCCTTTGCAGCTCACAAGATGAGTCATCATCTATTTATTAATATAATCTAACGGGTTAACCGCGTTTCCGGCACCTTCCCATGGTCCATCATGGATTTCAAAGTGCAAATGCTTGCCTGTTGAATGTCCTGTATTACCCATGATACCGATTTGCTGTCCTTGTTTCACCGTTTGTCCGCTGTGAACAAGCAATCTTTCCTGGTGAGCATAAACCGTCGTGTAAATTTTCCCATGAATGCTATGTGAAATGTAAACAACATTACCATAACTGCTGGAGTATGCTGCATGAACTACCGTACCGTCTGCCGCTGCATAAACTGGTACGTTTGGTGCAGGATTACCGAAGTCTATTCCCGCATGAAGCTTGCGCTGATGCGTAATCGGGTGAATACGGTAACCGAAGCCTGAAGTAAAGTAGCCAACTGTCGGTTTGATAAAGTCTCCGCTGCCAGTTGCAGGAGATTTTGAAGCAGAGCCTGATGAGCTAGAACCACTGTCTGAACTATTGTCAGCAGACGGTGCAGGTGTTCCGTTCGTTCGATTCTCCTGTGCTTTCCGGGCATTTTCTTGAGCTAGGCGGGCAGCTTCTGCTGCAGCGCGTTTCCGCTGTTCATCAGCTGCTTTTGCACGTGCTATTTCCTTTTGAATCGCTTGATCCTGCTGAGAAAGCAAGTCGGATTGATCTTGAAGAGACAAGACATCATCTTCCGTATCGCCTTGTTCTTTCTGTACAGATTGCATAAATACATTTTTGTCATTCATTTGCTTATTAAGCGTTTCTTTCAGACTTTCTAGCTCTGAAAGGGCTGACTGCAATTTTTGCAGGTCACTATTTAGTTCTGCTTCTTTTTGCTCAAGTAGGTTCATATCTTTTTCAGCCGCTTTGATGATTTCTTTATCCGCATCTACAATTGTAGAAACAGCACTCATTCGGGAGATAAAGTCACTAAAATTCTGAGCACCCAGCAGCACATCCAAATAGCTGATCATTCCTCCGCTTTCCTGGAGGGAACGGGCACGGTTTTTCAAGAGTTCATTGCGTTTTTGAATGCGATCCTTCACGATAGCAATTTGCTTTTTAGCTTCTTCAATATTTTGTTTCGTTTGATCCACTTCGGCCTGCTTGTCCTGAATTTTTCCACTTGTAGCAGAAACCTTCATATCAAGGCTTTTGATTTCTTCATTCAGTTTTGCTTCTTTTTGCTTCAGCTCATTGATGTGTTCCTGTTTCGCTTTAATATTGGAATTAACACCTGACTGCTGATTGCGGATATCTTGCTGTTTTTCTTCCAGAGTCTGAGCAATAACAGGATTACTGTTTAAAGGGATAAGAACTCCGCTTGTACCAACAACGGCAGCCAGTCCCCAAGACATGATCTTTCTGTTCACTTTCTGGTTCCTCCCCAAATTATGTATATCGGGAAACTTTCAGACTGGCAAAATCAAAATCTGCCAGCCTGCTGTTTCACTCTTCTATACTTTTAAGAATTTTCTCACAGACATTAAGCTTCCCCAAACGCCGATCAACGCACCAATGAAAAGCAGTATTCCGGATACTTGGAATACAAACGGGCTGAACGGCAGCAATTCAACGAATGATCCTTGGACCTTAGGAAGCGCCCATGCGTAAAGTGCATTATAAATTGAGATAATGAGTGCGATCGGAATAAGTGAACCAAATACGCCGAGCAAAAGACCTTCAAGGAAAAATGGCCAGCGGATAAACGAATTGGTTGCACCTACAAGCTTCATAATCTCAATTTCTCTTCGTCTAGCAAAAATCGTGATTTTAATTGTATTTGAAATAAGGAACATCGCTGTGAATATCAAGCCGATAACCAGGCCAATCCCTATGTTTCTGGCAATGGTTAAACTTTTGAAGAGATTTTTAACATCCTCTTTTTTGTAGGTAACCTTGTAAGCATTGTTGAATTTCTCAATCTTTTGGGCAATCTGAGGAGTGTTATGAGGATCTTTGGCTTTGACGACAAAGGCATCACTCAACGGGTTGTTTTGCTTAAACAGCCTCCACGTTTTCCCTTCTTCCCCTAGACTCGAAATTAAGTTGTTCAGTTCCTGTTTCTTCGAAGAAAATTGAACGCTTTTCACATCATTTACATTTTGAATTTCTTCTTTAAGCTTGGATTGGTCCTGAGGTGATGCGGTAACATCAACTAATACCTTGATCTGAACATCGTCTTCAATGCTGTTTGCGAAATTATTTAAGTTCATCATGATCACTAGGAAGGTCCCGACTAAAATCAGGGTTACCGTTACTGCACTGACGGACGCAACAGTCATCCATGCGTTTCTTCCAAGTGATTTAATACTTTCGCGGAAATGACGGCCAAGAGTCTTAATCATATAAACCATACTCCCCTCTTGCCTCGTCACGAACAATCTTTCCATCTTCAATAGCAATGACGCGCTTCGTTATCGCATTCACGATTTCCCTGTTGTGGGTCGCCATAACAATGGTTGTTCCGCGGTTATTAATTTCTTCAAAAATGTTCATGATTTCCCATGATGTATCAGGATCAAGGTTTCCCGTTGGCTCGTCCGCAATCACGACACCCGGATTGTTTACGATTGATCTGGCTAGAGAAACACGCTGCTGTTCTCCTCCAGACAATTCATCAGGAAAGCTTCTAGCTTTGTGCTTCAGCTGCACAAGATCCAGCACATCAAGGACTCGTTTTTTAATGTTCTTCTGGTTTTCTCCGATTACTTCAAGTGCAAAAGCCACGTTTTCAAAAACGGTCAGCTTCGACAGTAGCTTGAAATCCTGGAAAACCACTCCGATTCCTCTTCTCAAATAAGGAACCTTGCTTTCTTTTAACTTCGCAAGGTTAACTCCATCAATCAATATTTTGCCTTTTGTAGGTCTTTCCTCGCGGTACATCATTTTAATAAATGTGCTCTTGCCTGCCCCGCTTGGCCCGACGACATAAACGAATTCACCCTGGTTAATTTTAATGTTGATTCCGTTTATAGCCAGCACGCCATTTGGGTAGGTCTTATAAACCTCTTCCATTTCAATCATGCAAATCACCCAAAGCTGTTATATTTTTAATTCCTGTCGTTATATGAAGTTGTATGTGGTTTAAAATGTCTTTTCTTTGCACCACAGTTTTTTAGCTAAAAAATATAGAACGCGTTCACTTGTCATATACTTCGGTGCTTTTTAAAATTTTCGTCTTAAATTGTCGACAGAGTGTCGAATTATTGGAAAGTTTTTCTCACAGACCCCATTATAACATCAATATAAAACATGAATAGGTAATTAATATTACATTTGTGTTTCAAATGGGTTAATAAGGTGTATATTATGAGGCAAAAGGGGAAAATAGGGAAGTGAATTTTGTACGAAGCTATTTGGTCTATTTTTTTAAAAAGCTCTGTTAAACCCACCTAGCTGTTGATTTCCACTGAAGGCGTCCGCTTTCCGCGGGCAGTCCCAATCAACATGGTCGCAAAGTTAACATTTAGCTTTAACTTAGCCAAAATAAAAAGGAGGTCTCTCTGGACCGCCTTCCGCGTTTACTTTTTCTCAGATAGCCATTTTGCAACAGACTCTTCTTCTGCTTTATTCCCGTTTAGGATTCCTGCAGGCATTTTGCCTTTTCCGTTTTCAATAATCTTCTGAATTTGAGCCTGACTGAACTCCTTGCCAACCTTCTCAAGGTTCGGACCATATCCGCCCTTTAAATCTCCACCATGGCAGCTGGAGCAGTTTTGTTTAAAAACCTCTGGCCCGCTGGCTGATTCCGTTGCGGTTTTGGAATCGTTTCCTCCTCCGCCCCCACAGGCAGTCAGAACAAGCGTAGTTCCAAGAATAAGTGCAGATATTTTACGCTTCATGTTTTTGTTGATCTCCTCTCAAGGTTAAGAGATAAAATATACCGCTATTATAACCGATCTAAGCCCGTTTGAAACCCTCTCCAAGAACTTCAGAGGCATCCATGACAATGACAAAAGCAGCCGGGTCAATACCTCTGACCAATTGTTTCAGTTTTGTGAATTCTGTCTGATCCACCACACACATTAATATCGGTTTTTCCAGATCTGTATAACCACCAAAAGCAGACAGCTTTGTAACACCGCGGTCAATTTGGCTTAAGATAGCCTGGCGGACTTCTTCCTCGCGCTGCGTTATAACCATTGCCATTTTGGAGCGCCCTAGGCCGATCTGCACCACATCAATGGTTTTGCTCGTTACATACAGGCCGATTAAAGCGTACAAGCCTCTCTCAATATCAAATACAAATGCAGCCGTAATAACAATCAGCCCATCAATGATGGCAACGCATGTCCCTAAAGTAAGACCTGTGTATTTATGGATTATTTGAGCTGCAAGATCCGTTCCTCCTGTTGAAGCTTTCCCCCTGAAAACTAGCCCAAGGCCAAGGCCAACTCCTATGCCTCCGAACAAAGCTCCCAAGAGAGGATTCGTTGTTGCCGGTTCCATGTTTTTTGTGAAAAAAACAACGAGCGGAAGAAAAATCGTTCCGATGGCAGTCTTTACACCAAATTGTTTTCCAAGCGTGATGACTCCCGCCACAAAAAGCGGAATATTAAAAGCCCACTGAACATATGCCGGCTCCCACCCGAAAGCGGAATGCAAAATCGTACTTATCCCGCTGACTCCTCCTGAAGCCACTTTATTCGGCAGCAAAAACAAGTTAAAAGCAAGAGCTACTATCGCTGATCCGATCAAGATATTCACATACTCAATAATTTTCTGAAATAAAGGATGAGAAGTATAAGTTCCTCTTCGCTGCTTCATAAATATACCTCCGAATATTAGTTAGCCAGAGAGAGTATAGCACCGTAGGCAGGCGGTGTAAATACCTTCCATATAACGTGTTAGAGCAGTAAAGCACTGCTTTATTCTATCGCTTCAGCTTATCTTTTAACTCAAAGAAGGAAAAAATTCAATTTTCTGGAATAGTTATAAAGGAACGGGGGGCAAATAGCGATGAATATCCAAAAGCATTATAAAAAAAACGCACAATTTACAGCAGTACTGGGAGTGATAAGCTTTATCCTCGGAATCACTGCATCCCTTGGCGCCTGGGTCTTTCATTGGCCGTTAAATCCTGCAGATATTCCGCTTACCCTATTCTTAACAGCCTTGTTTATGGGAGCAGTATCGGGTATTTTTCAAGTGTATTCCAAAACGAATATCCCTCTGGCTGCGGGTGCGGCTGCCAAAATTCAGGATCATAATGAATTCATCTTAATGAAAGTACCCTCCCCTTTCTTCCGGGCATTAGCCTTTTCTCCAAACGGCGTTATGGCTTTTGAAGCTGTGCCCAAAACCATTCCATATTTTGAAAAGAAAGCCGTTCTTTTTTAGGAAAAACATGGTTTCTAAAAGAGAAAGATGGGAATTTACTCGTGATCATCCGCCAGCAGGCAGGCATTGTCAAACCGGTCAAAGTATACCATGCTGACAATCAGTTTATTGGTTCATTCTCGGAAAAACTGGCTGTCGGTCTTAAAAGAGAAGTCGAAGGAGAGAATCAGCGAATGATTGCTGCTATTCAATCAGATATCTATCTTTATGATGTTCAAGTTACAGGGGAAAATGGAGAGTACTGGAGAAGGTTCCGAGAAGGCTGGCTTCCGGTGGGAATGGTCAAACCGATTCAAAGAAGCCAATCAGTATACGCTCATTCTTTCGGAAAGCATCAATATGCAAGCAAGGTTATTGATGCTTGCCATCAGTTTTTATATTCTGTATCACAAAAAATAACCCGGCCAATGAGCCGGGTTACGCGGTGTTACTTATTGAAGATCCTATAAGTTTGGTCTGTTTACACGGCTTTGGATGCTTGTGATGTTTCTTGGCTGTTTCCCCGAAACACATGCTGCAAAAGTAAAAATCGTTACGATTAAAAGTCCAAGTGTCAGCATACCAAATCCTATGGCCATTAAAATAGCTGAATCCATATAAGAGTGAAATCCGGTCAATCCAAGCAGCAATGTACCGCCTAGAGCTGAAAACATTACACCCCAAAGATATACCTTCTTTTTCCCCCAAATGAACAGGAGCACTCCAGCTGATAAAATAATGATGGCTGAAGCATTATAGATTCCTTCCATACCCGGCCACTTCAAAAGTCCCAGTAATCCAAACATGAGTGAAACAGCAAAAGGACACGTAGCAAGCACCCTAAGCAGGATCTTCAATTTTTACACCTCCCGAACCATCTCATTTAATCATTTAAGAATTATTTACCCGTTTTTTAAAAGGACAAACGCTGCAGTAATATAATGCGACAAAATTCGAGGCTTATAATTAAAGTTTTGAGCGAAGATAAGCATTGATAAACGGATCCAGTTCCCCGTCCATTACAGACTGGGTATTCCCGATTTCCGTATTTGTTCTATGATCTTTCACAAGGGAATAAGGATGGAAAACATAGGACCGGATCTGGCTTCCCCAACCGATATCTTTTTGTTCGCCACGGATTTCGGCCAGTTGAGCTTCCTGCTCTTCAATTCTCTTTTGGTAGAGCTTTGCTTTCAGCATTTTCATTGCATGCTCGCGGTTTTTAATCTGAGAACGTTCTTGTTGGCAGGAAACGACAACACCTGTTGGAATATGTGTAATCCTGACAGCGGAGTCCGTTGTATTAATATGCTGGCCTCCGGCGCCGCTCGCACGGTACGTATCGATTTTCAAATCTTCTGTTCTGATTTCAATTTCAATTTCATCGTTGAATTCAGGCATCAGCTCACAGGAAACGAAAGAAGTGTGGCGGCGTCCTGAAGAGTCGAATGGTGAAATACGGACAAGGCGGTGAACCCCTTTTTCCGCTCTCAAATAGCCGTAGGCATTGTGCCCTTTAATCAAAAGCGTAACAGATTTGATTCCCGCTTCGTCTCCCGGAAGGTAGTCAAGGGTTTCCACTTTAAACCCTTTGCGCTCAGCCCAGCGAGTATACATACGAAGCAGCATGCTTCCCCAGTCCTGAGATTCAGTTCCGCCTGCACCTGGATGGAGCTCCAAAATCGCATTATTTTTATCATATGGCCCGCTTAAAAGAAGCTGCAGCTCGAATTCATTTAATTCATGAACATATTCCTTTAATTCTTTCACAAGCTCTTCATGAAGCTCTTCATCTGCTTCTTCCCGAAGAAGCTCAAGTGTCATCTGCAGATTCTCATCCGTCTCACTTAAATGATGGAAGCTGTTTACAGCATCCTTCAAAGCATTTGCCTCGTTAATAACAGTCTGTGCGGCATTCTGATCGTCCCAGAAGCTTGGCATAGACATTTGCTCATCTAACTCCCGAATCCGTGTTTCCTTTGCTTCGAGGTCAAAGAGACCCCCTAAAGTCCGCTAATTTCTTAGCTGTTTTATCTAGCTCTTGTCTAATTTCGACTAAATCCATAACAGTCACCTCATGTATTTTTTCATATTTATCTTAATCATTCTCTTTATCATAATCAAAAATGATGAAAAAGGAAAATGAAGCTCGATTCTTTTTTGCATTACATCAATAAAAATTATAGACTCATCTACTTTATATGGAAAGGTTTTAACCGATTTTAGCTAAAATCCCTTCCTGTAATTTGTGTTGCGCACGAATATCAAGACACCTTCTCTTTACAGAGGGATCTGCAGAATATTTTGCAAAGCCTAAAACCTTTTTTCAGGTCGTTGAAGAACATTATATGGCGGATAAAAGACATTAATCATCAAATCCTCTTTTGCTAAGAGGATTTTTTATGCCGAAAAAAAGAAGAGGCGAAAAGCGCCTCTCACATTTTTTACTTGCCGTGGCAGTTTTTGTATTTCTTTCCGCTTCCGCAATGGCAAAGCTCATTACGTCCAATTTCAACCACTTTGCGGGAAGGTTTTTTCTTCGGAGCTTCATCGCCTTCTTTTGGATGAATGGCAGCATCTGCTTTAATAACCTCTTCACGCTCAAGATTATTTTCAATTTCTGCTTTCATGACATAGCGGGCAACTTCTTCTTCGATGGATGCAACCATCGCTTCGAACATTGCAAATCCTTCCATTTGATATTCTCTGAGAGGATCTGTTTGTCCGTAAGCGCGAAGATGGATTCCCTGACGAAGGTGATCCATGCTGTCAATATGATCCATCCATTTAGAGTCAACAGAACGAAGCATAATGACTTTTTCAAACTCGCGCATTTGCTCAGTGCCGAAGTCCTCTTCCTTGCGGCTGTATTTTTCTTTTGTTTTCTCTAGGATGACTTCAATCATTTCTTCCGGTTCTTTTCCGTTGATCTCCTCAACTGAGAACGTACCTTCATCAAGAATATTGGCATTGATGTATTCAACAAGGCCTGTCAAATTCCATTCTTCCGGAAGATCTTCTCTAGGAGTAAACGCATTAACCGCTCTTTCTACGGTAGAAGTGATCATCGCTTCTACAATCTCACGAAGGTTTTCTGATTCAATCACTTCAGCACGCTGCTTGTATATAACCTCACGCTGCTGACGTAAAACATCATCATATTGAAGAAGCTGTTTACGGGCATCAAAGTTATTGCCCTCAACCCGTTTTTGCGCTGATTCAACCGCACGGGAAACAATTTTACTTTGAATTGGCTGTGTATCATCCATACCAAGACGGTCCATCATATTCATCATGTTCTCAGAACCGAAGCGGCGCATCAGCTCATCCTCCATGGAAAGATAGAATTGCGTAATACCAGGGTCACCCTGACGGCCTGAACGTCCGCGAAGCTGGTTATCAATACGGCGTGATTCATGGCGTTCTGTACCAATAACAGCTAGTCCGCCAAGCTCTATCACACCTTCGCCAAGCTTAATATCGGTTCCGCGTCCGGCCATGTTGGTCGCAATCGTTACGGCGCCTTTTTGACCCGCAAGTTCAATAATTTCAGCCTCGCTGAAGTGGTTTTTCGCATTCAATACATGATGCGGAACCCCTTTGCGCTTCAAGAGCTGAGAAATAAGCTCAGACGTTTCAACCGCAACTGTACCAACAAGCACTGGCTGGCCGAGCATATGACGCTGCGCCACATCTTCTACTACCGCACGGAATTTACCTTCCATGGAACGGTAAACAAGATCCGCTCTGTCATCACGGACAACCGGTCTATTCGTTGGAATCGCAACAACCTGCATGTTGTAAATATTGCGGAATTCCTCTTCTTCCGTTTTCGCTGTACCTGTCATACCGGAAAGCTTTTTGTACATACGGAAGTAGTTTTGGAATGTAATCGTTGCAAGTGTCATGCTTTCGTTTTGGATTTCAAGACCTTCTCTTGCTTCAATTGCCTGGTGAAGCCCTTCACTGTAGCGGCGGCCTTTCATAAGACGCCCTGTGAATGGGTCAACAATTACAACTTCGCCATCATCCACTACATAATCAATATCAGGCTGCATCACGACATTTGCTTTTAGAGCCTGATTGATATGATGGTTGAGAGTTACATGAGAAATATCAAACAGGTTTTCAATGCCGAATCCGCGCTCAGCCTTTGAAATTCCTTCCTCTGTTAGCTGAACGCTTTTTGTTTTCACATCAAACGTGTAGTCTTTATCCAGTGTCAGCGTGCGGACAAAGGCATTTGCCTGTACATAAAGTCTTGTCGATTTAGCAGCTTGTCCTGAAATAATAAGCGGAGTACGCGCTTCATCGACCAAGATGGAGTCAACCTCATCAATGATCGCGTAGTTTAATGGGCGCTGAACCATTTCTTCTTTGTAAAGCACCATGTTATCGCGCAGATAATCGAAACCAAGCTCATTATTTGTAGAATAGGTTACATCTGCTGCATAAGCTTCCCGCTTCTCATCCTTGTCAAGAGAATTCAGGTTCAGGCCGACTGTCAATCCGAGAAACTGAAAAATTTCTCCCATTTCTGCAGCGTCACGGCTAGCCAGGTATTCATTGACAGTAACAACATGAACACCTTCTCCAGAAAGGGCATTTAAATAAACAGGCATAGTGGAAGTAAGTGTTTTACCTTCCCCTGTTCTCATCTCTGAAATATTCCCTTCATGAAGGGCAATACCACCCATTAGCTGTACTTTATAAGGATACATGCCAGTCACACGTCGTGCAGCTTCCCTCACTACGGCAAAAGCCTCAGGAAGAAGGTCATCCAAGGACTCGCCTTTTGCCACGCGTCCTTTAAATTCTTCCGTTTTGCCTTTGAATGCTTCATCTGGTAAAGCTTCCATTTCAGAGCTGTATTTATCTATTTCAAGCGCCATTTTTTCATAACGATTTAACGTCCGTTTATTAAAATCAAATACTTTATTTAGAATTCCAAGCATCTAAAACGCTCCTCTTTGATCATTTATGATCTTATTCGAAAATAAATTATCCCACCAACCATATTATCACTAAGCAACCGATGCCACAACCGTTATAGATGGGAGAAATCAGCCAATTGCTGGGTTTGTTTGGTGTATGGGGGGTTTTGTTTCTTTTTGCAGGGTTTGAAGTGAGGTGGCTTTGTGGTGATTTTGGGCCTGTCCCCATTTTAATGCAGCCGCCTGGCCCCCAACCAAGTAAAGCGATAAAGCTATGTCCCCTATACTGTTAAAGGTTGAAATGGCATGTGGTTTAAAGCAAACCGCTCTGTCCTTTAGTACTTTAAAGAAAAAGGGGACAGGTACTAGAAATTGGGTGACAGTCCCTTGTTCCGTTAAAGCGCTAATACTATGTCCCCACGTTGCTTAAGTATTTGAAATACATGGATTTGCAAACTTCTCCCTGTGTCCTGTCATACGGTAAAGCAGCTGGGGCCAGGAGCCACCTTTTAAAAGGGACAGACCCCCGCTGCTTTAAACCCCTAAAACCCAAACCAATCAAAAAAGCACTCCCTATTTTAAAAGGAGCACTTCCAGCCCTCAAATATCTTCCCTCACCCATGGCATGCTCATGCATCTTGGGCCGCCGCGGCCTCTTGAAAGTTCTGAGCTCGGGATTTCCAATACTTCAACACCGCTTTCTTTCATGAGCCTGTTCGAAACATAGTTTCGGTCATAGGTAACGACTACTCCTGGCCTGATGGCAAGTGTATTGGAACCGTCATTCCATTGCTCTCTTGCAGATACGATCGGATCGCCCCCGCCGCATGGGATTAAGGCGATTTCATCCAGCTGCAAAACTTCTTTTAACGTTTTCGTTAAATTGTTCCTTCTGGAAATGGTTACTCTTCCTTCATCCTCATGGCGATCCAGAATAAAAATATTCATGCTGTCATCCTGCTTGATGCAGCCTGGGTGCATCGTAAATTTATCATGGTCAATCATTGTAAAGACAGTGTCCAGATGCATGAAAGAGCGGGATTTCGGAATTTCTACGGCTACAACACGCTGAATTTCTTTTTGCTTTTTAAAGAGATTCACTGCCAGTTTTTCAATAGCCTTAGCTGACGTTCTGGCGCTTACCCCAATGGCAATTGTATCCTTGCTTAGGACAAGCTCATCTCCGCCTTCAATCGGAAAATTGTAATCACGGTTCAGCCAGACTGGCGTTTCTTTTCCTTTAAAGCGGTCATGATAGCGGATAATAAAATCCATAAATAGGGACTCTCTTCTTCTGGCACTTTCATTCATCTGGTTTACGCTGATTCCATTGCCGATAGCAGCTGCAGGGTCTCTTGTAAAATAGAGGTTTGGCATCGGGTCCAAATAAAAGGGATATTGATCGGACATAAATTCATATAAATGAATTTTTTTCCCATTATCCACTTCAGATGTCCGCACTCCTTCCATCACTCTTCTGACAAGTTCATTTGGAGGCAGAGACTTCAGGTATTCTTTCAAGTATGGGCCTGCTCCGTTCACATTGGACCAGCTCTCCAAAAGAATCTGATCTATGAATTCTTTCCTTGCTTCATCTGTTAGAAGGGATTCTACTACAAGCTGCTCAAGGTATAGAACATTTACCCCTTGGTTCCGGAGCAAATCAGCAAACACATCGTGTTCCTTTTGGACAGCAGGCAAATAAGGGATATCATCAAATAAAAGGCGCTTCAAATATTCCGGTGTCAGATTCTCAACCTCTCTGCCCGGCCGGTGAAGCATCACCGTATTCAGCTTTCCGATTTCAGAATTGATATGTATGGGGGTATCCATTTTTTCCTGCCTCCTTTATCTGATAATCTCTACCCTAAATTTCATTTTTTATAACTGATTAAAAAAAGCAGGAAGATTTTGCTTTTTCTTATAGTATTTCAATTTTTAACAGAAATAATTTATGAATTCCACTCTCTTCCTTAAGAATAAAAAAGGCTAAAAAACCTTGAAGAGCATTATGAATCAACTATTACCGAAAAAAAAGACGCCGGGAAGGCGCCTTCTTTACACTTATTCATTCGGCTCTATAATGCCGTATTTGCCATCTTTTCGTTTATAAACTACGTTAGTTCGATTGGTTTCAGCATTTGTAAAAACGAAGAACGTATGGCCCAGCATGTTCATCTGCAGGATAGCTTCTTCGCTGTCCATTGGTTTTAAGTTAAAGCGTTTTGTACGAACAACTTCTGTGCTGTCATCGAGCATCTCCTCTACATCATCTTCAAGAACAGTCGTTGAGACTGGTTCTGATGCTAAGGCTTCTCCATTTGTAAAAGCAAATTTTGCGGAGTTTTCCTGCTGCTCGCGGAATTTTCGGTTCACTTTTGTTTTATGCTTGCGAATTTGGCGTTCGAGCTTGTTGGTTACCAAATCAATCGCAGCATACATATCCCCATTGTGCTCTTCACCGCGAAGGACGAGATGATTCATTGGAATGGTCACTTCAATTTTAGAATCCATATCATTGTAGTATTTGAGATTCACATGGCACTCTGCATTGATAGAATCCTGAAAGTACCTTTCCAGTTTATCAATTTTCTTCTCCACATAATCTCGTAAAGCTGGAGTTACCTCAATGTTTTCACCTCTGATGTTATATCTCATCAGAACCCCTCCTCACTTTGTAAAGGATATGTAAACTTACTTCTATATTCCCCTCTAGGTTTCCTGCCGAAACGTAAATTTCTTGTGAAAATTTTGTTAATTTATAAAGAAATTTGTCGACCTCGACATTTCCCGGGAAACTTCTTCTCTATTCTCTTATTCTATCGACAGAATAAGAGAAACCATATTTTGCGTCCAGTATATGCAGGAATCGTGTTATATATGAAAAAAAAAGAGATCTCCAGAATATTCTTTAGATCACTACTGTAAAATATAGCGCTGCATTCTGCTTTGTACTGCTTCTTTCCATGCTTTAAAGGCTGGAACCAGTTCGTTTTTGATATATGTTTCTGAAGCAAACGGGTATTCTTGTGCGGAATCCATTTTTTCTAATTCAAAAATGACACTGTCAAATTTCAATATTTCTGATATCAGTTCATCATCTTTTTCACTGGCTGTCAGGATAGCCGAATTGGATGAATCGATATCATAAAAGGCTTCCATAATCCGAGAAAATATTTTTTCGGATTCCTCATATTCCTGGTTTTTATAACCATCAATCACAAACTGAAAGCTTTCATCCAATGTTTCAAGCATATAAAAATAATAAAAATATAGCTGATAGTTATCTGTAGTTTGCATGGTCTTCACCATTTTCCCCTTATAGGATATTCTACCGATTTTATCGGTTCTATTTGAAAAATTTACATCTAAATTGGAAAAAAAAAAGAAAACCGGATGTGCTCCGGTTTACTTAGAAGTTATTTTCTTCCCTTTACTGCTGCTTCCCAAAGTCCGTTTAAGTAAACAGCTCCAAGCGCCCTGTCCTGAAGACCGTATCCGGGTCTTCCCAGATGGTTGTTTGATAGTTTTCAATAAGCGTCTCTTGAAGGAAGACCAAGTTTACTATCTTCGTGCACTGAAACACTCTCAATGACTTCAAGAGATAAGTGGTGCTTTTCAATTTTTTCCTTTAACTCTCTTATTTTTTCTTCACTCCACACTTCTCCGAAAGGCACGTCATAAATGGCCGAACCAATTCCCTTCATTCCTGGAATCTGCCTGATTTTCTCAAGCGTAACCGGGTCATCCTCTCCATACCATCGGAATGTCATTTTCATTGTGCAACATCCCCGGCTTGATATCGCTTACAATTATGCTCTCCTTTTATACCCTTAAGCCCGCTTGCTTCACTTTCTCAGTATATTGGCGTGCCCGCTCTTCAACCAGGTGATAATCGCCCCTCTGAATGCCTTTTGTAAGCTCGCTGCCCACTCCGACAGCAAAGCTTCCTGCTTCAAACCAGTCAAGAATGTTCTCAAGATTGACTCCCCCAGATGGCATTAAGTTCGCATGAGGAAGCGGCCCTTTGACGCTTTTAATGAAGGAAGGACCAAGGTTCCCTCCAGGAAATGCTTTCACAACATCCACTCCGCTAGCCATCGCCTCTACAATCTCCGTTACAGCTGAACAGCCAGGCAAATATGGAATCGAGTAACGATTGCAGACACGGCTGATTTCTCTGTCAAAATGAGGACTCACCACATATGCTGCTCCGCTTAAAATGGCCAAGCGGGCTGTTTCTGCATCAAGCACTGTACCCGCCCCAATGAGAACTTCATCCTCCTCAAACTGCTTGATCAAATGCTTGATTGCATCAAGCGCATTCGGTGTTGTAAACGTCACTTCAATGCTCTTAATGCCTCCCCTTATGCAAGCCTCTGAAATCTCGATCGCATCCTGATCACTTTTCCCGCGAATGACAGCGATTACTTTTTCCTGTTGCAGACGGTTTAATATCACGTATTTTTGTATCAATACTCCCACCCCTTGCTGCAGAATTAAATTACTTTTAAAATATAAATCTATTATAACTAAATCGGTTTAGTTTGTGAAACTGAAATTTAAAAAGGAGATGCTGCTTCCTGGCATCTCCTTATGCTGCTTATAATATTCCCGTTGTTATGGAGCCCGCCGGCAGCGAAAAAGAAGCCGTTTTTCCTTCTATTCTTAAATTAATAAGCATCTCCTCAGCTGAACGGTTCAATAAAACAAGCACAATTGTTTCATCAGGATTTTTCATCGAAACAGCCTCAAGTTTATCACTGTATTTCGTAGAGGCAATCCGAACTGCCCCAGGCTGAATGTATCGGCTGAAATGGCCAATATATGTATAGGAGAGCTTTTCCTGCACAGCATCATTATCCGTATCGCACATCACTGGTGCATCACAATAATTGCCGACGTGGTTCGGACCGCCCTCTTGATTCAGAATGAGATTCCAATCAATAAAAGCGTTCATTCCTGCATTTATATTTCCGATGATATCATGAGCATACATTTGGGCATTGGCTAACTGTCCTGCTTCGCTAAAACGGCTATATTCCACGCACCCTTCGGTGAAAATCAATTTTTTATCAGGAAATTGTTCGCGAACAAGTCTAATAGCATCAAAATGATCCCCGCTGTACCAATGGAATGCCACACCCTGCACCATCTTATTTGTTTCTTCGTCGATGATGGCTGATGCTCTTTCAAACATTCTTTCTTTATTGTGATCCCATATGCTGACCTCTATATCATCAAGTTCATTTTTCACAAGTGCAGGATACAGATAATCTCTTAAAAACTCTTTTTCCTCCTGATCAGTGTAAAGACATGAATCCCATGTCTGTTTGGCATTCGGCTCATTTTGAATCGTCATCATTGTGATATGAAATCCTTTTTTCCGGTATTCCTTTATATAGCGGCAAATGTATGCTGCCCAGAATTCCCGGTATTCAGGCTTTAGGGAACCGCCTTCTGTCCTGCTGCCATTTGATTTCATAAAAGAAGGGGGAGACCATGGAGAGAGCATAACGGACAGCTTTTTTCCTGCTGTCTGCTCTGCCTTCTTCAGCATTGGAATAATATACTCCTCGTCCCTTTTTAAACTGAATGACTTTAGCTCATGATCTTCAGGGTCGTTCATTGCAGCATATTGGCCAACAGAAAAATCACAGCTGTCAATGTGAGTCCGAACCAGATTATAATTGTTTCCCTCAGGACCGAAATAGGCGCTGATAATCCTTTTTTGGTTCTCCTCCCCCATAAGTGAAAAAGTATATCCTGCAGCCTCTGTAATAGCCGCTCCAAACCCTTCAAATTTTTGATAAACAATCTTAGGGTACACATTAACAGCCTGCAATTCTACTCCAGTATCTTCAAAAAATTCACTCGTATGCCCGATCGTTTTTTTCTGTTCGTTATTATAAGTTGTTGTGATGAGCTTGATTTTCATAGGAAAGTCCCCCTTTTTTGCAATGGAATAGCCAGACCAGTTCGGTCCGGCTATCTTTTCGGCAGTTTCTTAGTTTGCTATATTCCATTGGTACGTTCCAACAGATTTAGCAGGCAATTGAGCTTTGAATTGAGTACCTTTATGAATCAGTTTGAAGGTTTGCGGTTCAACCGTCTGGTTAATCACAACCACTACAATGGTTTTCTTATCAGGGCTGATGAAAGCAACATTGGTTACTCCATCTGAAGAGCCATAATTGCTGTCAATCCGGGTATATCCCGGTTTAACAAACTTAGAAAATTGCCCCATTATATAATATTCAGGTGTCAGCCAATAATTGTTCCGGTCAGCAGAGTCCTGTACAAGCAATGTCGGATCCGGGGTGCCTACCCATTGATGCGTGTTAATATCACTGTCAAGCATCGTAACCCAGGAATTGTAGCTCTTAGCATAGTTCCTGAAGTATTGAGCGATTCTGTCAGCGCCGGATGTTCCCCATACGGCTCGCTCCGTTAAATAAACATTCTTCTCAGGGTACAGGTTATGCAGCTTGGTCATTTCGCCTAAATCTCCGCCATAATCATGGAAAGCTGTCCCATCCACTGCTTCATAAGCTTCTTTGTCAGCAAGAATCTTTGCGGGATAAGCCATTGTGTCTCCTGGGTTATGATCAAAGATCCAAAGCTTCACATCCTTAAATCCATTTGCATCAAGTTCTTTTCGAAGCAGCTTCGCAAGCTCTGCTTCCTGCTGCCATGGAATATACGTGCTTGGGTAGTCAATTTCCAATAACGGCTCATTCTGCAAGGTTAATGCATCAATATTAATGCCCTGTGCTTTATATGCTTGAAGATATTTCAGATAATATTTAGCAAGCACCGGCAAATATTCATCCTTCACTTTTCCTCTAATGATGCTGTCAGAGGTTTTCATCCAGCCTGGAGGACTCCAAGGAGAAGCAAAGAATTTTACATCCGGATTGATTTTTTGGATTTGTTTGACTGTGTCGATGATTTTGTAATCAATATCTTTTTTAATTGAGAAATTTTCAAGATTTACATCTGTTTTACCTTTAGGCATATCATCGTAAGTATAGAATTTTCTCGCTGTAAAATCGGCTGTTCCGATTGTCAGCCTCATTTGGCTTATTCCGATCCCATTTTCTTTATCCGCGAGTTTTTTCAGCAATTCCTCTCTTTTTGAAAGAGACATTTTGGACAAGTTGAAGATGGTTGATTCCTCCATTGAGGATCCGATGCCTTGCACCTCCTGATACGTCTTATCAGAGTCAAGGTTAATGACCGGCACTTTGCTCTCGCCGATCTTTGTCAAATCAAGGTTTGTTTCTTTTTGAAGGAGCTTGTCTCCCTGCTGGTACCTTGGAGCGAAATACCAGGCAATATCCTTTGAATCTCTTTCCGTTGTCACCCAATTTTCTACTGCCTCTTTTTTGATTACATCCGGCTTCTCGCCACCGCCATTATCAGGAGGAGTAACAGGTATATCACCAGTCCGTTTAAATTCAAGCCAGTTCAAATTCAGCGCGCCGTTAATGTACTCGAGCTTTAGTTTGTGCTTTCCTTTTTTCAATGGAACGTCTGTCACGGATTGCGTTTTCCAATTTTGGTATCCTCCAGTTGAAGTCACTCTTAATTTCCCTGCTATTTTCGCATCATCAATAATCATGTTGACGCCGGTTTCACCGCTCAAATTCGCAGCGTAGCGGAAATCGGCTTGATACAGGCCATCCTCCGCAACATCAATGTTATACTCCAGCCAGTCACCGCCATCTGCCCACCCAACATCTTTTGTTCCTTCAGAGGAATCTTCTGTCTGAAGTCCATTTTGATTCGTATAATTCTCTGCCTCGATCTTCCCCGGAACCGGTAACCCAGCTGGTTCTGGACGGACAGGAGCCGGTTTTATTTTCGGTGTTGCCTGGTTTTTCTTTAAACCGTAGCCATAATCGAACATGATATAATCCTTCATCATATTGCCCATTTGGTATGCCTCTAAGTAGAATGGCCATTTCACAGAAAGCTTGCCGGTGAAGTCCTTTTTTCCAAAGAGAACATCTGCTACTCCTTCTCCTTCTGTACCAGGCAGCCAAGCCTCCACAAGCCCTGCCCAATCCTTCATTTGATCTGTTACAATCATTGGACGCCCGGAAACAAGCACAACGATGATCGGGATTTTCGGATCTGCTTTGCGGATGTTTTCAATTGTCAGAAGATCAAGCTTATTCAGATTTAGATTGTTTGTATCACCATTGCTTTCTGCATATGGTTCTTCTCCCACAACAACAATCGCAGCATCCTTCCCTTTTGCTCCGCGGCCATGCTTGTTGTACGTAATCTTTTGATTTCTTCCCGCTGCCTGTTTAATTCCTTCAAGGATTGTCGTACCTTTTGTTATATTTCCCGATTTTCCTTGCCATGAAATTGTCCAGCCGCCGGATTGCTTTCCGATATCATCTGCACTTCTTCCAGCAACTAAAATATTTTTCATCTTGCCAAGCTGGGACATGATTGGCTTGTTGTTCACTTTATCATTTTTCAATAGCACTAAAGATTCCGATACAGCCTGT
This sequence comes from Chryseobacillus diguaensis, assembly GCF_049220665.1. Classification (NCBI taxonomy): domain Bacteria; kingdom Bacillati; phylum Bacillota; class Bacilli; order Caryophanales; family Bacillaceae; genus Chryseobacillus; species Chryseobacillus diguaensis. The sequence goes on from NZ_JBMKNV010000004.1 coordinate 148,615, forward strand.
CTTGCGATTTTTCGATGTTCTGCTGATCCAAAATCCTTCGCAAGCGTTTTATCTGTTTTCGGATGCTCAAAAACGCCTGCTTCAAATTTCACGCGTAAAATTCTTGATACCGCATCATCCAGCCGGCTCATTGAAATTTCTTTTTCCTTCACTAATTCCAATGTCAGAGAATACGTTTCTTTCCAATTTTCCGGCTGCATCATCATGTCTACTCCGGCATTGACTGCCGTTTTAATTTGCTGCTTTAAGCCGGAAACAGGATGCCCGTCCTGATCCTTTGTTATTTGCTGAATGCCGTACCAGTCAGAAACGACAAATCCAGTAAAGTGAAGTTCGTTTTTTAATACATCTGTCATCAGTCGCTTGTTGGCATGCATTTTTAAGCCTTGAATGCTGTTAAATGATGCCATAACCGTTCTTACACCTGAGTCAACTGCAGTTTTATAAATGATTTTATCTTTTGCCAGTATTTCATCTTCTGTATACTGCGTCACATCACCCTGGTTCACACCGTCTTTTGTATAGCCTTCACCAATAAAATGCTTGGCAGTTGCTACAACCTTTGACGTTTTCTTTAAGTCTTTTTCTTTATCGCCTTGCAGTCCTTTAATGTATGCTTTACCCATTTCAGCAACGAGCTTTGGATCTTCCCCGAAGCTCTCATAAGTCCTTCCCCAGCGAATATTCTGGGCATCAACAACAGTCGGTGCAAATGTCCAATTCGGACCGGAGGATTTCACTTCTTCAGCAGCAGCTTTCCCGATTTTTTCAACAAGCTTAGGATCGCGTGCTGCCCCCAGCCCAATGCTGTGAGGGAAAATGGTTGCGCCAAGCAGGTTATTATGACCGTGAACAGCATCTACTCCATAAAGAAGCGGGATGCCAAGTCTTGATGCAAGGGCCCCATCCTGATAAGCATCAACCATCCTGGACCATTTATCACGGGTTGAGTTTTCTGCTTTTCCTTCAGGATAAGAGCCTCCTCCGCTAAGAATGGAGCCGAGCGAGTAATTCTTCACATCTTCAGGTGTCACAGATCCCCGTTCTGCCTGAATCATTTGGCCGACTTTTTCTTCAATCGTCATTCTTGCGAGCAAATCGGAAACTCTTTTTTCAACAGAACTTTTTGCATTTTGATAAATCGGTGCAGTCTCTTGTTTGGCATCGACTTTTGGAACGGTGCCAAGCAGTGAAAAACACATAACCACAGCAGTTGAAACGGACAATGCTTTTTTCATTTCTTACCTCCTTATCATTTTTTGAATCTTCACTCTTTTATAGTAGAGATATAAAAAACAATAAGGAATGCTCCATATTTTAGAAAGCGTTTCCATTTTTACGAATATAAAAGGCTTTTTTTAAAATTTACTCCGTTAAAAAAACAGAGGAAACGCGCCCCTCTGTTTTCTGCTTATTATTTGGCAGCGCTTTGGTTTTTATCAGCGGCTTCATCCAATTTTTTCGCAAATTCCTCCGGAGTGAGCGTTTTAGATAACAGCTGCTGATGGAGCTGCATAATGCTTTCCTTGAATTCTGGAGATCCTTGGTCAAGAACAGGTGTGCCGCTAGATGTTTTCATAGAATTGAACAGGTCTACCAGCTGCTTTTGAAGCGCTGTTTCTTTACCGGTTAAATAACTGCTGAAGGTTTGTGCAGGGATGGCTGCTCCAGTCTGCCACGCGGATTTTACCCAGTTTTCCGGTTTAAAGAAATACGTCAGGAATTTCAGCGCTTCTTCTTTATGAGGACTGTTATTGGAGATCGAATAACCGCCTCCGAACCAAGCTGCTACGTCCTCAGCCTTTCCTTTATCAGATGCAGGATAAGAGAATACACCCACATTTTGTCTGAAGCTTTCAGGGAAGTTTTGATCTGTTGCAAGTCCCATTTCCCACGAACCCATTAAATACATGGCTGCCTGCTCCTGGCCGAATTGGTTTCTGGATGTGCCATAATCAGCTGTTAGAAACCCATCCTGGAAGCCGCCTGCATCGGCGAATTCCTTCATAAACTTGGCTGCATTTACAACCTCGCTTGAATCAAATTTTGCTTTGCGCGCCAACGCATTATCCATTGCGGCAAAGTCTCCTGTTTCACGCTGAAGGACGTATTCAAACCAGATCGGAAGCGTCCAGCCATCCATACCGTTGATGGAAACAGGATTAATGTTTTTGCTTCTTAATTTCTTAACTGTATCAAGGAATTCAGCTTGTGTTTTAGGAATTTCAATGCTGTTGTCTTTGAATATCTTTTTATTGTAATAAACCACCATCATATCGGCATTTTTAGGAAGTCCATAAAGCTTGCCGCCTTTAGAATAGCCTTCTGTTGAGCCTGGAACAAAGTTATCCTTTTCAAACTCTTTCGGATTCAATTCAAGGAGAAGCTTATTGTTAATTAAAGGATCGATAAAGGACGGCTGCCCCCATGTGTGCATAATATCCGGCAATTTATTCGTTGAAGAATATATTTTCACTTTATTTTTGTATTGTTCATCCTGAAGGGCTTCTACTTCAATCTTTACATTTGGATTTTCCTTCATATAGCGGTCGATCAGATCCTGTTCGACTTTTCCGACGCCAACTGTCCGATCCGGATTGGCACTGAAAAACTTTAATGTGACAGCTTCATTTTTAGAGCTTCCTTCTGCTTTGCCTCCTGTAGAGCTTGAGCTGCAGGCAGAAAGAGCGAAGGCAAGGACAAGCATAACGGCGAGTAAAATCGTCTTTTTCATTCTTTTCAACTTTGTATCCCCCTAAAATTTCGTTTTAAAAACGCTTACAAAAATGCTATCCTTTTACAGCACCAGCTGTAATCCCTTTTGTCATTTGCTTGCTGAAAATAATAAAAATCAAGATGGACGGCAGTGCAATTAACGTCATAACAGCAAACTGAGCTCCATAATTGGAAGAATATTGTCCCGTGAATTTCAGAATGGAAAACGGCAATGTTTTTAAGTCCTCCGAGACAAGAAAGGTATTGGCAATGATAAATTCATTCCACCATGTAATAAAGTTCAGCACGCATATTGTGGCGATTGCAGGCTTTGTCATTGGCAAAATAATCTTAAATAAAAGGCCGAAGATACTGCACCCATCCATTATAGCCGACTCCTCTATTTCTTTTGGAATCGTTTCTAAAAATCCTGTCATGATAAACATGCTCACAGGCAGAGAAAATGCAATATACGGCAGAAGCAAAGCAAATTGATTATCCAGCATGTTGAGCTTATTGAACATAATAAAGTTTGGAAGCAATGTTGCATGAATCGGAATGATCAGACCAAGCATGATCAGGTTCATCGTAAGCGTCCTGAACCTCCACCTCATTCTTGTAAACGCAAAGGCAAGCATCAAGGCTAAAATCGCTGAAACCGCAACCGTTATACTTGTAATCATCAGGCTATTTAAGAAATAGCGGGGAACCCCTCCGTAAGCAAAGGCATTAAAATAGTTCGCCCATTCAAATGTTTCAGGCCATTTTAGAAAGGAAGGTCCAAAGAAATCTCCACTTTTCAGCAGTGAGAAATTGATCAGCCAAATGAGCGGAAACAGCTGCACGATAGCTAAAAGCCACATAAAGAAAAAAAGCAGAATTTTTTTCAACGACGTCTTTTTTTTCACCTGTGTGTGAACATGAAGCTCAGGCTGAGATAAATGAAGGTTAGTTTCCACACTCAAACTCCTTTTTTCCAGAGTGTTAATATTCCCCCACATCCTTTTTCAAGGTTTTATTTAAAATGACTGTTAAGATTAAACAGAATACAACGAATAAGACAGAAATTGCATTTCCGTAGCCATACAGCGATGACGAAAAGGCCGTTTTATAGAGATAGTTTCCAAGAAATTCAGTACTGTCTCCTGGTCCCCCTCCTGTCATCAAGAAAATCGTTTCCATTTGTTTTAAGCAAGTAACAACCGCTAGAACAATAGCGACCCTCATAACAGGAAACAATAAAGGAATAATGACCTTAGTATAAAGCTGGAATTGATTGGCACCATCAAGCATCGCTGCTTCTTTCATCGATTCTGGGATGCCCTGCAGTCCTGAATGGTACAGGAGCAATGCGTATCCAAACCCTTGCCACATCACGACAAGAATAATGCACCATATCGCTGTACTCGGATCACCCAGCCAGTTATGCTTAAGGAAAGAAAGATGAAACACATCAAGCGCTTTATTCACTAATCCGTAGGTTGGGTGGAATATACTGACCCAAAGCTTTGACGTGACAACAACGGAAATGACAGCAGGGATAAAAAAGATCGCTGCAAAAAATTTCTCTAGCTTTCCGCAATAGGTTAATAGAATCGAAATCAGAATGGCGATTGGATGCTGCAGGATAACCGTCAGAGCAGCTAAGAGAGCAGCATGCCATAACCCTTTCCAGAACACTGGATCCTTCGTCAGAATATCGATGAAATTCTGCAAGCCGACAAACTCATACTGTCCGATTCCACTCCAATTCGTCGCCCCGTAATAGACGCTCATGATGACCGGAATACCTATCATAAATAAAAAGATGGCAAGCCCCGGCCCTACCAAAAATAAAATAGACAAACGATTACTCATTACTTTATGCAGCTTCTTTCACCTCCTAAGCCTTTATCATCATTCTAAGATGATCCGGATATGAAAAGAATGTCCTAAATTTTAGATAACGTTTTCATTTTTCATATAATTTAGTATGATTTGACATATAAGAGGCGAAAGAAAGATTTTTAAGGGAGAGGCAATAGAATGAAAGTCATCCTGAAGTGGTATATGAACCTGCCGATACGGCAGAAGCTATTAATCTGGTTTGTGCCTTTATTTATGCTGACAATTGCAATAACAGGCTTCACCTCCTATCAAATCGCAACTGATCAGGTTTTCAGCAAGGTGAATCAGAATCAAGAGAACCTGCTGAAAAAGAGCATCGATCAATTAAATTTAATTGATCAGGAGGTCAATGACTTTGCCAATTATTTATTTCTCTCTTCTTCCGTGCAGGAGCTGCTAGATTCAGATGAGCCTTCACCCCTCAAACAGCAAACCTACAGTTCCCTTTCTAAGATGATGGTAACCCGCCCCATTATCCAATCACTGATTATCTACAGTTTATCTCCAAAAGAAGCCGATCAGCAGCCGCTTGCCATCAATCAGACTGGAATCACGAGCGCCAAACGCTTCACTTATTATGAGCATTCTCCCCTGTTTGACAGCTCACTGCTAAAAACCGGAGAATCTGATTGGCATCTGCTCAGGCCGGAGAACAGCCTCTTCATCGGAGACAGTCAAAGCAAAGTCTTAAAGTCCAGAATATTAAAAAACAGTAATAGCCTGAAGAATGAAGGGATTGTTGTGATTGGCATTAATGCCAACTTTTTAAGGGGAAATTATTTAACGAAGGAAGATCCCGAAACCCAGATGTTCATCCTTGATGACAATGGCATGATTCTGACTTCCTCTACTATGAAATGGGTAGGAAAAAATTATCGCAGCATACCTGCTCTGAAACCCATTCAGCATACGGCCATAAAAGACATCCCCTCTAGCATCAGCAGTGATGAGTGGATTATCGGACATTCTCATTCTGACTCAGCTGACTGGAATGTCATCATTGTCCAGTCAAAAAAGAAGGTTTTAAAGGAACTGAATCAAATTCAATGGATCACATTTTTTGTCATGGTTCTTTGTTTTATCGGAAGCATTTTCGTCTCCCTTCTCGCTGCCTCACACCTAACAAAGCCATTGCAGAAACTCATTTTATCGATGAAAGAGGTTGAAAAAGGAGATTTCTCTCAAAGCGTGGCTTTCTCCGGGGAAGATGAAATCGGTCAATTGGGAAAAGGCTATGACCAGATGATCGAACGGGTTCAAACGCTGATTCATGACGTATATCACTCTAAACTCAAGCAGCGCGATGCAGAATTGAAGGCTTTGCAGTCTCAAATCCATCCTCACTTTTTGTATAACACGCTGAACACCATTTGCTGGACGGCAAAACGGAAGGGCGAGCATGAAATTGCTGACATGACGTATGCGTTATCAAAGGTTTTCAGGCTCATTCTGAACGACGGAAGAGATTTTATAGATCTGAAATCAGAAATTGAACTGGTGGAAAACTATTTGTACCTTCAAGGTATGCGCTTTAAACCAAATGTCAATTTTGAAATATCCATTGAACCAGGATTAGAAAATATGAAAATACCAAACCTTTTGATACAGCCTTTTGTAGAAAATGCGATTATTCATGGCATTGAACCTTCAAATGAAAGTGGATTCATATCAGTGAGAGCTTTTACAGAATCAGGCCATACAGTGATCGAAATCGCCGATAATGGCATCGGAATTTCAGCAAGTACACTAACTGAAATAAACAGGCCTCTTAAAGCGTATGAGCTGGAAGAATTCGACCGCAAAAACGGGACGGGCTATGCGATCCATAATGTGAAGGAACGGCTAATGCTTGTGTACGGGAATGGAGCTGCATTGCATTTTTATTCCCATGAAGGAACAGGGTCACGTGCGGAAATACGACTGACAAACTTGGAAGGGGGAATTTCTGATGTGCAAATTGCTAATTGTTGAGGATGAAGCGGCCTTTCGGGAAGGGATTACGGAAATGGTGGCGTGGAACGAATATGGGATTGATCTTTGCGGGATATGCGAGGATGGAACAGAGGGGCTTCAGTCCTTTCAAGCCTTTCAGCCAGATATTTTGCTGACAGACATTCAAATGCCTGGAATGAGTGGAATTGAGCTGTTAAGGAAAGCAAAGGAGTCCGGGCATGATTTTGAAGCCCTGCTCCTTTCAGGGTATAGCGACTTTTCCTACGCAAAAGAAGGCATTAAGCTCGGAGCAATGGATTATCTCGTTAAACCCTGCATGCCTGAGGAAATTCTGGAATCCGTCTTAAAAGCAAAGGAAAGGTTAGAGGAACGCAAAGAGAATACAAAGGTAATAGATCATTTAAAAGAATCATGGACAAAGCATCTCTCAGAAGTAAAGCAGCAGAGGCTGAGTCACTGGCTTGAAGAAGGCTGCGGAAAAGATCAAATGGTGAAAGATATCCAGGAGCTGAAGCTTTCTTTTAAAAATAAGCCGGTTCAAGCTGGAATCATTCATATGCAAGGTTCCTTTATTGGAGAAGAAGGAAGAGAAAGGACTGCGGCTTTGATGAGTGCGGTTTATGAACCTGAAGGGGTCGAACTTTTTCAATTCAGCGATTATTTTGTATGGATTGCCAATGCCGGAAAGCTTCAAGAGAAAAAGCATATGGCAGATCTCGGAAAATTGCAGCGTTATCTTGAGAAAACATTTGGGATTAAAGCGGTACTTGGTGTTGGGAACCTGCAGCCACTTGAGCTACTCTACCAGTCTTATAGTGAAGCATTGAAATGCTTAGATATAGCTTTTTTTTCCGAGGCAAAGAAAGGTGTGTATTCTTTTTCCTCACTTGTTTTAAAGAATACGGCAGATACTTCCGCCAGCAAGGCCATTCAAAATGAGGAGGAGATGATGGATGCATTTGGTCAAAGAGATGCTGTTCTGATGATGTCTGAGCTGGATTCATGGCTAGCTATCATGAAAGACAGTGAGCATATTTCAAAGAGTGAAGCCATCCAAAGAGCGACCTCTCTTTTAAACGAAGCCTTTAAGCTGTTGATGAAAAACTATTCTGCCGATGTTCATCAGGAATTGCTGAACTGGAATGATCAGCTTTCAAAGGCAGAAACCTTTTCCGCCATGTCACACATGCTGAAAGAGGCTTTTAAGCAGCTCATCCAAACAGCAGAAGGACAAAACAGCGTTCATAAAACAGTCCGGGCGGCGCTTGATATTATTCACAGCAGCTATAAATCGAACCTGACCCTCGATTCCCTTGCAAAAGACGTCTTTGTTTCCACCTCCTATTTGAGCTCCTTATTCAAACAGGAAATGGGCATTAACTTTCTGGATTACCTGCACACTTACCGGATTGGCAAAGCGAAACAGCTTTTGAAAAAGGGGTTAAAAATCTATTCTGCTGCAAGGCTATCAGGCTATCAGGATGAACGGCATTTCAGCAGCACGTTTAAGAAATGGACCGGTATGACCCCTTCTGAGTTTCAGAAAAGAGGATGAATAATTTATTTTCATTTCATGCTTGCTATGAAACGCGTTTCATGGATTATCCTGAAACCACACCTTAGAAAGCGATTACAAATAAATTTTCGGGAGGAATGAAACGTGAATCAGAAAAACAATATTTTAGGGAATCAAGACATCACTCAATGAGCGTCCAAATCAGGAACCGCTTAGAGTACTAAGTGAAGCAGACTGGCAGTTCTGGAAAGAAAACGGGTATGTGATTGTGAAAAACGCCGTTCCTAAGGAAAATCTAGAAAGACTGAAAAACCTGATTTTGGGAGTTTGAAGAAAAGGACCCTGAGGATTCCTCAACCTGGTATACCAGCCCAAGCCGTGAAATGAAAATGCAGGAGCTTACGAATACCGGAATGGTCGAGCTTTATAATCATCAATACTTATGGGATAACCGCATGAATGAGCGTGTTTACAATGCCTTCGTTGATATTTGGGGAACCGAACAACTGTGGGCAAGCATTGACCGCTGCAACTTAAATCTGCCAATGAGACCAGGTCATGAATATAAGGGCTTTATTCACTGGGATGTGAACACCGCATCTGATCCGATTCCTGTAAACGTTCAGGGCGTCCTCTCTCTTGTTGATACTGACGCTGAAATGGGAGGTTTCCAGTACATTCCAGAACTGTATCGGAATTTTGACGAGTGGGTAAAAACTCAAGCCGAAGACAGAGACCCTTATATGCCTGATACAACTGGTTTCACCCCAAGAAAAATCGTCACAGAAGCAGGCGACCTGCTAATCTTTAACAGCATGCTCGCACACGGCATTCGCCCGAATCATTCAGACAAACCGCGGATTGCCCAGTACATCTCCATGTTTCCTGCTCAGGAAAATAATGAAGTGCTTAGGCAGACTCGGATTGAGTCTTGGAGCGAGCGTATTTCTCCGGCTGGGGATGCTTTCCCTGGTGACCCTCGGAACTGGGAACAGACGAAATATGGACGGGCGGAATTGACGGATCTTGGGGAGAGGCTGCTGGGGCTGAGAAAATGGTAATAGGAAAACCGCAGACTATTTTTTAGTCTGCGGTTTTATTGTTTTTTTTAACATATATCCCTTTTCAGAATTCATTAAGAGGGACGTTAAAAAAAAGTTTTAAAAAGGCTGTTTTCGGAAAGTTTGCTGCTATTCGTATGGGTTTTAAAAACGTAAGAAGATTAGCTTCGTGGTATCTTTTCTTAAAATTTCCGTCTAACTGGGAGATTTATTTATGTAAAAGAGTTAGGAAAACAACAAAGCCTAAGAAAAGAGCCTTAAGAAAAGAGCTTTTGGGAATCCTTCCAAGACTCAAGGCATCCGTACAAGCGTTTATGTAATATCCTCATATGAATATAACAAGAGTAAGGTTTAGCAAATAAAAATGTAAAAACCAAAAATCTTTAGAAAAGGTTGAATGGTATGAACGAACTTTCCCCCCGTTATATTTGCCTCACTTTTGACGATGGACCTTCGGCATACACTACTGACATCCTGGATATTCTTAAAAAATATGAAATAAGAGCAACATTCTTCATAGTTGGGTCAGCAGCAGAAAAATTCCCGGATATAGTCAGGAGAATCCACGCTGAGGGGCATGTGATCGGCAATCATACATGGAGCCATCCGAATATTACCCATCTGTCAAACGAAGAGCTTCAGCAAGAAATTCATTCTACATCTGACCAGATTAAGGAAATAATTAATATTTCCCCTGATTTATTTCGGCCTCCCTTTGGAGAAATCAATCATCATGCTTCAGCTGAAATTAAAGAAATGGGAATGACGACTGTTTTATATAATGTATCTAGCCGGGATTGGGTGCAGGATATGGATTCTAACTCTTTATATTGGCATGTCATTTTAATGCTGAAAAGACATAATATTATTCTGCTTCACGATGGTGATCAATTTGGAAGCGGTCCCCGGGATAATACGGTGTCTGCATTGCCATCTATTATCGAATATCTTTTAGAAAATGATTATTCCTTTGTAACGGTACCAGAGTTCCATGAAGAAGTTTTTAAAATAGAAAAGTGGGACATACGGTTCCTTCTGCATCAATTGTCTGTTTCTTTTCCATTTTATTATTAAGCTTGATCTCAAAATAAAAGGGTGAAAATTTATGAAGGAAGAAAATATTAAGTTTTCTATTATCATACCTGCCCATAATGAAGAAAAGTACATTGGCAGGTGTCTTGGTTCCATTGTATCTGCAGCAGAATTTTATAAGGACCAAGTTGAAATTATCGTGGTTTTAAACCGTTGTACTGACCGGACAGAAGAAATAGCAAAATCCTATCATTGCATTACCTTGAAAAATGAAGACAAAAATCTGTCAAAAATCAGAAACGCCGGAGCAAAGCTGGCACAAGGGGAAATCCTGGTTACCATCGATGCTGATACACGAATGTCCAAACACCTCCTAACGAGTATTGACAATTATTTGTCCTCTGGATTATATATCGGCGGGGGAGTAACGGGCAGTTTGGAGCGCATGTCGCTCGGTATTATGGCCTCTGTAACTGCATTGACCATTCCTTTGTTTTTAAAATACGGCTTGATATCCGTAGGGATCTTATGGTGCTACCGAAAGGATTTTGAAGCAATCAACGGATTTGATGAGGAAATCCTAATGGCGGAAGATTGTGATTTTGCCAAACGGCTGTCCATATGGGGATTAAAAAACTATAAAGCCTTCGGAACTATTCCATTTTCCATGACCACCTCAACCAGAAAATTTGATAAACACGGGGATTGGCTGCTCATTAAGAGGCCTGAGCTTATTTGGGCTTACCTGAAAGAAAATGATAAGAAGCATGCGGATGAAATATATTATGATTTTGAGAATTAGTATTTAGGCTTGCTTATTCGGCAAGCCTCTTTTTTTACTGCAGATAGTTGGAGCGTTTAATTTATCCGGAATAATTTACATTTAAAGCAAATACATAGTATTCTTAATTAGTTAGCTTCACAAACTTTAAACTTTATTAAAAAGTCTTCTTTCGTAATTGTAACTCCATTAAAATACTGTTGATTTTTCATTAATTGTCGTTTCATATTTTGAATTTGTTCATTAGTTATAAAAGATGTTTCCAGTGCACTTTGATAATATACATCAAGGCTATCTTCTTTTATTCCTTCCAATGCTTGAGGTAAATATTTTGTTTTTTCCTTTTTATAAGCTTGCCAAGCTGTATAGGCAACTGTATCAACTAGTAACGACCACATTCTAGCAATATTTAAGTCTTCTTCATCCTCAGCAAATTCAGAAATCCCTTCAAACTCTGCATTATCTATCAATTCGTATATTTCGTCACCAGATACACTGTAACTCTCAACCCAAGCCCAACAAGTATCTAAAGCTTTTCTTCCATCCAGATACCTTTCATCATCTTTTTCAATAACATCAAATGCTTTTTCAGCAATAGCTAATGCAAAAGCAACTTTAATATTATCCTCTAAGTCATAGATTAAATCGATATTCATTTCACACCTCTAGTTTAAAGATTATTTAAGTATTATCTTTCCATTTTGTAAAATGAATGATGTCATACCATTCAATTTAATAGTTTCATCCAGTTCTGATGTAACTATTATTTTTAAATTAGGGAACTTTTTGCTAGCCTGATAAAATATTCCGCACTTTCTGGAAAGTTTTTAATTAATCCTTTAGTACATTTGTTACAAACGCCTCTAGGATTTGACTGATGGATATACAAATTACCAATAACCTCATGGGGATCTATACCGCTTTTGATTATAGCATCATTAAACTCGTTAAGAACACCTTCTTCAGCATGCCTAGTAAACTGTGCTAACTTAGGGTTTTTAATATGATCATATGGAGCTTTGAACTCTCTGTTAGGATAAGTATCATCTAATGATGGTAATTCTGCTTGATTTCTTACTTCAGGGGAAGCTCCTTTAAATAGTTGGCCATCTAATCCAATAATATCTGTCTTGCCTACCGCAACCGTATTAGTTTCTGGTACTTTAAGTTCCGCTCGATAATCTTCAAGATCTTTTTTTCCAATAATAGATTTTATATTATATTTAACATTATCTCCCGTCTTAATAAAAATGCCCCTGGATACTTATTTTTAAGTGGCGTCATTTCAATTGAAAACACCGGAACTTTTTGACCAGTTGAGGTTACTAACACTTCGCTGTGAATTCGTGTCGGAACCTTAAAATCCCCAACCTTATTCTTCACTTTATTCAATGCAGCATTCGCCTGATCCTGCAACAACTTTATATGTTCCTTACTAAAAGGAAACTTTGCCTTAGGTATCTTATAGCCATACTTATCAATAGCTGCAGCAGCCCCGCCCAGCCCAAGAATCGAAAAACCAGTAAGCAGGCTATTCTTCCTTTGTTCTTCCGTAAGCTGATTCCCGAACATATCCTTACCGGTAATACCCTCAGCTAAACCGTTTCCGCTTATTAGTCCATATATTCCTTTTTCAGCTTTACCAAGGATCTGCATTCCTTTAGCCGTTTTATAAGCATCCAATGCTTTCGAAGCAGTAGTAACCCCTTTTACCGTTGCATAGATCGCCTTCCCGCCTTTTGCTAGACGTCCGGCCCAGCCAACAACTGGTATAAATCCTGCAGCTGCCATGGCTCCTGCTGCGATTCGCTCGGCTGCACTCAGTTTTCTGCCTGTTACCGGATCAACACCTGTGATTGCACGCACAGAGTCAAATAACCGGAGGCTTCACCGACAAAGTCGGAGGCCATATCCCAGCCCTTTTGATACCATGGGCGGTTTTCTTTTTCGATCATGGCTGTTTCAACTTTTCTGGCTTCTGATTGCTCGTCTTTGGCTTTGATGTAATCTGCTGCCTGCTTGGATGCTTCCTCGTTGACCTTGTACATTTCACTGTTTTTGTAAGCTTTACTGTCAAAGAAGAGCGGTGATACTTCCTGGCCCTTGTTTGACGCATTCAATAGAGCCGAATACATTCCTTGTAGTGTTTCGTCCACTTTAGCGATGTATCTTTTTCCGTTTGTTATTTTTGTGAGTTTTTTCATTATTAATACTACCCAGATATGAAAATTTTTTATATCTTCACTTACCTTTAATACATCCATAGAAAAACCTCGAATAACTTTAGCTCTTCGAGGTGTAATAACTATCATTTAATTTTTGTTTAAAAAATGTCTTTTCCTATTCTATTGATAACTGTATTGACAAAACTTATTATTCCAATGGTCCCATAAATTGTGTTATTAAGTATATATGCTCTACTAATTTAACCCTTTTCAAATTTTCTACTTTTTCTGGCCCTCCCAATCCGAAAATCGGTGCATAGCCAAAACATTCATCATAATCAGGTTCACCATACTTTTCAACTGCTTCGGGATAAGGCTGCCAATCTAATTCTTCATCAATAAAACTTTTATCGTTTAAATCTTCAAAGAAAAAATCAAAACCAGCAGAGATTACTTTCACAGTATTTTTCCTAAAATTCAAGAGGTTTAAGTACCTTTCTTTCTCCCAAACTATAATATCTCCCATTGAAGTAATAAATAACGGAACGGCATCTTCGCTTCGCGTATAAACCTCATTTAAAAGTTCTCCGAAGATTTCAGGATTAATTACTTTTAAATATCCTTCTAATATAGATCCCTCACCTAAACTTCTCCACATTCCCAATACTTGGTCTGGTATTTTTCCCTCATATTTATTTATAACTTCTTTCGAGATGCTCTTATTCTTTTTAAATTTTCCAAGAACATTGTTTATCATATTTTTCTCCCCTAAGCATGAATTAATATGTGAGACTTTTAAATATGTTGTGTTGATTTTTTTTCAGTTTCACTCATGCTATGTGCAATGTCCCTTATATGTTGGTCTACTATATCAATTCTGTACTTCCATTGTTAACCTATAGAGGAATTTATTCTTTTGTCACCCTTACCCCCGATGTTAAGTGGATTACTCCAGCAATCTGATCAGGGTTATGTAAGGCAGCTTGAGTAGTTAACCATTTCTCAGCTTTTTCATTAGCTTCCTGCCTTGATAGCCCTTGTTTATGGAGTTCAAGTACTTTTTCTTTTCAGGCCTCTTGTCCAAGATTTTGTCATAATAACCGGAAGCTTCACCGCAAAGTCGGAAGCCATATCCCATCCTTTTTGGTACCAAGGGCGATTTTCCTTTTCGATCATCGCTTTTTCAACTTATCTTGTTTCAGCTTGTTCATCCTTAGTCTTGATGTAGTCAGCTGCCTACTTGGAAGCTTCCTTATTGACCTTGTACATTTCACTGTTTTTGCAGGCTTTACTGTCGAAGAAGAGCGGTGATACTTCCTGGCCCTTAACAAATTGAGAAAGTTGCCTCAATTTTTGATGGCTTTTATAAAGGTTGGGATATCCTATCGCCCATACCGAACTTACACAATCAAGTTAATGAACATGCCTTCTTCAAAAACTTAAATGACTTTGACTTTAGTCATTCGAGGCATACTTCTATTAATCTCTATTGTAGGATTCTACCTCTTCTTTCCAAAAGCTATTTTCCAAAATAGAATTTTCATCGACTCTTTTTAATTCTATTTGAAGGTTACTAATAGATTCTCGTGGTGCATTTTTTTCTAAATATGCCTGCCTTCCGTTAATCTCTTTTATAGTATTTATAAATTTTGTATAGATTATAAGTGATTCTGCGAATTGATTAACAGAGGAATTGATGAATATACTATTAAAATTATTATCATAATCTAAGCAAACTACTTCTCCATTAATTTCTGAAACACAGATAGGGTCATTCGAACCTGTGTAACCAAGGTATATCAAATGATCAAATTTGCTGTCCTCTATTTCGTACTTATTTATTACAATTTCGCCCCCGCCTAGGCTGCTTGGTTCAAAGGTTAAGAAAGGGGGTGCAGACTCGGGCATTCCAGCTATAGATAGAAATTCTTTTGTCTCGGTAGGAAGATTCGTATTTATGATACTCTCTTCTTGGTATCTAACTAATCCATATACTTCTCTGAAGGTGGAATGAGCCTTTTTTGCATCCCTTAAAATCGAAGTGCCTGTCACTACCCGAATTTTGATGAGTCACAATTGTTCATAGAAATACACTGGAGCATAACCTGGAGAGAAGATAGGTTGTTTGATGATGATGGTGGACACTTGCTAGGAAATCAGTTTCTTGGTTCAGGAGATATTGATAATTTGCTTGCTCAGAATAGGCAAATCAATCGCTCTGGTGGGGAGTGGTAAAAGATGGAGACTGAGTGGGCAAGCGTACTGAAAGAGATTCCACCGAAAAAAGTATCTGTAAAAATTAACCCATTTTTCGTTAGGACTTCATTAAGACCAGATTCATTAGAAAACCATTGAAAATAGAGTAAGTTTATCCAGTGTGTTTGTATTGTAAGGTTTTTCTTATGAGGGTAGTTAATTGAGTTACCAAAGAATTAGTCATACCATTAATTTTATTTCTCATACAGCCATTAATAAAGTCTTTATTGAATTAATATTCTGCTAAACTCTTACTCTCATATACTTTCTTTATTAAAATTTGTTATAAAGCTATCGACAGTCTCATATCAACATTTTAAAGAGGCTGTGGGAGATATTTCTCTTTTTCATATTGATAAGCCTCCCATATTAGAGAATTCCATAAACATATCCTTACTTTTTCCCGATCACTATCCTTCTCGAATTGCATTTAAGTCATAAATGTTTTTCCAAATATTAATAAAGGCTGTATGCCTCAATATTATTAAATTTTACCCATTCCCAACCTTTTTTGAATGACTCAACAGTCACTTCATAGCCCTAGATTGTGAAATCTTTTCGATAATTAAGTCAGTGACAATAGATACACTAATTTGGCATCCACACTCAAATTATCAAATTGATTCATTTTAAACCACTCCTAATCAATCACATATTATATTTTAGGAATATCAACCACTTCTCCTGGCGATTTACTAATGAGAATATCAGGAATGTTTGGATTACTCTTTTTCTATTTATATTTTTGAATTTTTGTTAATTCAGGGTCGAAGTAAATATTTTGAGATTTAAATTCGAAGTTTATTAGTTTATTATAAATCTTACCTAAAAAATCTTTCCAGTCCTCTAATGAAGAATTTGAAACTTCATCCGGATTTTCTAACATATGATATCCGTCTGCATAATGAAACATTAGTAAACCCGTGCCGAAATCACAAGCCTCATTTTCAAGAATAACTGTTGGTACATCAAATCCACTATTCCAATTATGATTTGCAGCAAAGTAATGCAGTAATAAAGAGTTATTTGTATTTGTTAACTTACTCATTATATAGTTTTTATCTGTATTATAATGTAACTGTTCAAGGAAATTAATATCTTCCTCATTCATAAGAACTTACCTCCCACCTACAATTATTTTTCTGTTAAGCTTTCTTTCCCAAAGTTCTATCGTTGCACCTTGACTAGGATATAATGGTAACCATTCTCTTGCAATCTCCTTAGATTACTTTACAATTCATAAACTTCCTGTTAGAGGATCTACCCCAGTAGTGGCGCGAATTCCATCATAATAACCGGAGGCTTCACCGACAAAGTCGGAGGCCATATCCCAGCCTTTTTGGTACCAAGGGCGGTTTTTTTTTTCAATTTATGGCTTTTTGGACTTTTTTCGCTTCGGCTTGTTCATTCTTGTCCTTGATGTAGTCAGCGGCCCGTTTGGAAGCATCCTCATTCACCTTGTACATTTTACTATTTTTGTAGGCTTTACTGTCGAAGAAGAGCGGCGATACTTCCTGGCCTTTATTTGTCGCATTCAATAGAGCCGAATACATTCCTTGTATCCGCGTTTCAGTTGAATTTTACAGTAGACAGCTGCAGATCGACCGCATTCAGCTTTTGCAGGGCGTCTTTCCGTTCTTTATCTACTGTATCCATGTGATCCAAAAAGTCTTCATCCGAGAAAACTTGGAATGACATGAGGTATTTTATTTTGTCGAAGTTACTTTGCAGGTCATCTTGCTGTTTATCGCAACAGGCTTTGTCATTCTCGTTATTTTGTAACCCAATCCATATCATTAGCAGCCCCTACCATATAAAATGTTATCTCGCCTAATTATCGTTCTTTTCACCCCCTTCACGAGCTATTAATTTCAGTAAAACATCATTCATGTCGTACAAAGCTTAAATATCTCTTAAAAAACAAAAACACCTGTTACCTAAAAGGCAATCAAGTGCTTTATGGTTAGCTAATAAAGTAATTAATTACTAATTCTATCTATAAACACACAAGCCTGTTTAATTTCGTAAGTTTCTGTCTTGTTCCATGTAACAATATTTCAGAAGGTGGTAAAATCTTCAACAATCCAAATATATTCACATTTATTTTTTAATTGTCTTGAAGCCCTATTACAATCCATTCATCTACAATATCCCAGAAATTCACATTATATTCAGGCTTATCATTGGTAAACCATAATGTCGCTACATCATCTATACAGTTGTTTAAATCTATAGCAACATATCCCCCCATGCCATTTTCAAAAAAACCATATGTTGTAGCCATATTAATTCCTAACGGTTCATCTAATTCTTCAAGTATTCCCCATTCATGTTCCTCAAAATGAGTAGTGCGTTCTACTGGTACAAGTCCCATAGCTCTACTTGGCAGATAATAAAACCCATTGTGTAACTTTTCATAGAACTCCTTAATAGATTCCGGAACATTTGACCAATCTTGTTGTATTTCTGAAATATAAATAGAATTGGTCGGTATACCACCTTCGTAATAAAGAATTTCGTCATTTTCACTTTTTACGCTGTATAGTACTGCATATTGTCCATTATCTACAATTAGTTCAAATTCTAATAAATTCTCTTTCAAGTATGATATAGTATTACTCAATTCTTTTTCACACACACTATTCCATAAAGCTATTAATTTATCTTTCTTTCTAGTTTTATCTGTTTCTTTAAATATCTCTATCCATTTTTCAGGCATATTTTCCTTTTCAATATTGAGGAAGTCTCTGTTAGATACAAACTCTATACTTTTTCTGTATTGTTTTAAAAAAGATAATTTATCCACCCGAAATCACTCCTTTTTATTTATCCTATTAAATTCATCTATCATCTTTTGGATCTCAATTTCTAGTTCTTTTTCTTTTAATATCATTTTTTCCCTAAATACAGGATTTACCGGAATATTTTCTTTTTTGTAGATGTACCAATCCGCAAATGATTTTGAACCTTTTGATGTATTAGCTGCTTCACTGAGACCGATAAAATTTTCTACAAAATTGGCAATTTCCTTCTGTTGTTTGTAAGTTAATGTCTCAAAACCTTCCAAACGAGCTATTTTCTCTAGAGAAACAATATGGTCTGCATGCAGTTTTTTATCAATTATTTTTCCAGGTAAAGCAAAATCCTCAGTTCCAATTATATCATCAATATTTTTGTTAACTTCTCTTTGTATTTTAGAAGATGGCGATGCTCTTCTTAATTTAGTATATGTTTCATCGGAAATTTTCCTTTCGCCATATCTTGCACCCTGCGTAATGTTTTTACCCGTACCCGTAGTCCCAGTATTAACCGAAAACATCCGTGGCGCCACTTCATTAAGCTTCCGGCTCTCAACTGTCCAATGATTGACTGAACCCATTGGTGTGGCCAGCTCATGTTTTACAAATATCGGTGTATTCAAATTTCCGATATGGGTCTTTATTTTATTCAATATATCATTGCCCATGTCCTTCATTTTTGCCGCGTGCTCGGAGCTAAATGGAAACTTCATATGAGGTATCTTATGCCCATACTTATCAAACGCAGCGGCAGCTCCGCCAAGCCCCAAAATCGAAAAACCAGTAAGCAGGCTATTCTTCCTTTGTTCTTCAGTCAGCTGATTACCAAACATGTCCTTACCGGTAATACCCTCGGCTAAACCGTTTCCGCTTATTAGTCCATATATTCCTTTTTCAGCTTTACCAAGGATCTGCATTCCTTTAGCCGTTTTATAGGCATCCAACGCTTTCGAAGCAGTAGTAACTCCTTTTACCGTTGCATAGATCGCCTTCCCGCCTTTTGCAAGACGTCCCGCCCAGCCGACAACTGGTATAAATCCAGCAGCTGCCATAGCTCCTGCTGCGATTCGCTCGGCTGCACTTAGCTTTCTGCCTGTTACAGGGTCGACACCTGTGGTGGCACGCACTGTGTCATAATAACCGGAGGCTTCACCGACAAAGTCGGAGGCCATATCCCAGCCCTTTTGATACCATGGGCGGTTTTCTTTTTCGATCATGGCTTTTTCGACTTTTCTGGCTTCTGCTTGCTCATCTTTGGCTTTGATGTAATCTGCTGCCTGCTTGGATGCTTCCTCGTTGACCTTGTACATTTCACTGTTTTTGTAGGCTTTACTGTCAAAGAAGAGCGGTGATACTTCCTGGCCCTTGTTTGACGCATTCAGTAGAGCCGAATACATTCCTTGTATCCGCGTTTCAATTGAATTCAATCCCGTATATTCATTTGACAGCTGCTGATCGAGCTCATTCAGCTTTTGCAGGGCGTCTTTCCGTTCTTTATCTGCTTTTTCAATCTGATCCAGAAAGGTTTCTTCTGAGAAAACGTGAAGGGAAATGAGGTCTCTTATTTCATCGAAGATGCTTTGCAGGTCTTCCTGCTGCTGGGATACCATGGTTTTGTTATTCCGAATGGATTGTTCCAGATTATGCTCAAGTATATTCGAGTGGACGATCGTGTCTCCAGTGAGGTCTGCACCTTCGAGATCCCCCGGGAGACCTTTAAAAAACTTGATGTTTGCTTCTGTCAGCTGCACCCAAATGTTCAGCACATCAATTTGTGCCTGGTAAAATCCTTTAATGGCTACGGCACCGGCTCCTTGAAAGTCATTGTTATCAACAATAGCCTGAAACTGCTGCTTCAATTTATTCAGCTGGGCTTTTAAATTTTCATACTGTTTGGCCCGCTCCTCCGTCGCCGACGATAATGTCTTCGCTTCGTAGATCTTCATAGCCGCCATTTTTAAAAAGCACAACTCCTTTATATAGGTTCTTTTATGTATATCTGGAGGTGATTTGGTTGAAAAAATGCCCGTTATTACAAAATTTTATCATTTTTTACCATATACCCCAATCTGCGGAAAGTCCTTGCTTTTCTTGTTCAATAACTTAAAGATAAGCAAAAAAGACTAACCACTTGAAAGTAGTTAGCCTTTTTAACCTATCTTCTTATTTTATTTATCCAATCATTTGCTGTCTGCTTAGTGCAATCTCTTTCAATTCATTTTGGTAAGTAATAATTTGATAAAACTGACTATTCACTTCAGAGTTAATCAACTCATCATCTAACAGGCCTTGGTAGGTAGGATAGCTATATTTGGGTCTATTAAAAGAATCAGATAAATCCCGATCCTCAGCTATTAAAATATTCATCTTTACTAAGCTGGCTAAATGAAATTCAAATAGGAAAGCTTCTTGCAAAAAGGTATTATCCTCCAAAATATCTTTAATGAGTATGTTCAGACGGTTTTTCATCAATCATCTAAAAAAACCTTGATAGGCAGCTAGCTTATCAAGGCTTTAATTCACTATTAATTCCGTTTATCATAAAACATCCCATCAACGGAGACAGACTGATATGGATTCACATATTTCACGGTATGAGTCTTCGCTTTTTTCACATCGATTAAGTCTTTTTGTATTTCTTCCTTTACAACGGTCATCTTTTCAACCAATTCGATGTTCCATTCGGCAACCTGCTCCAGCTGTTTTTCTTCAAGCTCAGTAAAAGGTGCAGAAAGCTGAAGAATAAAGGTTTCGCGCTGAACTAAGAGATCATCAAGCTTCTGAATAAGATCTTCACGCTCACTTTTTCCGGCAGGCTGGTGAACAAGCTCCACAAGCTCCTTCGTTTTGTCAAAAAGCTGCTGTACGGCACTCACTATATTTGCCCGCCATTCCCGAACTGCTGCTTGCGGTTCAATTGAACAACCTCTTTCCAAGTATCGCGGAATTCCACTACATAGCCTTCAACCTCAGCAAGGATGTCAAGGTCATTCTTCATGTTAACCTCAATCAAACGGCGATTCATATAATCATAAAGTGCCAATAGATTTTCGGAAACATCCATGTCCATGTTAAGCGTGACCATTAGTTCCTGAATAATCTTTTGGGCTTTAATTAAGTTTGTATTCTTCTCCTGAATATTCTTTTGTTCAATTGCAGCACGGGCTTGCTTTAAAAACTTCAAGCAGCCGTTATATAGCATTAATGTTAACTCTCCAGGAGATGCTGTCGTAACAGAGTTTTGCTGATAGGCTTGATATGGGTTAGTTAGAGCCATTTTTTAATCTCCTAATTTCTTATTGTCCGCCGCCAAAATTGTTTGTGATGTAGGCTGACTGCTGGTTGGCTTTTGAAATGGCCGTTTCCATCGCAGTGAATTGGCGGTAGTAGCGGTCTTCGACTTGAGTCATTCGCGCATTAAAATCATTAATCTGAGTATCGAGGTCAGTCAGATTTTTACCAATCGTGAACGATTGACTTGTCATAAGAGTGTTGCCGGCTTTGTTTTCTACTTTGGTAATGGTATCTTTTATTGAATCACGCAGACGTTTTCCGATTCCTTTGGTATCATCCGTTCCTCCATCAGCGTTAAAGAGCTGATAAATAGCATTCGGATTTTCCTGAATTTTTTGCCGAAGCTTAGTTTCATCTATAATCAATTTCCCTTTGTCCTGATAATTAGGAGAAGTGGTAATCCCGATTTCAGAAAGTTGATTGTAGCCTGAGATATTGGTAGAACTATTTACCGGTGCATACATATTAGTACGCAGACTATTTAACCCGCCAGTTAAAAGTGTGTCGTTTCGAAGCATCCCGCTTTTTGCTTTTTCTTCCCATTGCTGCTGCTGTGTATCTGTCAGTGATGTTCTCTGGTCATCCGTTAGCGGTGGATAATCCCTGTTCCGATCCTCTGATACTTTGCTGTTTATTTTATCAATGGTATCGTTGTACTTTGCTACGAACTGAGTAATTGTATCAAGGATGCTGTCTACATCAGTGGTACTAGATACTGAAACAGGACCCGTAGTTGGCTGTTTAAGCGTGTATTCTACTCCGTTAACTGTAAAAGTATTTGAGGATTTTTCCATTTGGAAGCCATTGAGTTTTACTACTGCGTTTTGCCCATCAGTGACCTTAAGAGCATCACTGCTAGTATCAAAGCCAAGGTTCGATAAAAAAGTTTTTGTAGCAGGATCAGTTGTGGAAATGGAAGCCCCTTTTCCCGTTTGATTATTCGTGAAAACGATTCTTTGATCATATACGGGTATTGTTTTCGTGTTATCCTTTGGATCCGGGGCAGTTCCCACCTGAATACTTTCATTCATTGCAGAAACTCCAAGTGAGGATGAATTAATTTTTGAGATGACATTATCAATTGTGTCTGTAGCACTAATAGAAATACTCACTGTCCTGGCAGCAGTGGTCCCAGGATCCATCACATTAAAAGTTAATTCTGTTGCTGTACCTGCTGTAAAACTTGGAGCCTTATCAGATACCCATGAAGCAGAACTGGCAAGCTGAGTTACTTCAACAGAAGAGGTAAAGTTGCTCGCTGCATTGATAGCCTTAGCGGAAACTTTTGAATCATCCGAACTTGTTACTGACTTTTTCAGGAATGAGCTTTGCATTCCTATTCCGTTGAAAATCTGCTGATCAAGATCATTCAGAAGCTTATTCATATCACGGTAATCATCCCGCTGCCATTCAAGCGTTTGTTTGTTATGCTTCATTTTATCAAGGGGAACACGTTCCACCTTCATCAAATCGCTGACCATTTGGTCAATATCCATGCCGCTAGCAAGTCCGCTAATTCGAGTTGTCAAAATGCCTCACCTCCTAAATTTTTTTATCTACCATGAGTCCAATAAAGTCTGTCATTGCTGCGTATATATCAAGCAGCTTTTTAGAAGGGATTTCTTTTACTACTTCATTTGTTTTATCATCTACTACAGTAACGTAGTATTCATTTAATTTTTCATGAAGCTTGAATTGGAGATGGGTGTTTCCAGATTTGACAAAATCATTCATTCCGCCAATAGCTTTTTCCAGCTGTTCTTTTGTTGATGGTCTCACTGTTTCTTGACCATTTGTCATTGTTTCATTCGTTAGATCTAACTTGGGTTTGATTCTTTCCGTATCTTGGATGTGAGGAACATGTGATGCTGCAATCCGATCTACTGACATGTGGAACACTCCTCTGATAATCTCTACTCGTTATATCGGTTAAATGAAGGAAAACTTATAGTAAAAGTAAGGAGTTTTTATTAACGTTCTTTAAGGGGGGGATCATTTTGAAAGATTTGATTGAATTAGAAAAAATACTTCCAGCTAGAGGAATTGAGTTAATGACCGGAAAATTATTGGGGGATGCCAATATTGCAATACAAAATAATAGAAGGCCAAGGTTCCGCTTTTCACATTGTGCTAACGATCATAATTGGTGCATTCATTGTTTTGAGGAGCTTCATTCTTACCTCCCCATAAATCAGCCAATTTATCGCAAAACAAGTGATTCTCGTGTGAAAGAGGGATATACAGATCAATATTATGTCCAATCAAAAGTTGCTAAAGCTGCAGACTTATTAAAAGAAATTTGGTACCCAAATAATAAAAAATTCTTCCTCTAGAGATGATTAATAAATATCTTACTCCATTATGTTTAGGTTGGTGGTATCAAGATGATGGTCATCTTAAAAAAGATAAAGGCATCCCAAGAAAGATCATTCTATCTACTGACTCTTTTAGCAAACATGAAAACAGATATTTGGCAAAAATCCTTTACGATAAATATCAGTTTTGCTTTAAAGTTGATGCACAAAATCGTTTAATCCTTTATGACCAGCCTCAAATCTATTACTTTCTCTTACTCATCCGTCCCTTTATTCATCCAAGTATGGAAAGAAAGGATCTTTCTTTTACTGAATTTATTCCATTTAAAACGAATAAAAGAACGACCATTTATTTACCTGCCTACGTAAATATCAATTATCCTACTAAAGATATTCATAACCTATTGTTAAAATTGCGAATTATCATCAAGTTGCTCAGATTGGAAGAAAACAATAAATTGTTTTTCCAAACCTCTATACTTTCAATGTTGAATAATGAGCAGGCTGTGAAAAGCTATCAATTTACTTCCAAAGCACCAGGATCAATTAAAGATAGCCCAATCCATGACAGGACTTAGAATTAGCCAACTGGTTTACCTATGCTGGGTAATAGAAAAAGAGGCCCCAAAAATTGAGAGCCTCTTTGTATAAATTAACGAAGCAATTGAAGAACACCTTGTGGTTGTTGGTTGGCTTGCTTTGCCGCTATGCTTTTCAGCGATAGAATAGACTATATCTTCATCCTCGTATACAAGGAGCTGGGCACTTCGAATGGCACTTGCCACCCTACAGATTTCATCACCATAGGATTGCGTTAGGTGGTATATCTTAGTCGTTGAACCTTCTCCACTCTTTCGAGACAGGAGCTTGGCTGCTGATTATCCATTTATCTTCTTTCTTTTCAAACCATCACGTCTGCCGTTTCCAGCTGCGTTGTGGTGAGAGAAGCTTTAGGAAGTTCCAGCAATTCACCCAGTGATTCTCCAGTTCATTACCAAACTGGACGCCCTGCAATCAAATTATCGAAGAAGCTGTAACACTCCCTGAGGCATTTGATTGGATTGAGCCAGCATTGCTTGTGCTGCTTGAGAAAGAATAGAATTCTTTGTTTGGTTCATCATTTCTTTCGCCATCGTGCGAACATTTACTTTCATAAATGACCAGACTATATCTTCACCCTCTGGCATCCAGTAGGGGTCGGGCACTTCGGATTCACAATGCTGATGACCATTGCTTCACCTATGGATTTCATCATCATAGCTTTCGCCTTAGATGGTATACCCTAGTCGTTGAACCTTCTCCACTCTTTCGAGACAGGAGCTTGGCTGCTGATTGCCCAATCCTTCTTCTTCTCAGCCCTTCACGTTTGCCGTTTCCAGCTCCGTTGTGGGGAAGAAAGCTCTAAGGGGTTTCCAGCAATTCACCCGATTATGATCTCTAGCCGTTACCAGCTAGGACGACTGTGCTTGTTGCTGCTAGTTAAGCAGCTAAAGCATAATCTACGTCGCGAATACGAGATTCTGCGGCAGTTAGGTTTTCTGAAGATGTTCCTAAGTTGTTAATTGTGTGTTCTAATCGGTTTTGTGCAGCACCCAGCGAAGAACGTTGAGTAGAAACAGCTTTAATCGCATCATCCAAAACAGTAGTTAATGCATCAGCTTTTGTTTTACTATCTACGGCAGCATTGGTTGTAATCTTGTCAGAAATCATATTTCCTGCACCAGACCCCAATGTAGTTCCATCCATTTTTGTAAAACTTACATTTAAAGTTTCTTGTGCAGTTCCATTACTTCCGATCATGAAGGAAGCTGAAGCGCTACCTGCTGCAGTTTCAACAGTAGAAGCAGTAACTAAACCATCACGAACATTTCCTGCTGTATCTGTACCAGCTGTTTCAATGCTAATACCA
Source organism: Chryseobacillus diguaensis (assembly GCF_049220665.1). Lineage (NCBI taxonomy): Bacteria > Bacillati > Bacillota > Bacilli > Caryophanales > Bacillaceae > Chryseobacillus > Chryseobacillus diguaensis. The sequence goes on from NZ_JBMKNV010000004.1 coordinate 174,297, forward strand.
AGAGAATCAAAATTAATACTACGCTTACCGCTTGTATCGGCCCCAACTGTTACAGTTTGAGATACAGTTTTTCCTGCTATAGTAGCTGTCATCGTTAAGTCAGCTGCTCCAGTACCTGCAGTTAATGTATAGGTTGTGCCACCAACTGCTTTCGAAACATCGATTTTGGAAATTACGTCTGCTCCTGCAGCCACACCTGCTTTTGCTCCAGAAGTTGGATCTTGAGTAGTAGACAGATCACCATTCAACAGACCCTTACCATTGAATTTAGTTGTATTAGAAATACGGTTAATTTCGTCTTTTAGTTGAACTAATTCATCACCAATAGCTTGACGATCGTCTGTATTGTTAGTATCGTTGGATGCCTGAACTGATAATTCACGCATACGTTGAAGAATGTCATGAGTCTCGTTTAAAGCACCTTCTGCTGTTTGAATCATTGATATCCCATCTTGAGCATTACGAGAAGCTTGATCTAGCCCACGAATCTGTCCACGCATCTTTTCAGAAATCGCAAGACCCGCTGCATCGTCACCAGCACGGTTGATACGAAGACCTGAAGACAATTTCTCCATAGATTTAGATTGTGCATTAGTTGCACTGTCCAATTGACGGTAAGTATTAAGAGCCGCGATATTGTGATTAATTCTCATTATTAAATTTCCTCCTTGAGTTTCGGTTTCACATCCGTGTGAATTTGCAAGCAGCTTCCAAAGTCGGCCGCCTTTTCAGCTACTTGCTACACTTCTTATATCGACAGGAACTTATTTCCGTTTAATAGTTTTTGATAGAAAAAAATAAAAACCTTAAACATTTTGTCTAAGGTTTTGTTATACATTCTTTAATTGGTCCAAGATACTAGCCGAGATGGAAGCAGCTTGGTTGTTTTCTTCTTGAATGGAAAGGTAGATTTCCTTCCTGTGAATCTCCACATGTTTTGGCGCCTCGATTCCCAGCTTGATTTGATCGCCTTGAATGGCGACGATTTTAATTTCAATGTTATCCCCAATTTGAATGGACTCATTTAGTTTTCTTGTGAGTACTAGCATGCTCCCACCTCCTAGTTTAGCTTGTGCTTTGTTTTGTATGCAGGGTCATTCAAAATGACTTGTTTGGCAAGGTTTGTTTTTTCATTAACAACGATTGGAGCCTGAAGGTTGGCTGTGGAATCCTCGAATTTGTCCTGCAGTGTTAATATGACCATAACCTGAACGTCTTCTGGCTTTTCCAATTTTAATTTATCTGCTGTGCTGTCGTCTAAATTGAATTCGTAGTCTTTAAAGAAAATAAATGGACTTGTTACAACGAAAGCCAGTTCACTTGTTGCAACAGATTGAAGAATAAGAAAAGGAGAATCTTCTTTTAAAGGCAGAATCACAAATTGCTTTTCCTCCAAAAATCCTGGAATTCCACTTTCAAAATGGAGAATTTGCTCTTCATTTATTTCAATCTCACCATGATATTTCGTTTTTAACATGCTGTCACGACCTTTCACTCACATTATACCTTGATATCAACTGTAACAAAATCAATCTTTAGGTCTGGTCTTTGATCAAGACTTACTTGAACTTTACCTGGTTCATAATTCAAGATGGGCTTGTTTTGCTTTACATTAATGATTGGCTTCCTAGGAACGACATCGATCTTTACCTGTGCTGGCTGGAAATCAATTTTTACGCTCCCTGCAGAGGGAACAAAACCGATATTGAAATCATACATAGGCGATGCACTGTTCGTCTCAGCCTGTTGTGCAATAGGATTGCCGCCTTCTTCAATCCGCATAAGCTGCTCGCCTTCATTCGATCTCCGTGAAATACCGCTTAGCCAGTCTTGATATCCTTGCTGTGCTGCTTCAGCAATCCTTCTCGAAACACTTTTCAAATCCACGTCGGCTCTGGCTTTTGTAGTATCAATCGTCATTTTCGCAGGAATCGTTTCAATCGAAAGCTCTGCCTGCGGCTGCTCGATCGATAAATCCGCTTTCGGCTGCTCCTGCTCCATTTTGGGCTGGATGGTTGTCAGTCCAATTCTTCCTTGTGTGCTTTCGAGTCTTATTTGAGGGATCTGCATGTTTATCCTCCTAAAAGAAAAGCTATCTTTTATAAAAGATAGCTAGAGTTGTTCTTATCGTAAAAAGTCCATCAAGGATGGCTGGATGATCCGCGCGCTAACACTTAGAGCAGCACGATTCACGCTTTCCTGCATTTTTAAATCCGTTATAACCTGTTCAATATCCGCGTCTTCGTTGTCAGAAAGAATTCGGTTTGCTACAACTTCCTGCTGGTTTACCCTGTCATCAATCAGCTCGAGGCGATTGTAGCGTGCACCTAGTTCTGAACGTTCTGCACTCATATTATCGAAGTGTTTATCTAAATCGGCTAGCTGCTGATCACTGCTTCCCATTGAGTTGCTATTAACGGAATTAATAATATCCCCTATTGTTTTGAAAAGGTCTTGTCCGTTTACTAACCCGCCGAAAGCATTGACACCATCTACGTTTGATTTCAGCTGAACACCTTTTGAAACCTCGATATTAAAACTATCTGTGTTGAATTTCACTGTTCCATCAGCTGCAATAGGTGGTGTATCTGTCTTTGTTCCATTAAAGATATATTTCCCAGCAACCTGCGTATTAGCCACTCCTTGTAAATCCTCACGCAGCTGCTCCATCTCAGTACCGATAGCCTTCAAATCATCAGCACTATTCGAACCATTCTTCGCCTGTACCATCAGCTCACGAAAACGCTGGATAACCTGCGTCCCCTGCTCAATCCCGCTCTCAGAGTTATCCATCCAAGTATAAGACTCAGATAAATTCCGCTTAAACTGCTCAACTTCTGTCAGGTTTGTCCGGTAGAACATCCCTTTCATCGCAACGACGGGGTCATCAGAAGGGCGGCTGATTTTTTTGCCTGTTGAGAGCTGGTTTTGGAGCTTGTCCATACTGCCGTAGCTTTTACTTAAGTTGCTAAGCGAATTTTGGGCTAGCATTCCTTGTGTGATGCGCATTATTTTTTACCTACCTTCCGACGAGGCCCATGCCGTTAATAATTTTATCGAGCATTTCATCCTGAATGGTAATCATCCGGGCAGACGCATTGTATGCGTGTTGAAACTGAACCATATTGGTCATTTCTTCATCCAATGATACGGCGCTGACCGATTGTCTGCGCTGATCGACTGCATCTGTTAACGTTGTACTGTTTTGTGTCATTTTGTCTGCTTCCTGTGCATCAACGGCCATTCCGCCGACAAGACTTTCGTAGAAGTTCTGAAAGGAGGTTGATTTTCCGCCAATCGTAAAGGTGCCGCTTTTCACGTTACCGAGCAGTGTAGCGTTTGTTCCATCTCCAATACTTGTGGTACTTGCAGCAGCAATATTATCTGTGGTATTCAGTATTTCATCAGACAATTTGATGGCCGCCGCAGCTCCCTTTTCAGAAGCCATCGGTGCAAAGAAATCAACTGGAGTGTGTGAATTGTTTTTTATATCCGTAAGATTGTAGCCTGCTTTATGAACCTTGTTAAATTCTTGAGCAAAGTTATAAGCCATCGTATCCAGGTTATCCTGCATTTCAACATACAGCCCATGACTTTTATTAGAAGATTCCACGTAACCAAAAGAATCTACTAAACTTTTCAATTTCCCGCTTTTATCCAATTGATCAAAGTTCACTGTTCCGCTTCCGACCGTTAATCCAGATGCCAAGCCATCACTATTATAAGAAACAGAAACACTAGCAGAAGTTTTCCCAGGCCCATCCACAAGCGTCCCAACAGCCGTATTGTTGCTTCCAACAATCTTAACCGTTGCTACACCCTGAGCTGTCGCCAATGAATTCCCGCCGCTTCCTGTATAGGTTACATCTACCTTTACTAAGGATGAAAGCTGATCAATTAAACGATCTCTTTCATCATACAAATCATTCGGCAAATAGCCATTTGGCTCAACGGAAGAAATCTGATCGTTCAAGTTATTAATTTGGCGCCCGATCGATTCAATCTGCTTGGCTGAAACATCCACTTCGCTTTTCAAATCGCCTCTAACAGAGGTCAAAGAGTTGGACAAATAATTAAACGTCTCTGAAACAGCCTCACCGCGCTGACGGACAACTGCCCTTGCACCTGCATTTGTCGGATTTACTGCAAGATCCTGAAGAGATTGCCAAAATTGATCCATTGTATTCGCTAAGCCTGTATCAGACGGCTCGTTCATGATCTCTTCCATCTTCTGAAGGGCTTCAGAGCGTGAATCCCAGTAGCCGAGCTTTGTATTTTCTCCGCGGTACTGCAAATCCAGAATCCCCTCTCTTACCCGCTCCACAGACCCTGCTTCAACACCTGTTCCTATTTGGCCTGGAATTTTTGATGCATTCAGCCCGGGCGCCGGGTAAGGCTCTGTTTGCTGGAAATTGACGCGCTGGCGGGTATAGCCTGGTGTATTGGCATTCGATATGTTATGGCCTGTTGTATACAAGGCTCCCTGCTGGGTTGTCATTCCCCTGCGGGCTGTTTCCAAGCCAAAAAAAGTTGATGTCATCTTCTTTTCCTCCGTTGGTTATGCTTTGAAATCGAAGAGGGATCTCCGCTTCGGCTCCGATTCGATTGGCTGATCTGGGCGAGAGTAATTCGGTGATTGTTCACTTGGCAGAAGCATATCCAGTGTCATACTGACAAATTGAAGCGCCTGCTGGGACAGCTGCTGATTCAGCTGATTGGCTGTTTTCAGCTTATCCATGACTTCGATAAACTCTTCCAGAAGCTCAGACAGCTTTTCTTTTTCCGTACCTTTTGCTTGATTGATGCATTCGGACAGAGTGAGGTTATGCTCTCTTCCTAAAAATTCAGCTGCCATCCTGATTCTTTCCGCCTCTGCTTTCTGAATGGAACGGACAACGGTCTGTTCCTTCTGTAATAGGCTTCTCAAGGCTTCGGCATTGTCTTTTTTAAGAAGATCTGTTTTTTCTAGCGCCATATGATAGAGCTCCTTATTGAACTGAAGAAGCTCCTTAAGTCTTGCAATTAATTTTTCAGCTGGCATAACCACTCACTCCTGTTACTGCTTTTTGTAAAAATCTACAATGCTGTTCGCTACTGCCTGCGGATCTATTTTGTACGTTCCGTTTTCTACTTGCTTTTTCAAGGCTTCTACCTTTTCCTGGCGAGCCTGAACAATGCTGTTTGTCTGCATTTCCTTCGCAGCGCTTGAGATTTCGATTTTATCTTTTTTCTGAACCGTATTTTCCGGCTTGACAACTTTATCAAGGTTTCGCTGATATGGATTAATTCCGGAAATATTGTTATTGTTAATTTTCATGAAAACCCCTCCATTGTTTTAATTACGGACTTCTTGATTACTCTTAGTATCGTCAAGAATTTTTTTATTTTTAGCCCGTTTTTATTTTTCGGGAGTATTGGCATAGAAGGTTTTTTTAGTTTTCTGGGCCATTTGGCTCCGGTGGTTTTCTTCGCGTTTCATTTGGCTTATTTGTGCTTCCAAATCCTTCTTGCAGCTAAGGCATATTTTCCCTTCCCGAATCATTGTCCTGCATTTTTCACAAGGATATCCGAGATTTTTAAAATTGGAAATTTGAATGCGCCCAAGGCGAATAAATTTGAGGACAAGCTCTTCTTCTACACTTGTTCTTTCAACAACCTCATCGATATTAGCACTTCTGTTTTCCCTTTTTCTCAAAAAAGCATAAACAGCTTCAAACTTTCGCTCTTCTTCTTTATAGCAGTCCATGCATACCGTTCTAAACTGTGTCTGGACAAACAGCTGGTTGCAGTTTGGACAATTCGCTAATTCATTCATACCGATTCTCCTAATATCATACTCTACTCTCTTTATCGGTACATGAACGGAATATTTTAACCTCTTACCAAGGTGAGGGAGGAGACAGTTAAGGCACCGTTTTCCAAAAGAAGTTTGGCAGCCTGCCTAAGGGTCTTGCCTGTTGTGTAAATGTCATCTACTAATAAAATATTTTTTTGGTGAATTTCTACAGTTGGTGTTAATTGAAATGGCTGTTGTGATCGAAGGCGTTCCTTCCGGGTTTTTTTCGATTGTTTTTCTGTGGAAGTTCTTGTAAGAGGATGAATGATGGTGAGAGAAAGCTGTTTAGCCAACAGCTCAGCCTGATTGAAGCCGCGCTCGGATAATCTCTCAAGTGATAGCGGTATGGGGACAATTAAGTCGGTCTCTGTAAAATGTTTTTTAAATGCCTTCTTCAAATCACTTGAAAAAAGCTTAACAAGTTCAGCATCACCGCGATATTTAAATCTGGCAATCGTGTCTTTCATAAACTCATTATAGGAATAGATGGATCTGTTCTTTTTTAGTAGCCCTTTCCATCCTTGTGTTTTCTCCCACTGGCGGCAATCTCCGCATAGTCTTTCTTCAGGCATGCTTCTGCCGCAGCAAATGCAAATCTTGCCAATAATTCTTTCAAAGCCACCTCTGCAATCCTCACAGGCAAATGGCTGTTCCTCAAGGAAAAACAGCCCTTTCCAAGTCCCTGCTTCTTTTATAAGGCTGTCACATAAAAGGCATGTCATTGCTTGATCCTATTTTCGCACCTGGGATTTTCAGAAACCATTTTGGCACACTCTGCAAGAATGATCACCAGTGATGTTATTTCAAGCTGATCAAAATAGGCTGCTTTTACATAAGAAACCCCAGATTCCTTCGTCACATACTTGGGCTTTACCCGATTTAAAGATAAGGCCAATACATCATCCTGGCATTTTCTGCAAATGCACTCCATCTGAAAACGGTCCAGATATCTTTTAAGCAAATCTTCCATGATTTGTTCCATCACATTAATAACCTCCAATTTTTGTATGGCATGTTTTACCATTATAATAGAGAAGTTATCTTTTCCCTGCAAGTCTATTCATTATTTGAATGTGTTCTTTTGCCTTAAGCATCGCTTCTGTTTTTCCATGATGAAAAAAGACAACATCTCCTGAAGGGAAATCGGCGTGACGTCCAACCCTGCCGCTTATTTGCACGAGTGCACTTTCAGTAAAAACAGAGTCTTCTGCACCAAGCACTGCTGCATCCGAATTCTTGATCGTAACACCGCGCTCTAGAATAGTGGTTGTTACAATTAAAGGAGTCTCTCCTGTGCGGAATTTCCGTACCTTTTCTTTCCTTTCGGGATCCTCCGCATAAATTCCTTCAATCGCTTGATTTCTTTTTTTCAAAAGAGTTGTGATTTCTTTCAGAACATTGATATTCGATACAAACAGAAAGGCTTGCTTTTTTTCAGCCAAATGGCTGCTGATCCATTTGTCTACGGAAGCAGGCAGCATTCCTTTTTCAAGCTTCTTTTTCCAGTTCCATGCCCAGTCAAATCTCGGTTCAGGAAGAGGCTGGCCGTGATATCTTCCTGGTATTTTAATAGCTTCCATTTTTTTTCGGGCTACCTTCTGCTGCATTTTATAAGAAGGCGTTGCGGTTAAATAGATGAGGGTGCTTAAGGGTTTTATTGCCATATTTACCGCATTCTGAAGCGTGGCATCCATCGAGTAGGGAAAAGCATCCACTTCATCAATAATCATGACATCAAAAGCGTGATAATACCTCAAGAGCTGATGTGTTGTTGCGAGAGTCAGCATGGCTGGCTTGTACCGGTCCTCGCTGCCTCCGTAAAGTGCTGAAATCGTTACGCTTGGGAAAACTTTGCGGAACCTAGGTTCAAGCTCCAGTACAACGTCTGTTCTCGGGGTTGCAAGACAAACGTTCTTTCCTGCCTGGAGTGCTGCCTGAATTCCCTCAAAAAGAATTTCTGTTTTGCCTGCCCCGCAAACTGCCCAGATTAAAAGCTCTTTCGGATTGTGCACGGCTTCTGCCATTTTTTGTGAAGCAGCAGTCTGCATCGGAGAAAGAGAGCCGTCCCAATGTAAGAGATGAGTCTCTTCCTTTCTTTCTGCTAGCGGGCCAGTCCAGCGGATCAGCGAGGTGCATTCGCTTAAGCGGCCCATCATAATGCAGCTTCTGCAGTAATAGCATTCCTTTCCGCAGCTGGAGCAGTGAAAGGAAGCAAAGAACCGCTGTGGCTCTGGGCCGCACCTGCTGCAGCACCATTTGCCTGAAATTTTCATGACACCTGGTATTGTTTCTATTAAATTCTCATCTATCAGGCTTTGGATTTCATCGCTTGTAAAAGGAGTTTCCTGCTTCAGCAGCTGGCGGCCTTGGAGGAGCTGTTGGGGGGTAAGAGGAAAAGCAGAGGTTTTCAGTAAGCATCATTCCTTTGGTTTTTTAGTTTTCGGTAGCGTTTTTCTACACTGAGTTTTGTTCTTTCTAGCTTACTCGCTATCTCGCGGTATTTAAAGCCTTCTTCGCGAAGACTAATAAGCTTGCAATCCTCAAGTGTTGACCAGTGTTTGTATGTTCTCTGGTTTGATTCTATGTACATATTATCCATTGTTTCTATCACCTTCCTGCCATTCTGTATTTTGATGGATTGTAGGAAAAATGTCCACTAAAAAAGAAATAAACAGTCTAAAAGCCCCACAAATTATGTGAGGCTTTTTCATTATTTTTCTTTTTTGCACCAGCCAAGACCAATTGCACTCTCACCGAGATGAGTGCCGATAACGGGGCCGAAATAGCTTAAATAAAAATCTACATGAGGATATTCGGCTTCAAGTGCTGCTTTCATTTCCTTTGCCTCATCCGGACGGTTTGCATGGATGACGGCTGCCCGAAGCGGAATACCTTTGCTTGCATCCTCTGCAAACAGCTCATGGATCCGTCCGAGAGCTCTTTTGCGCGTCCGGATCTTTTCAAATGGCACGATCTGCTTGTCTACAAAGTGGAGGAGCGGCTTAACCTGCAGGAGACTGCCGATGAAGGCTTGAGCTCCGTTCAAACGGCCTCCGCGCTGCAGATGGGAGAGATCATCAACCATGAAATAAGCTCTTACTGATTTTTTCGTTTCATCGAGCCTTTCGATAATCTCTTTAGCGGTCTTCCCTTCCATTGCAAGCTCTGCTGCCTGAATGGCATAAAACCCCTGCACCATGCAGCTGATTTCGGAATCATAAGCGTACACATCGATTTGAGATGTCATGCCGCCCGCTGTGATCGCGCCATTATAGGTTCCGCTGATCCCGCTTGAAAGGTGAATGCTGATAACCTCGTCATAATCCTTCGCAAGCTTCTCAAACAGTTCCAGAAACAGCCCAACAGGAGGCTGTGAGGTTGTCGGCAGCTCTTTCCGGTTCCGTACCTCTGTGTAAAAATCTTCTGCTGAAAGATTCACTTCCTCCTGATAGGTTTCTCCGCTAATAACAACGCTCAGAGGAATCATATGTATATGGTATTTTTCCCGAAGCTCTTCAGGGATATAGGCTGTACTGTCGGTTAAAATAGCCGTTTTCATAATTGGTTGAAACCTTCCTTAAACAAATTTTAAACAATACTTATAGTTTATTAAACTTTGGATGGAAATTCATTAGTTTCTTTGTTAATTAAACGTTTGTTTAAGAAGATGGAGCGGTAAAACGGGATATGCAGGGGGATTTTTGATGGGGCAGCAACCTAATTACTGGGTAATCTATCAGAATCGGGATAATCTATCGGGAATTTTGATTAATCTATCCAAACTGCGGGAAAATCTATCCAAATACAGGAATAATCTATCTAAAACCCACAATAATTTATCGAAACCACCATACAATAAAAAAGCCCATCTCCAAACAGATGGAGACAGGCTTTCCTTCTTGCATTCGCTTATCGTATTTCAACCCAGCCATTTTTGATGGCTACAACTACGGCTTGGGTACGGTCGTTCACGTTCATTTTTTGCAGGATGTTACTCACGTGGTTTTTAACGGTTTTTTCACTGATGAACAGTGCTTCACCGATACCGCGGTTGCTTTTGCCGTCAGCAAGCATTTGAAGAACTTCGCACTCGCGTCGGGTTAAGATATGTAATGGACGGCGAACCTCCGGCTGGATGTGCTGAACGCTGCCGCTTCCTCCGGTTGTTGCAAGACGGCGGAATTCGTTTACAAGGTTATGTGTAACCTTCGGATGCAGGTAGGAACCGCCATCGGCTACTACTTTTACAGCTTCGATTAGTGTGTCAGCATCCATTTCTTTTAGCAAATAACCGCGTGCGCCTGTTTTCAAAGCGTGGGTTACATAGTTTTCATCGTCGTGGATGGAAAGAATAATAACCTTCGTTTCAGGGTTGGCTTCAACAAGCTGTTTTGTTGCTTCCACTCCGTTTACGTTCGGCATATTGATATCCATAATTACGACGTCAGGCTTGTGCTCGTCAACGATGCGTGTTGCTTCGTCACCGTCGTCACCTTCTGCAACTACTTCAAAGCTTGGTTCAAAATCCAAAATACGTTTAACGCCTTCTCTGAATAATTGATGATCGTCAATAATGGCTATTCTTGTCTTCATGCTCATTCATATACGCCTCCCCACTCTCATTCTAGTCCAATTCTCCTCTACCGCGTCAATATGCCTTTTGTCGTTAGTTTGCCGCAATAAAGCAAAAAAGTATACATAGTAAATATAAGACTTTTCGCTTACATTTTTTTCATTAGACGACAGATGGCACTTGAATCATGATAAAAGTGCCAAGTCCGATTTTGGAATCAATCGTCATTTTGCCATCCAAAAGCTCGACTCTTTCTCTCATTCCAAGGAGACCGAATGATTTATTTTTCTTCGTTTTCAGCTCTTTCATTTCAAAACCTTTGCCGTTGTCTCTGATGACTAGATTCACATTTTCGCTTGTCGCTTCTACTTTTACCGAAATTTCTGTGGCTTCAGCGTGCTTCAAGGCATTCGTGACAGCTTCCTGTGCAAGCCGGAAAAGGGCCACTTCAAACCTCGGAGGCAAACGTCTTTCTTCCCCTTCACCGATGCTTTGAAAATGGATTTTCGTTTTGCCGTTGTATTCTTCTATTGTAGCAAGGTATTTTCGAAGAGTCGGAATCAATCCAAGATCATCCAGAGCCATAGGCCTAAGGTCGTAAATAATTCGCCTCACTTCGTATAAAGCATTGCGAACATTTTGGCGAAGACTGCGAATTTCTTTAAATCCTTCCTCCTGTCCTCTGTCCCTGAACGTTCGTTCAATGAGATCGGACCTCATCATGACATTCGCCAGCATTTGGGCTGGACCATCATGAATTTCCCTTGATACCCGCTTTCGTTCTTCTTCCTGTGCTTCAATAATCCGTAAACCGAAATCCTGTTTCTGCTGAGCATCCTCTAAAAGCATGCCCACTTGTCTTAGATCCTGGTTTAAATAATTCAGCACAACACTGATTTGGGAAACTAGCGATTCGGAGCGTTCAATGATTTCCTGAAGGCCAAGAAGGCGGCGTTCAAGCTCATCTCTCCTGTCGCGCAGCTGCTTTTCCCGATGCTGCATCGTTGTCAGCTCTACCTGAAGGGTATGAGCCTTCTCGTACGCTTCCCTAATTTCGTCTTCGCTAAACCGGTTGAAATTGCGGCTGACTTCTGAAAGTCTTTTTCTCGCAAGGCGTGCATGAACCTCCAGTGAATCACCCTCGGATATAACCTGGTTTACCTGAATCTTTATTTGCTTCAATTCCTCGACTAGCGATTCATACTGGCCGCGGGACTGTTCACCGATTGAAAAGATTTCACCCTTGCTTCCATCAACTGTTTGAATCATCTTTTCTAAGATCTGATCCAATACTTGGCAGTCCATTTTTCTGGAAGTCACAGAAATTACCTCCAATGCCTGATTGTCATTTTGCAGCATATTTTTACCATATTAATGGGTTGGAATATGTAAATTACATATAAACATTGAAGTGCTTATTTGCTCGATTTATAATAGAGTAATGCAGTTAACTTAGTTATAAGCATGTTTTGCCTGACAATCAAATGAGATTGTCGCTTTTCTTTATAAAGGGCGGTTTTTGCCATTTATAAGAAGAAAAGAAAAATGAATGAACCTTGACCATTGTCAGGAGGTGTACAAGCATGCTACCTCACTATTATACAGTAAAAGGCAGCGGAGAGCATGAGATAATCATACAGAAATCCCGATTTATTTGTCATGTCAGCCGTGCTGTTAGCGAGGAAGAGGCACAAGCTTTTATTCAGAATATTAAAAAACAGCATATGAATGCAAATCATAACTGTTCGGCCTACATGATCGGCGAGCATGATTTAATTCAGAAAGCGAATGATGACGGGGAACCAAGCGGCACAGCAGGTGTTCCAATGCTTGAAGTATTGAAAAAACGCCAGCTGAAAGATACTGTCGTAGTCGTCACACGCTATTTCGGGGGCATTAAACTCGGTGCCGGAGGACTAATCCGCGCTTACGGGAAATCCGTTTCAGAAGGATTAAATGCCATCGGCGTTGTTGAAAGAAGATTAATGCGAGTGATGCAAACAGTGATTGATTATACGTGGCTTGGAAAAGCAGAAAACGAACTTCGGTCATCCGTCTATCAGCTGAAAGATTTGCATTATCTCGAGGATGTGCAAATAGAAACCTATGTTGAGGAAGAAAATAAGCAGGAATTCATTGACTGGATGACAGAATTAACAAATGGACAGAGTACGATCAGCGAAGGAAGTGTTACATATTTGGAAAAAGATGTACGTTAGGAGAAGATGGACATGACAGAATATCGACGAGTAGTGCGAAAGAAAAAAAAGAAAAAGAAAAAATCTATCATCAAAAGAGTGCTTCTTCTGTTGCTCATTATTATACTCTGCATAGGAGGCTACCTCGCCTATGTTGCCTATAACGCCTATACTCAGGCTGATAAATCCTATTCTGAGCTGAAACGGGGAAATAAATCACCTCTGCGCGAAAAAGCCGTTCAGCTTACAAAGGATCCCGTCTCCATTTTATTAATGGGGGTTGAAGATTACTCAACCGGCGGCCATGGCGGACGAAGCGATACACTGATTGTCATCACCTTAAATCCAGCAGACAAATCGATGAAAATGCTGAGTATTCCGCGTGATACACTTGTTTCCATTCCCGGAAGAACAAGTAAGACAAAAATTAATGCTGCCTATTCTACTGGAGGAAAAGAACTGACAGTGGATACAGTAGAAAACTTCCTGAAAATCCCGATTGATTACTATGCGGAGGTTAATTTTAACAGCTTTAAAGATATTGTTGATGAGCTTGACGGAGTCGATGTTAACGTTCCGTTTGATTTCTGGGAAAACAGCGATATTAACAGAAAGCGCATTTATTTCAAAAAGGGTAAAGCCCACTTAAACGGTGAAGAAGCTCTTGCCTATGCCCGAATGAGAAAACGCGATCCTAGAGGTGACTTCGGCCGGAATGATCGCCAGAAGCAAATTATCACAGCGATTATTAAAAAAGCAACAGCTCCTCAAAACTTCCTGAAGATCGATGATATTGCAGCAAAAATCGGAAGCAATGTAGAGACCAATATGAGGGTTTCCGATATTCTCGGATTCCAGCAAAGCTATTCAGGCTTCAACACGTCAGATATTCAAAAACTGAAGCTGAAAGGAACAGATTTGAACACCCCGACCTATTATTATAAGCCTGATGAAACAAGCCTTGAAGAAATTCGCAAGGAACTGAGCGATCACCTTGGCCACAAAACAACCAGTATCCGTGATGATCAAAATGGCGGTACGATGAATTCAGACTCGCAGGAATCGATTGGGACAGATTCCACTAATTAATATAGAAAAGGAAGGAAGGCAGCCTCCTCTCGACAAGGAGACTGCCTTTTTTATTGTAATTTCGACAAATTACGCAGGGTGTATTTCATAGGACTTATACAATTCCACCCTATTCAGTGTCATTTTCCCTATTTTTGAAAAAATACCTAATATTATAATTCTATATTTTTTACAAATAAAGGTATATTTTTAAACTTTATGTAAATATTTCTTAAATTATGCAGACAGGTTGTAACACGTTTGTTAAAATATAGACAAAAATACCTCTGATTTCATTTCAGAGGGTATTTTTTTGTAAAGCTTTCTCTTAATAATGGTTGCTTTCTTTCGAGATAAGGGATTTTACATACTAGCAGTTTCAGAAAATGGAAATCCTTAGATGATTCTCTTATTTTCGAATGGCCTCCTTTTTTAAGAAGACAGCAGTTAAAGAAATTGGGGAGGGAATACAAATCAAGCTTCAAAAATGGGTCATCGCAGTATGTCTAGTCGTCTTTAGTTTATTGCCCATTCAACCTCAGGCAGCAAGTGCTGCTGAAAACATGCCGTTTATCGGGGAGACCCAAAAACAGGCTGCCATTCATCGGGGTGCGACAGCGGAGTATCGAGTAGTTAAAACCATTTCCGCATCAGACACAGTCCTCGTTATAGATCAATTTACGAATCAGCAAAATGAAAAATGGTATCGAGTCGTACATCAAGGAGTTACAGGCTGGGTAAACAGTGTGAATGTAAAAATGCAAACAAAGGCTGAGCCTTTCATGTTTGCAGCAGGAACAACAGCTGAAATACTCAAAGGTGCTGAAAAAAACACCTACCCTGTGAAGGAAAAGCTTGAACAGAATGCACTTGTTCAAGTACTTGGAACCTTCATTAACAAAAAATACAACCAGATCTGGTATAACGTACAGACACCAAATTCAAAAGGTTGGATTCCATTAGAAGAGCTTCAGAAAAAGCCAAATACATACTCTGGCTACGTTTCAAAATTGGGCCTTGAAGTTAGAAAAGGCGCAGAAGCATCTTACAAATCCGTTCATAAACTAACCGCAAATGAAAAAGTTACAATCATTGATTACATCACCAATTCAAATTCAGAACCATGGTACCGCCTAGAGCTTGCAAGCGGCACAAAAGGCTGGGTCGAAGCAGACAAGCTTTCTCTTCTGAAATCTGCCAAGCCTAGTGAACCTGCTAAGCCTGAGGAACCAGCTAAACCGCAGGATCTGGAGAAAAAAGTTTATGCAAAATTGTCTCCAACCATCATTCATAGCGGTGCAGAAACACGCTATAGAGTCGTTTATCAAGCTCCCGTTAATTTTGAACTTCCTTCAATCAGTGAGTTCATTAACAAATACAATGAAAAATGGCTAAGAGTCGAATATGTTCCAGGAAAATTCGGCTGGGTAAAGGAACAGGATACAAGTACTGAACGAGCACTATCCAGTATTTATTATGTTCAATCTTCAGGTGCCAATGTACGCAAAGGCGCTGAAACAAGCTACCCGAAAATTGCTGCGCTGAATTATGGCAGTGCCGTCAAAGTTGTTGATCAATTTACAAACAAAGCAGGCGAGCTATGGTACCGAATCAAGCTGAATGCCACCACATTCGGCTGGATATCCGCTTCTCTTTTAAGCGAAAAAGCCATTCCTCTTAATGAAGGCAGATATGTCGGAACCTATCAGGCCGAATTGCGGACTGGAGCAGGATACAATAACACGTTCCTTGAAAAGCTCCGCTTCGGCAGCAAAGTAACAGCAATGGGCGAAACAATCAACGATGCAGGCGAAAAATGGGTGAACATCACTTCTGAAAACGGAAAAATAGGCTGGGTTCCTGAATGGGAAGTCTATCAATCTCTTTCAGACAGACAATATGTTTACGCCAAAAGCAGCTCTACTGTTTATAAATCCGCTTCTGCGAGTTCAAAGGCAGCGGCATCTGTAAAATCAGGTGAAACACTGACAGTTCTCCGTCCGATGAACAACTGGCTGAACGTTGAAACAAGCAAAGGGACTAGAGGATGGATTGAAACGGCCAAAACAGGCACCTTCATTCCGACTGCTCTTACAAATCCTGTTATTGCTGCAACATCCAGAACTGATACAGAATTGCGCTTTACAAAAACAAAATCTTTTAATCTATCGTACAAGCTTCTAAGCGATCGATCGCTTCAGCTGAATACGAGCGGCATTCAAGTCGATCTCCCTTCATCATCTATTAAGGGAATCAAAAGCATTTCGAATTCTGGCAGCAGCCTGATTGTTACACCTGAACCTGGCTACCTGTTTACTGTCAGAGACAAGTCAAATCAGCTGATGATCACTGTTCTTCCAACGGGACTTAAAGGCAAGAAAATTATACTGGATGCAGGTCACGGCGGGAAAGACAGCGGGGCAATCGGTCCTACAAAGCTTTATGAAAAAACGGTGAACCTCGCTGTAATCAAGTATCTCGGTGATTTGCTTGAGAAAAATGGAGCCAGCGTCATTTATACTCGTGATGACGATACCTTCCTTGAATTGTACGAACGCACAGACATTTCTAACGCTTCAGATGCCGACATGTTTATCAGCGTTCATCAAAATTCAAGCACAAGCAAATCCGTAAGAGGCAGTGAAGTGTACTTTAATACAGCCTATAACTTTAATGGGGCAAAAAGCCAAGAGCTTTCAAAAATTATTTCAGCCTCTTTGACGAATCAGATCGGCACTTACAACCGCGGTACAAACACAGCAAACTTTTATGTTCTGAAGCACAATGAATTGCCAAGCGTTCTTGTTGAGCTGGCGTTTATCTCAAACCCGACAGAAGAATCATGGCTTCGCAGTGATTCCGTCAGAAGAAGTGCAGCACAGGGTATTTATAACGGAGTGGAAAAATATTTCACAGGGGGATATTAAACGAATGAAAAAGTCAACGATTGCTCTTGTATTTGGTGCGGGACTTCTTATCGGAGGCGTCGCTTCTCCTTTGACTCAAACATCTGCTGCTTCAAATGTTGTATTAGCGAGTGTGGAATGGGTGAACTCCCAGCTGAATCCTGCCAAGGACCGGATTACTAAGCTTGAATCTGATGTAGCAAGCCTTCGCCAGGCTCTTGAAGATACCAATACAAGTATCCCATCCCTGCCTAGCCAGGTTTATGTGAAATCATTATTAGCTGAAATTCATTCTGGAGCTTTATATCAATATAAAGTGGTGTATACAGGCTCTATCTCTCAATCTCTTAAAGTATTACAGGAAGTAACTGCATCAAATGGAAAGTTCTACAGAGTGGAATATGCCCCAAATCAATTCGGCTGGATTTCAGCAAATGATATCAGCTACAGCTCTGTAACGAAACCAACCTCTGTTACCATTACGAAAACGGCTTCCGTTTACAGCGGAGCAAATACGACAGGCTACAAAACGATTGGTACTGTTGCAACAGGCCAAAAAGTAAAATATCTTGGAGTATTCCAAAATCGCCAAACAAAAGCTATTTGGATCAATGTCCAATTAACGAACGGCAAAGCCGGCTGGCTTCAGCAGCAAAACGGCGAGGTGAACTAACACCATGGTTTCAAAAAAGTGGATCGGCGGTGCCTGCTTAGCGGCAGGCCTGCTTTTTAGCTTTCAATCCAATGCATTTGCTTATGAAAAACCGACTTATACGAATCAAGTAAAAGTAAGCTTAGGATCCGGATCAAATGTCCCTTTCAAGCTAAACTCTCTTTTTGAACTGGAAAACCTGACTTCTGGTGAAAAAACACTTCTTGTTCCAGAGCTGTATGTAAGCATTTCTTCATCAAATTCTGTTACAACGCTAACTGCAGGAAATGACACCTATTCTGCCCGGAATGGATTCAGGCTTTCAGAAATCCAAAATCCTGCAGCAA
The DNA here is from genome assembly GCF_049220665.1 of Chryseobacillus diguaensis. Classification (NCBI taxonomy): domain Bacteria; kingdom Bacillati; phylum Bacillota; class Bacilli; order Caryophanales; family Bacillaceae; genus Chryseobacillus; species Chryseobacillus diguaensis. Next base: position 191,877 of record NZ_JBMKNV010000004.1, read on the forward strand.
AGTATGCGAAGTTTACTGCTCCTACAAATGTTTACAAAGGTGCCTCTGCAACTGACTATCCTTCAATCAGAACGATGAAAAAGTCTGATGCAGCAGAATATCTTTCTTCCTTTAAAAACAGTTCAGGTGAAGTCTGGTACAACATTCAGCTTTCAGACGGCAGCAAAGGCTGGGTCTCTTCTTCTACAACTCTATTAGCGGATTCACCGACTTCCCTCTCCCTTTTCTCTTATTTGAAAAGCGGAAAAAAGGCAATCAGCCAATTTAGAGGATCCGCTGAATTAAAAGGCAGCGGCAGTACAGCGACTCTCTATAATATTTTAGGCATGGAGGATTATGTTAAAGGCGTCGTGCCAAATGAGATGGCGACAGGCTGGCCAATGGAAGCATTAAAAGCACAGGCAATTGTGGCAAGAAGCTATGCCGATGCAAGCAAAACTGTTTCCAGTACTCCTGCAAGCCAGGTATACAGCGGCTATAGCAGTGAAGCTAAAGATACAAATGCAGCAGTTGACGCTACGAAAGGGCAGCTTGTAAAATATAACGGCAAAACCGTTCAAGCATATTTCTTCTCTACAAGCGGGGGTAAAACAGCCAATATAGGCGATGTGTGGAATTCTGCACAGGTTCCTTATCTCGTCAGTGTTTCCGATCCATATGAGAATTCACCGCTTTCTAACTGGACAGAAACGTTCCGTTCAAGCACTCTTTTAAAAAGCTTCGGATTTCCTGATGGTACAGTATTATTTGGCATTACTGCCAACCCTACAGGGGCCAATGGTGAAGTAGGAAGTGTCACAATGGTGACTTCTGCCGGAACGGTTACAAAAACCGGCAATGAAAACACTATCCGTCACCTCTTCCCTACTACATCAAACAGCTATGGCTACCTAAAATCAAACTGGTTTACAATGAACAGCGCGCAAAGCTTTACTGTTCAAGGAGCCGCCAGCACCCAAAAGCAATACTCTGTAAAAGGTGCTGCTGTCATGACAGCAAGCGGCGAAACAACTGTGGGTGATTCAACTGTTCAGGTTCAGACTGCTTCAGGAACAGTGAGCCAGGATGCTGATCCAGCTTCCATCACGCTAAATGGCAAAGGCTGGGGTCACCGCATTGGAATGAGCCAATACGGTGCAAAAGGCTTTGCTGAAAAGGGGTATGATGCTGAGGCTATTATTAAGCATTATTATCCAGGAACAGAAATTTCGCAGTAATGATATGAATGAAAGGCCAGCCGCTATTTTGAGGGCTGGCCTTTTTTATGGGGATGGGCTCGCAGACTGTGGTCGGGTTAGTGGGCTGTGGTTGGGCTCGCGGGCTGTGGTTTTGGGCTCGTGGACTGTGGTTGGGCTCGCGGGCTGGGGTTGGGCTCGTGGTGCATTGGGTCGTGCTCGTGGTACTGTGGTCGGTTTGGATAGATTTTTGGCTTATTTGGATAGATTATCTCTGTTTTTGGATAGATTTTCGGCAGTTTTAGATAAATTACTGCTCATTTTGGGTAGATTTTCGGGTTATTTGGATAGATTATCCATATTACTGGAAAAATCATCGCTTTATTAAGCTGGATTTTAGACAGTTCACTGTTCCCTCAAAAAGAAAAGCCGCTGATTCATCATCAGCAGCCCTTCTATTCCTTCACTATATCCTTCTTAGCAGACTCATCACCGTTTACCACATAATATTTGCCGTCTAATTTTTGAATGATCCAAAAATAAGGTGTACTAACCTTCGATTCCTCGTAAACAACCTGCCAGTTGTCTTTATATTGGTCAGTCAGCATTTTTGCTGCATCGTCCTTTAATTTATCTTTTGGGATTTCCGTGAATTTCAGGTTTTTGATTCCGCCTGCTGCATCTGCTTTATCACCGAACATGATCATGCTGAGATTCAGCTCTTCATCTGCAATGTTCGAGTGGCTGAATAGATCCTTAAATGTTTTTTTGTCATGCTTTTCAGCAGCGGCATATACGTTCTTCATTGTTTCTGCAGCTTTTCCTTTTTCATCTGCCTGAGCGCATCCTGAAACAAGCACCATCAAAAGGCTTAATACAAAAAAAAGAGCCGTTAAAGACTTTCTAGTCATCTTCCTTTTCCATCCTTCAAATGAATATAGTTGGGACTCTTTCATTATAATTCATAAGAACTAGATAGAATGTAAATTTTTTGTAGATTTTACATAAGAAAAGCGCAAGCGCCTTGTATAGACTAAGGCAAGCGCTGGAGCTAGACAATAATAGAATTCAGTAGAAATTTATACCTACTTTATTATTATCTGCACAAAAAAACCACGCTGATTCATCAGCGCGGTCTTGGTTCACTTTTTAACTGGTAACGTCGTTTTTGTATAATATTATACAGTTTAATCAGTGTATATGGTGCAAGGAAGATGAACAATATCGCCATCCACAGCGGATTCCATAGGAAGTCTGCGAAGCCTCCAATAACCGTTCTTGGAATGTTTACCGTGAAGTAAACAAACAAGCATAGGAACAAAGGTGTTTTCGGCATGCGGATGAAAATCATGTAAATAGTTTGGATGTACAAACCAATGTACATGGTTCCAATTAAAACACCTGTGTAACCGAAGTTGGCATACGCTTCTCCGGCAAACAGTGTGTTCAGCACTCCCGCTGTTCCTTCTTTCACACGGGATGAGAAGAATACCTCCATTGCCAGTCTGCCTGAGCGAATAGGCTCGATGCCATACATTCCAATGATTGAGGATGGAAGACTTTTACCGTTCAGCAGATCAAGTCTGTTTGTAAACAGATCCAGATGCAGATAAAAAGGTGCAATCTGTGATAGCATCAAACGGCCCAATGGTCCTCTGTTGTAAGAAAGGAACTGGGATGGATCCTTTACTCCCATGATGACAACATACATGGCAACCAGCAAAACAACTCCGAAGCCAGCAAGCACTAGAAGCTTAAAGAGGTTCAGCTTGATAATCCTTAAGTAGATTAACAGCAGGACCACCATGATCAAGTAAAACAGGATCGGTCCTTTTGCAAGGTCATATACCTGCATAAACACGGCTGCCCCTGTAGTAATGACAAAAAGAATGAACCAGCGCAGTTCTTTTCTTTGATAAAAATAAACGAATGTAATCATCGAAAGAATTGGAGCAAGTGCTACTCCGAAAATATTCCGGATAATCGTACTGCTTCCAAAATCACGGCTAGCTGCGATCCTCATTGCTCCAAGCTCGCTTCTGTTGCCTTTAACCAGCTCAAGAAGAGGTACGTGGCCATGCAGCTTCAGGACCGTATACCCTACTGCACCGACTGCCAGCAGCGTTAAGCCGACATAAAGCAAAAACAGCAATTTCGGATTTTCTTCCCGGTAGATCGGTGCTTCAATATAATTCCTGAATTCCTTGTCTGCCTGAAAGCCGAAGAACCTGCTGAAGATGAACATAGTCAGCGGCATAAACACCATAATGAAGCAAATGATGAAAAAGCCCATATAGCGATAAATATCATCAGACAAGAGATGAATCATATAGTGGTCATCAATATTCAATACGATGAGCAGTGCTCCACAGAAAGACGAAAGGAACAGAGAATAATAAAACGTCAGGGATATTAAGTTAGGGGTTAATAAGGACATGGATCCGCCGACTTTTTTAAATAAGTAAAAAGACAGGACAAGGACCATTATCCATATCAGGATATATATCATGTACCTAATAATCTCCTTTATTGATCAAGGTAAAAGGACAGAGTTAAATCTGTCCTTTTTATTTTTCTAAGTATTCAACAATATGGGCAGCACTGTTGCCGTCGCCGAAAACTTTATCATAATCAGAAACAAACTCGCTGTTTGCAGCTGCAACGATTTTTTCGGTGTCAGAGCCAACAAGGACATTTCCTTTGTTTGCTACTGTTTCTACCCATTCTGTCTCTTCACGAAGGGTCACACACGGAATTTTAAGGAAGTAAGCTTCTTTTTGAACACCGCCTGAATCTGTAAGGATTTTCTCTGCTTCACTTTCTAGGCTTAGCATGTCCAAATAACCGACTGGTTCAATGACTTTTAGATTTGGCACATTTTTAAGATTGATTCCGTAATCTTCAAGCTTGTGCTTTGTGCGCGGATGAATCGGCCAGACAAGAGTTTTATCAATCTGTTTGAACGCTTCAATGATGCTGTTCATTTTTTCAGGGAAATCGGTATTTTCCGCTCTGTGAAGAGTGACAAGATGATAACCCTTAGATTCAAGACCATGTTTTTCAAGCACTTTAGAATCTTTAGCAAGCTTTGTGTTGTACATAACCGCATCATACATCACATCGCCAACATTGATGACATTTTTCGTGATGTTTTCGTTTTTCAGGTTCTGCACAGCTGTATCAGTCGGGCAGAAAAGGAATTCAGAAACATTGTCCGTTAAAATGCGGTTCACTTCTTCCGGCATTTTTTTATTGAAGCTTCGAAGTCCTGCTTCAATGTGCACAACCGGGATGTGAAGCTTCGCTGCTGCAAGTGCTCCGGCAAGAGTAGAGTTTGTATCACCGTATACAAGAACGTAATCCGGGTTTTCTTTTTGGATAACTTCTTCGATTTTGATCAGCATGTTCCCTGTTTGAAGGCCATGTGAGCCTGATCCAACAGCTAAAAGATAATCCGGCTTTGGAATGTTCAGTTCTTCGAAAAAGATATCAGACATGTTCTGGTCGTAATGCTGTCCTGTATGAACAATGACTTCAGTATGCTGCTTGCGGATTTCCCTTGAAACCGGGGCTGCTTTAATAAACTGCGGTCGTGCTCCTAAAATTGTAAGGATTTTCATCTTATCACCCTTTAAATTGAGAAATATAATTTTTCACCAATATCGAATTGATGTTGTAAGGATTTTTAAATTTTGCCCTGTCGTATGTAAACGAAAGCGAATTTAAATAGCTCATGTAGCTTCCCGTGATCCCGTACCATTCCATCGGATCTTTATGGTATCTCATCAGCTGTTCTTTTTGCTGATAGGCTCTTTTCAGCAATGGGTAGAGCCTGCCGTATTTATTTTGCACAGATCGGACGGTTCCTTCTGGATCCTTAGGCTCCGGGAAATAATGCGGATACATTTGGTGCAGCGTATAATCGTACAAATACTTTTTAAAGCGGTAGCGGACAGGCACGTTTAAAAAGAAGGCAGTCAGTCGGTCATCCCAAAGCGGAATGTCCCAATCCTGATTATAATAATCATACACTCTTAAAGAGTTGATGATAAATTTCCCCTGCCGTTCCTTCCAGTCCCAAAATTCAAAAGCGGAGCTTGCTTCTTCTCTAGTTGTATATGGCAAATGAGCGATAGAGCCTTTTATTTCCTTCTTTACAAGGTCCCAAAGCTGATTGTTTTGCACGTCCCACAAACGATGATGCTTTTTTGTAATTTCTCTGACAATTTCATCAAGCTTGTATTCTTTCTCAAGCGTAAGTTCATATGGAATGTGGCTTCCTGCGGTAAAATCACCGGAATGCCCAGGAATGAAAACATGCTTCTCATCCGGATATTTCCTAATGATATCCCTAACAGCAGGCCAGTCCTGAATATGGGCCATAGAGGAAATGTTGGTGGCATACTCCTCATATTCCTTCCATTCAGATGAAGCATACCATTTTTGCCAGTCTAATTTTTGATAAGGGACAATCGTCCATTCAATGCCGAGCCTTTTTGCGATATCCTCGCTTTTTTTCGCTTCTGCACTATTAGGTTTTCCATAAGTAAAAGCTTTTATTTTCTTAAAGCCTGCATCTTTTAAAAGCAAGGCAATAATACGGGAATCATAGCCTCCGCTGAGAGGAATGATGATGGAACGGTCTTTCAAACGAATACTCAAATCATGGAAGATTTCCTTAAACACGCTGGCAAGCTCATCAGCTGCTTGCTTCAGATCAATGGATTTCGGAGTGTGATAGTAAGAAAAATAGCGCACTTTTTCTAATTCACTGCCTCCCGCTTTCACCAGCTGGCCTGCTTCAATTTGAAAGTGATCTTTAGAAAGGGTCCGCTCATTAGCGGAATAGCCTGTTGTAATAAACTCGATCACAGAAGCTTCGTGCAGCTGCTCTTTTTTAAGATAGGAATTTGGAAGGTGGTCAGTAATCTGCCATGCCCCGTACTGACTTTTATTGTAGAAAAGCGGAATGGTCCGTTTCCGGTCCACAGCAGCAATCACTTCATCCTCTTTTTGAAGGATGATCGCAAATTCTCCGATGGTTTCTTCTAAAAACTCTTTTGTTAAAGAAGCAGATGCAAATAAACCTTCGATATTTTCAGAAGTATAAATCTTGCCTTTGTGCTTCACGTATCCTCTAAAGGAAAGCGTACCGGCATCAAGTTCTTTTGTATACCATTTTCCATCTTCCCGAAGAATCACATTACTTTTATTCAATGAAATCACCTAATTTGATTGGACTGTATTTTTCCTTAACAAATCTTTATCAACTCTTGTTATACCAAGCAATACTAGAAATACTAGCCAAACGATGGCAATGTGCCACCAAGGCAGCTGATTGAGCTGTGAGTAGACCATATAGATCGAGCCTGCTACTGAACCTAGAAACAGAATGCTCAATTTCATAAACGATACGGGCACATAGTAAATTTTTTGGCTTTTATAAAAAATGTACACAATCGCAGCCATGTAAGAAAGCAAGTATGCTGCAACAGATCCCCAAATAGAGTAGAACGGCACTAGAACCAGGTTCAGCACAACATCAATAATGGCTCCTGCCACAAAGGCATATGTGATGTACTTTGTTTTCTTTAAAATAAAGATTCCGACAGAGATGATGAGATAGTAGAAATTCAGAAATGTAGCAGCTGATAAGAGCGGTACATATTGATAGGCTGTGTGAAATTCTGCATTAAGCATCTTTATAACAAAAGGCATGACTGTTGCAACACCAAGAATACCAAAAGCGCCAAGCACCAGAATAATGATATAAACCTTTGAGAACATTTCTTTTGCATTCGGCTTATCCTTCATTGACATCGAATAAGGCCGCCACGCCATTTGAATTCCGCTTGTGACAAGAGAGATTAGTGCCGCAAACCTTATGGCAGCTTGATAAAGGCCAACTTCGACCGGAGATTGAATGAATTGCAGAATGACACTATTTGAGCTGATTATCACCCAAAAAGAGAGTGAAGCAGGCACAAGCGGTGCGCCGTACCTGAGCATATCCCTCATTACTTCTCTATCAAACTGAAATCTGAAATAGGATGCGGCCTGCCGGAGCAGGAACAAAATAATAAGAGCGCCGCTTATGATCCTTGCAAATAGGGCTCCCTCAATATCCTTCATAAAGAATCGTAAAATCACATAGGACAAAGCCGCAATTAAGGCCATCTTAAGAACAGTAAAAACCACGACTTTAATGGTTTTGTATTCATATCTTAAAACAGTCAATATTAACGTCCCTACTGTATCTAACAGCAGGATGATCAAGTTAATATAAATAAAAAACATGAGCTGAGAACTATTATAAAGATCGGTTTTAAAAAGCAGATTTGGCAGTACAGGACTTAACACAAATACTGCTGCAAAAGACAAAACAATGATGGCAAGCCGAAGGTTCATTACATTCCGGACATATAAAAGCCGCCTATTGGCATCCTTAGTATTGAAATAATAATAGGCAAGGGCGGCGTCTGTCCCAAAAATAACCATAAAGGTTAATAAGGACGTATAGTTGTCCATTACTCCAAGCAGTCCATACCTTTCTGTACCAAGATAAGAGGTATAGATCGGAAGCATAAAAAATGCAATGATCTTCGTTCCCACATTCATAAACGCATAAAGGAGGGAATCCCCTCCTAAACGTTTTAGCTGGTTCAGCAAACTATAACAACTCCCGCTTGTCAACAGGGCGTAAGAACTTGGCTGGAATTCCTTTGACAACAGTTTCTGCCTCAGTATCCCTCGTTACAAGGGCACCAGCGGCAACAAATGTTTCTTCTGCAACTGTAATTCCAGGAAGAATAATAGACGCGCCGCCTACACGGGCTCCTTTTTTAACTGTCGCACCTTTGATTTTGTCAAAGCGCTCTTCCGTCCGTCCCATGAAGTTATCATTTGTTGTTGTCACACAAGGAGCGATAAAGACGAAATCTTCAAGCTCTGTATAAGCCGTTATATAAGAGTTTGATTGAATTTTTACACGTCTGCCGATTTTGACATGATTTTCAACTGTCACGCCGCGGCCCACGATGCATTCAGACCCAATTTCAACATTTTCACGGACGCTGGCAAGGTCAGCTACCAATGTAGAATGACCGATTTTTGCACCAGCGTATAGAACAGCATTGCTGCCGATTGTAACCTGATCGCCAAGCTCTAAAGCAGGCATTGCAGATGTCAGCTTAACCGTACTGGTTTTCCCAGGAGTCGGCTGTTTTCCTATTACTGCGCCGTCCGCAATACGGACGCCATCGCCAATGATTGTGCCGGCATAGATTGTAACATGGCTGCCAATCGTAACATTGCTTCCGATTTGCACACCTTCTTCAATCACATTGAAATGGCCAAGCTTAACGGTTTCAGAAAGTTTTACAGAAGAATCTATAACGTTCATAGGTAAACGCTCCTATTATAGTTTTGTATATCTTGCAGGCTTGTTTTCTACATCCTTCATTGCATTGCGTGTATCGAATAATGATTTGCTGTGCTTCGCAATCATTTCATAGTCATACGTTGAGTGGTCTGTTGTAAGAAGCACGAGATCTGCTTCGTCAAGCAAGCCTTCTGTTAAAGGAAGGGTTTCAATTTTGTCTCCAAGGCATTTGAATGAAGATACGAAAGGATCGACTACTTTCACGTCAGCGCCTTCTGAATAAAGACCTTCCAAAATGTTCAGAACCGGAGATTCACGAACATCGTCGATGTCTTTTTTATAAGCAACGCCAAGAACAACAACGTTTGCGCCGCGAAGTGCTTTTCCATCCTTATTAAGGATGCGCATGCTGCGTTCTACAACGTGTTCAGGCATAGCATTATTGATTTCGCCAGCAAGCTCAATCAATCGAGTGTGGTAGTTATATTCTCTGGCTTTCCAAGTCAGGTAGAATGGATCGATTGGGATACAATGTCCGCCAAGACCAGGACCTGGATAGAACGCCATGAATCCGTATGGCTTTGTTTTCGCTGCGTCGATTACTTCCCAAACGTCGATGCCCATACGTTCACATAGAATAGCCATTTCGTTCGCTAGAGCAATATTGATATGACGGAACGTATTTTCAAAGATTTTTTCCATTTCAGCAACAGCAGGGCTTGAAACTTCGAATACTTCGCCTTCAAGCACGTGACGGTATAAAGAAGAAGCAACCTTTGTGCAGTTTTCAGTTACGCCGCCGACAACCTTTGGCGTATTTTTTGTTTTAAATTGCTTGTTGCCTGGATCGACACGTTCTGGAGAGTATGCTACGAAGATATCTTCTCCGATCACATAGCCTTTTTCCTGGAATGCAGGAACAACGATTTCTTCTGTTGTACCAGGGTATGTTGTAGACTCAAGCACAACAAGCATGCCAGCGTGAGCAAATTTCGCAATTTGCTTGGAAGAGCTTTCTACATAAGAAGTATCAGGCTGCTGATGGTGATCAAGCGGTGTTGGCACACAGATCGCTACAGCATCTACTTCCTGAATTTTAGAATAATCGGTTGTTGCTTCAAGAAGGCCGTTATCAATGATTTCCTTCAGGTCCTCATTTACAACGTCACCGATATAGTTATTTCCTTCGTTTACCATGTCCACGCGTGATTGCTGAACATCAAATCCGATTACTTTATAACCAGCTTTCGCTTTTTCAACCGCAAGCGGCAGACCTACATAACCTAACCCAACGACACCAATCGTTGCGTTTTTTGACTCTATCTTAGAAAGCAACTCATTTAACTGAGTTCCCATGGACGTTCATCTCCTTGTCTAATTGCACCTTTTTGCCTGTTTCTGCAGACTCTAGTAAAGCATTGATTAATCTAACCGGTGCTAGTCCGTCTTCACCTGTTACGATAGGCTCGCGGTTTTCCTTTACCGCTTGGGCCATATCTTCAATGATCCATTGATGGCCCGGTTTACCGAATGGATCAGCTTTAATCATCTGAACGAGGCTTTCTCTTTCCTCATCAGATACTCCTTCAAAATCCCAAGTCTCGATAAAATTAGCGTTTCTGCCGCTGATCTTTACGCTTCCTGTTTCTCCAAAAATAGAGATGGATTCTTCAAGGTTTTTCGGGTAAATCGTTGTTGCAGCTTCGATAATTCCAAGTGCGCCTGATTCGAACTCGACAACACCTGCTGCAAGATCTTCTGTTTCAATGTTGCGAAATCTTGTTGCCGCCATCGCTTGGACACTTTTCACAGGACCCATAAACCAAAGAAGCAAGTCCAGGTTATGAATGGCCTGGTTCATCAAAACGCCGCCGTCAAATTTCTTTGTGCCGCGCCAAGGAGCCTGATCATAATACTCCTGATTACGGTTCCATCTTACTGTTACATTCGCATGGCTGAGCTTGCCGAATTTTCCGGAGTCCATTTCCTTGCGAAGCAGCTGAATAACAGGACGGAAACGGTTTGGATGGACAACAGCCAATTTAATGCCGTTTTCGCGTGCTGCCTGGTTGATTCTCTCACTGTCCTCTGTTGTCAAACTCATTGGCTTTTCCATCACAATATGCTTTTTATAACGGGCAACAAGATCAGCAAGCGGAGCATGAAGCCCAGAAGGAGTACAAATGTTCACAACATCAAGGTCCTCCTGGTTTTTCAGCATATCCTCAAGATCTGTGTACGTATTTACTTTGCCTTCGTACTCAGTCAGCCTGTCTGGGTTTGTATCACAAACCGCAATCAGCTTTGCATCAGGAGCATCCTCAATAGCTTGTATATGTTTTTTGGCGATAAAGCCCATTCCAACTACTGCAAAATTAGTCATGCCTTCTACCCTCTCTTGCATCACGCATGTATTTTGCCAGCATTAGTCCTAAAATGGTCAAAAACAAGGCAAATACGAATCCGATGATAGTGTTTGCTTTTGCATGATTCGATTGCTTGCTGACGTCTTTTTTCATTACGTCTGGCTTTTCAAATTCTTCTAAGTCATACGTGCTGCCTATTATGGAAGAATTTTTATCTGAGATAAGTTTTTCTGTTTTGGTTACAGCTTCTGCCAGCAAAGCATACTGTTCAGGAGGCATATTCGGCCCGTCTGTGAGCAGCTTAGGTTGAATTTCATTGTAAGTTTTGGTAGCTTTTGCAAGCATTTTCTTATTTCCAGCTAACCCTTCTTCAGTTAATTTCTTTCTAAAAGAATAATTGTCCTGAAGGGCTTTAATATACTTAGCAGATGCTTTATTAAGAATGCTGTCTGCTGTTGCTTTATCTTTCGCATCTACAGTGAATTTCACTTTCGATTTTTCCATTGGCTCAACCGTAAGCTTGTTTCCGAATTCCTTGCTGTAATTTGCTTGAAGGAGTTCAGGATCCGCGAGCGATGCAAGAGTGATTTTACCAGTCGAGAAGGTAGCTTCCCCATGATAGCCTTTGCTTGTTACCTGAGAAAGACCAAATGCCAAGAGTGCTACAACAACCGGAATCCCGATCAATAGCCACTTCTTTCTCCAAAAATACAGAACGTACTCGTATAAGTGATCTCGTTTTTCAGTACTCATTCATTAGCTCCTTGGTTGTAAAAATAATAAACAAGCCCCTTTTACTGATAAAAGGCGACTTATTTGTATATCCTTTTTTGGCAGCCCTTAAACCTCTTAAGGGCAGCTAAAACAAGATATATATAAGATGATCAGCAGAGGGGGTGCCCCTGCCGACTAGAAATGCGTCTTACTTATAGAATTTTTCGATCGCGTCTACGACAATATCCTGCATCTCTTCTGTTAATTCAGGGAACATCGGAAGAGAAATAGCTTCCATTGCAGCCTGCTCAGAAATCGGGAAATCTCCCTCTTTAAAGCCAAGGTCAGCAAATACCGGCTGAATATGAAGCGGCTTTGGATAATAGATCATAGTTGCTACGCCGTTTTCCTTCAGGAATTCCTGAAGCTCATTGCGTCTTTCCACACGGATTGTGTATTGGTGGAAAACATGGTAGCGGTCGCTTTCTTCGATAGGTGTGACAACCTTTGTGCCAAGGCGTTCCTTCAGCAATCTAGTATAGCGGTCAGCATGCGCTCTGCGCTTTTCTGTCCACTCGCTTAAGTGAGGGAATTTCACATTTAAGATTGCGGCCTGAAGCTCATCAAGACGGCTGTTATAGCCCAGGATGTCATGGTAATATTTTCTTTTTGCGCCATGTACGCGGATTACTCTCATTTCATCAGCTATTTCTTGGTGTTTTGTAACGATCATTCCTGCATCGCCGTATGCACCAAGGTTTTTTGTAGGGAAGAAGCTGTAAGTTGCTGTATGGCCATACTCACCAGTTTTCTTTCCTTTATAAGTTGCACCAATTGCCTGAGCGGCATCCTCGACAACATAAAGATTATGCTTTTCAGCAATCTCCATGATTTTATCCATTTCAGCCATTTGGCCATATAGATGAACCGGAATGATTGCTTTTGTATTTGGTGTGATTTTTTCTTCAATAAGAGTTGGATCAATATTAAATGTTACAGGATCGATGTCCACGAATACAGGCTTTGCTCCACAGCGTGCAATGGCACCAGCTGTTGCAAAGAATGTAAATGGAGTTGTAATAACTTCATCGCCTGCTTTTACACCGCAAGCCTGCAGTGAAATATGTAATGCGTCGCTTCCGTTGGCTACTCCAACTGCGTAAGGCACATTGCTCGTTTCGGCTACGTCAGATTCTAATTTTTTCACATTATCACCCAGGATGAATCGGGAGGATTTCATTACTTCATCCATCACCTGCAGCATTTCATCCCGCAAGTTCATATATTGTTCGGAAAGATCTAACATAGGCACTTTCATACACTATCTTCTCCTTAATAGTATTAATGGTCAAACACTCATTCATTTTAGCACACTATAGCAGTTTTTTGTCAGCGCATGTCGAACGATTACGTTACAATTTAAAGGCAAAATCCGCATTTCTTCCTTTATATATAAAATCTTCCTAAGTACAGCATGCCCTTTTTTGCGTTGCTATATTAAAAACTACCTAGTACACAATATCACAATTGCTTTAAAAATTAAATACTACTCTTGCTTTGAGGCTGATATTTCCTAAGCAAATAATTGAAATTCTGCCAATGATTTTTGCGAACTATGTTATAATGACGGAGATTATTGATACTTAAAAATGGGAGCGCGTCTAAGATGTCACTACTATATAACAAATACATGGAACTTAAATCCCGTTCCGAAACAAAAAAACTATATCGATCCGTAGAGAAAATCAACGCACTGGAAGCGACTTACTCAACGTTTTCAGACGAAGAACTTCAGTTAAAAACCTCTGAACTTAAGGAATCCCTCCAAGGCGGCGCATCAATGGAAGAGATCCGTCCGCACGCTTTTGCAATTGTCCGTGAAGCAGCCAAACGAACGATTGGCCTGCGCCATTATGATGTTCAGCTAATTGGCGGCCTTGTCCTTTCAGACGGCAGCATTGCCCAAATGCAGACCGGGGAAGGGAAAACCCTCGTATCCACTCTGCCAAGCTTTCTTTTCGCTTTATTTGGAAAGGGAGTACATGTTATTACATCCAATGAATACCTTGCCAAACGCGACTTTGAATTAATGGGCCAAATCCATCGCTTTCTTGGATTAACAGTCGGCTTAAATCAATCCGGTACTGATGTTCCTGTAAAACAGGAAGCTTATCGCTGCGACATTACATACGGAACAGGCAATGAGTTCGGGTTTGATTATCTGCGCGACAATATGGTTTCTCATCTTTCTCAAAAAGTACAGCGCGGACAAGCTTATACAATCATTGATGAGATTGACAGCATCCTGATTGATGAAGCGAGAACCCCGCTTATTATCGCGAACAAATCCGGAGCATCAACTGAGCTTTTCCATATCACAGCGATGCTTGCAAAGTCCTTCAAGATTGGAGAAGAGGTAGAAGTAGATCTTCCTTCCCGCCAGGTTCACATGAAAGAAGAAGGCATGTTAAAGGTAGAAAACATGTTTGGCATTGATAATCTCTATTCAGCTGAGCATCAAATTCTTTACCATTATTTAAATCAATCCCTCCAGGCAGAATTTATTCTAAGACGAGATGTGGACTACATCGTCAAAGAAGGCAAGGTAGAACTGGTTGATGCCTTTACGGGACGTGTGATGGAAGGTAGAAACTTAAGCAACGGCCTTCATCAGGCGATTGAAGCAAAAGAAGGACTGGAAATCAATGAGGAAAATCTGACGCAAGCGACAGTTACCGTTCAGAATTACTTTAGGATGTACCAGGTCCTTTCAGGCATGACAGGAAGTGCCCTTCCTGCACAGAAGGAATTTATGGATATTTATCATCTTGATGTGATTGAAATTCCGACAAACAGACCGAATATCCGCCGCGATGGGCCGGATCTTGTCTATGCTACTCTGAAGGATAAATATCAAAGGGTTGTCGAAGAAGTCAAAACGATTCACGCAACAGGAAGACCAATCCTGATCGGGACCACTTCCATCAAACAATCTGAAAAAGTTTCTGAGATCCTGACGAAAGCAAGCATACCGCACTCCCTGCTGAACGCTAAAACAGAGGAACAGGAAGCAAGAATGATCTCCATTGCAGGACAAAAAGGCCAAATTACCATTTCTACTAATATGGCTGGGCGAGGAACGGACATTTTACTTGGTGAAGGTGTTTCTGAGATTGGCGGGCTTCACATTTTGGGTACCGAGCGACATGAAAGCAAGCGGATTGACATGCAGCTTCGAGGACGCGCAGGACGCCAAGGTGATCCCGGCTCCTCTCAATTTATCGTCTCACTTGAGGATGACCTTTTAAATCAGTATGACGATGAAGAGCTGGAGAAATGGGTCAAAAAACTGCAAACAGACGAAACCGGATTTATTACATCACCGGATCCAAGGAAGTTTATGAATAAAGTGCAGGAAAGCGTAGAAAATAATCATTTTTCCGGACGTGTGCATCTTTTAAAGCTTGAAGATCATCTTGATCAGCAGCGAAAAGCGGTTTATGGAATCCGAAATGATATTTTAAAAGATACCGAGTTTCTACCATATATTATGGAACAATTTGAACAAGCTTATAAAGACATTATGGATGGCTTCTTCTTCGAGGCAGGCATGAAGGAAAATGTGGATTACGAATATTTGCACGGGCGGATTCACTCAATGATGAACACAAGCTATAATGTGGATGATCTGAATGAAAAAGACCGCAGAGAACTGGAACTGTTCATGGATGAAGATTTGGTGAATTACAGAACAAGTCTTTCATTAATTGCTGAAAATGAAGAGATGGTTCATACAGCCAAAGGATTTGCCCTCTCATTGCTAGACGAAGCTTGGATCAGGCACCTTGATGTGATGGATGAACTGAAGGATGGAATCGGGTTAAGAGGATATGGCCAGGAAGATCCTTATCGTTTATTCCAGCTTGAAGCATTCCAGGCATTTGAAGGCATGCTCAGAGATTACCGCTATCAATTGCTGGTGAATCTTCGGACATTAATAATGAAAGCACAGGAAGAGGAGGGTCAAGAGGCATGACAGCAGACACAAAGTTAAAAACAGCACTTTCCATCCACTCCGACTGGGATATTAGCAAACAAGAACAATATGTTTATCAATTTCACCTCTACCAGCTTCCTGAGCTGAAGGAAAACCAAATTTCCATTACAGGCTTTAAGCTTGAAGAATATGATGATTTTTTCACCATTACGGGCTTTATTCGAAGCACTGTTCCCCAGCCGATTAAATTTGAAATGCTGCAGCTCCTATTGCTTGATGAGGAACAGCAGGTAGTTGCAAGAGAAACATTTGACATGGAGCGGTTCGGCGAGCTTCCTTCAATGAGTGCGAGACCTTGGCGATTCATTTTTGACCATGATTCTTTAATAGATGGTAAAACAGTACCTTCTTCCGGATGGACAATAGCGTTTGAATTGAAATCACGCAATGAACATAAGCTGGATTTGGACGAGTCATGGAAAAATAGTATTTCACAGGAGCAAACAGCGAAGCTTCAGCAGCTTGTTCAAAACATTGAACCGGTTAAACCGAACGAAGTCAACATTATGGGACTCGAAGCACTTCTCACGGAACAAAAGGATTTGCATGTGACGCTTCTGATCCGAAACGGAAGCATGAAAAACATACAGCTTGAGCAGCTGCCGTTAGTGGTAGAAGATGCGACAGGCGAAATCATTGCAAGAGGAGCCTTCCAAACTGCCGGATTAGAAGTAAACGCCAATACGAGCAAGCCGTGGACTTTTATCTTCCCTAAGGAATTACTCAATAAAGAGGAAATAGATTTATCTGCCTGGAAGGTTTACCCGCCAAGTAACAATTGATCGAAAGGACATTCGCTGTAATTTGGCGAATGTCTTTTTATTGAAGGGAACTTTTGATTAACAAATGAGGAGGCTTTAAAATGAACAGAGTACTGAGATTTGATTTTCAAGTACCCAATCCCGAGAAAGCAATTGAGTTTTATTCAAACAGCTTTGGCTGGAAATTCGAAAAAATTCCTGGACCGCAAGATTATTGGTTTATTACGTCAGGCGAAAAAGATAGCCCTGGTATTGATGGAGGACTAATGAAATCTCCTGATGGTGCTTCAAGAACGACTAATTCAATAGAGGTCCCATCTGTAGAAGAGTACATGAAAAAGGTTGAGGAAAATGGCGGAAAAATTGTCGTACCAAAAACAGCTATAGCAGGGATGGGCTACATTGCCTATTGCTTAGATACCCAAGGCTTGCTGTTTGGCCTTTCTGAAGTAAATCCGAACGTTTAAAGGGATACATAAATCAAAAGCTTAAGGAGGTCATTTTTCCTTAAGCTTTTGATTTGGATATTCGATTATTTCGATGGTCTGCGTTTCATGCTGTTATCCCGAATCCAGATTGGAACTCTCGTTAATAAACTGATACCAAGAACGATAACTACAAGAATGGCTGCCGATTTATCCGCTATTTGGGAGGCATCTGCTACAAGACCTGTTGATTGAATGTACCATAGGTAAACAGGAAGCGTTCCGCCTGGTGAAGTCAGGTTAAAGTCTCCCATTGCACCAGAAAAGTTCGTTCCGCCTGCAAGAAGGATGATAGCCGATTCACCAAATGCGCGGCATGCCGCAAGACTGATTCCTGTTAGAATACCAGAGAGTGCAGCAGGGATGACAACGCGGTTAATCGTTATTGATTTTGTTGCACCCATTGCATAAGAGGCCTCTCTCAATTCTCTCGGAACAGATTGGATTGCCTCTTCTGTTACACGGGCGATGACCGGGAGATTTAATAGGGCAAGGGTTACTCCAGCACCAAGGATCGTTTGACCGACTTGGAACGTATCAACAAACAGCATATACCCAAATACACCAAAAACAATGGATGGAACAGAAGCCAGGCTCTCAACACACGTTCTGATAAATTCAGTGAAACGGTTTTGAGGAGCATATTCAGCAAGGTAAATTCCAGATCCAACCCCAATAGGAATGGAGATAATCAGAGAAATGATTAACACGTAGAAAGAGTTGAAAAGGTAAGGCCCGATTCCCCCGCCTACTTCAATATCATCCGGCAGCTTCCAGAAGAAATCTGGTGTTAGAAGCATTAACCCTTTTGCCATAATCTTAAAGAGCATAGCAAAAATCACTGCAAAGATGGCAATCATAACAACCCACAATAATCCTGTAAACAATTTATCCAGCGTATATCTTGCTTTTCGTTTTTTTATGTTTTTTCCAGCTGCTGCTTCCATTATGAAACCCCTTTTGTTCGAAGTCTTCGAATGATGACAATCATGATCATCGAGATGATAAGAAGCAAGAATGCCATCATATAAAGAGCATTATAGTAAGTTGATCCTGCTTGAACATCTACGATAAAGCTTACGATATAACTTGTCAGGACGTGTGTTGATGTGAACAAATCAGGAGGAAGCTGAACCGCTCCTCCAATAACCATAACAACAGCCATTGTTTCACCTAAAGAACGGGCCATACCCAAGATGACAGCTGATATGATCCCCTGCTTTGCAGAAGGAAGGATAACGCGGAAGATCGCTTGAAAACGGGTGCTTCCCATCGCATAGCTCGCTTCACGCAGTTCTCTTGGAACAGCTGTGATCGCATCATCACTGATTCGTGTAATAGTAGGCAATACCATAATCGTTAAAACAAGAGACGCAGCCAAAAGACCATTACCTACAGCACTTCCGGAAACCTGCCTGATAAACGGGATTAAGATCGTAAGGCCTAAATATCCATATACAATAGATGGAATACCAACAAGCAAATCAAGCGTTGGTCTCATTATTTTCTTTAGCCAGGCTGGAGCAATTTCAACAGTAAAAACAGCCAATCCAATAGATAGAGGAGTTACGATCAGGAGAGTAAGTCCAGTTAATGCGAATGTACCAATGATAAACACGCCTGCACCGAACTCATTAGCATTATCGGGGTCCCAGTTTAGAGAAAAGAAGAACTCCATAGGGGATACATCTTTAAAAACCAGAAGGCCTGTTTTTCCAATGAAAATAATAATAGCAAGCAAAACTAATCCTAAAATTAACGCACTTGAAAGAGTGAAAATGTTGAATATACGGTTTTTTACATACTTACTGCTGTTTTTTCCCTTTTGGCTGGTGCTTTGGGGTCTTATCTGCAGCTCTTGTTCGATCTTCGCCATAATTTCCTCCGAAACTAATGTAAAGCCAGCCCCCGCGGGAGCTGGCCCTCATGATTTAAAAGGGTACTTACTTATTTATCTTGCGCCTTTTACAGGGATGAATTTCAATTTTTTCAATGAACCGTTTTGGAATTTAGAGCTTGTTACATAAGAGATGAATGCTGCATTAGCACCTTTTGCTTTTCCTTTAGTTAGAAGGTAACCGTAACCCCAAACTGGGTATTTGCCAGCTCGGATTGTAGAAGCTGATGGTGCAACACCGTTATAAGAAACAGCTTTGATTCCGCCTTTTACATATGGAAGGTCAACATAACCGATTGCATTTGCATTAGACGTTACAGCAGAAACCATTTCACCGCTTTTTCCAGCTTCTGTGTAGTTAGCGCCTTTTGTCATCATTCGAGCGCCTTTAAGAGCTTTAAGGTTGTAGTTTACACGAGTACCTGAACCAAATTTACGGTTTACAACTACGATTGGAGCGTTCTTGCCGCCAACTTTGCTCCAGTTAGTAATTTTTCCAGAGAAAATCCCTTGCAATTGAGCTGTAGAAAGGTTTTTAACAGGGTTTTTAGAGTTTACGATTGTTGCGAAAGGAATAACAGCGATTCTGTAAGCAGAAAGACCTTTGAACGCGCTGAATCCAGGTACAGCTGTAGTAGCATTCCAGTCACATGCTCCGATTGTAGAAGAACCTTTAGATACAGATTGAGGTCCTGCAATTGAAGATGAACCAGAAACTGAGATCGATACACGCGGGTTAGAGCGTTTGAATTCTTTTGCAGCTGTTTGAGTCAATGGAAGAAGCGCAGTAGAACCAGCGATTACAACTTTACCAGAAACGCTGGCAGCGTCAGCTTGATTTGTTCCCCCAAAAGTAAATCCGACAGTAGCAGCAAGGGCCATAGTAGCGATGGATAAACGTTTTACTAATTTCATGTTTGTTCGTCTCCTTTAATAGGGTTTATTTATTTTGTTAAAGCAGTGAATCCATTGTTTTTGTAAACCAGTACTTTGTCTCCGTCCATACCAGGAGCTGTCACAGCAAGTCCAGCCATCGTCCAGTTGAATGAAGTAAGTTCTAGATCCGTTTTAACCAATTGAGTTACTTTTTTAGTATCTGGATTGATTTCATATATGGCAGAACCGTTTGCTTCAGCAGTCAGCACAAGAATGGATCCTTGCTCGAAAATTTGAGTAGAAATAATATCTTTTCCAGAAAGAAGTGCTGTTTCAGAATTATCTTTTCCAATCATGTTTAAAACAGGAAGAGCTTTGTCATCGTCAGCTTTTGCACTTACATAAACAATTGTTCCGTCATTTAGGAATCCTGGGAATACTTTGTTATCAGCCGATTTTGTAACTGCAGCAGCCGTTTTTGTTTCAGCAGTCAAATCAATCACATTAACTTGAGGTTCAGTGCCTTCTGTATGGATACCTGTAACATCAGTTCCGCCATTTCCATCATCTACTGTGTCTGTTTTAGCTTCTTTACCAACTACGTAAAGAAGTTTTTGGCCATCAGCAGTGATATGAAGATCTGATTTGTAAGGAACACCATCGCCGAATACTTTAGTCGCTGCACCAGTTGTAAGATCTATTTGTACAATTGTGTCAGCTTTATCATTTTGCAACGCGTAAACTTTTTGTCCATCTTTTGACCAAATGTATTCTGTTTTAATTGAATCTTCATCAGCACTTAGCTGTTTATCTGTTCCCATTACAAGGTCTACTAGATGAGCAAATCCTTTTTCATCTGAGTAAATAGCTTGTTTCTTATCAGGGGAAATAGAGAATTCAGTACCTTCGAATTTCTTGATAACTTTTTTAGTCACTGAGTCTAAAAGATAAGTAGCTTCTGTGTCGCCTTCATCGTTAGAAACAAGTACAGTTCTGTCGTTAAGAACTTCAGGGTCGAAAGTATCTCCGCCCATTAGCTTCATTTTCATCACTACATAACCGCTGTCGCCTTTAACCATATCTCCGCCAAGAGCGTTAACAATTGTATTGAGGTCAGCGTATACAACACCTTTAGCTATTACAGGGTACTCTTTAAGCGTCATTGCTTTGCCGTTCACCATCACAACATTAGAACCAGCTGCCATAGTTACAGTTGCTGTATCTTTTTTCAAAATAACATTCATACCTTTGACTGATGCAGTACCGCCGATTGCTTTAGCAGCATCTTGTACAGAGTAAAGGTATTTACCGTTTACACGAAGAGATTTCATTGTTTGAAGTGTGCCGTCAACATTCACTTGGAAGTTTTTTGCTGTGATGGCACCTTTTTGAGAGATAAGAACGTTTTTGTCAGCCATTAAACCGCCGCCAAATACAGTAACAAACATGCTTGCATCCATGAAGAAGGACTTGCCGGCTAAAGCAGCCATAGTTTTGGATTTTTTGTTGTTAACGAAGATCATTCCGTTGTTTTTGATAGTAATCCATTTTTTGCTTTTGCCGCTGCCTTTAGCAATGATCCAGCTTTTAGACTTTTTGTCATACATTTTCGTTGCAGACATTACTTTTGCCAAATCGTCTACAGAGTGAAGCTTATGGCCTTTCCACATAACCGAATGCACATTCATTGCTTTGCCATTAACAAAAACCATTTCTTGTACTACCGTTTGCTTCTGTTGAACACTAGCAGCACTAGCTTTTATAGCAACAGGGCTAAATGCACTTCCTGCAACAACTGCAGAAGCAATCACTAAGCTGGTAATCTCACGTTTCATCCTTTATGCCTCCTTGAATTCTGTTACTTTTGACAGTTTAATAGTTCCTAAACTTTTAAAAACTACCAATTCTCTAAGTCAAAGTAATTATATTCTCAGAATATTAAGCAGGTTTGGAAGTAAGTTTAATTTTGGATTATATGTAAATTAATGTTAATAAATTGGATTTTTGTGTAATAAATCTGAATAGTTTGTCTCTGTGTTTATCTAGTTAAATATTCCTAAATAAGATTTTCACCATAAAAAAACTGCCCAATATGAATTTATTGGGCAGTTTCTTATATTTATTATTATCCTGTGAACATTTGCGTCCAGTAGTATTGATCATATCCAGTACCAATCTTTGTGAACGTTTTTCGCAATATATTTTCTCTATGATCTTCACTATGCATCCATCCGCTGACTGCATCTTGCGGGGTACAGTATCCCATAGCAATGTTTTCTCCTGCATATTGATAGGAAATGTGGTATCTTTGCATCATTTGAAAAGGACTTCCATAAGTAGGTGATTGATGGTCAAAATACCCATTTCTATACATATCGCGTGATTTCTCTTTTGCAATTGATGCTAGATTTACTTTAAGGGTCAGCTGAGGAAGACTCTGTTTTTGTCTTTCCATATTTGTCAGAAGAAAAACATCATATTCAAAAGAATTCACTTTTCCTCGACCAGGTGTTTTTTCAATAAAGGTACCTTTTTTGAGCATACCAGCCATACCATTTAAATATCGGTTTACTATAGAAGGAAGCGGAGTGTAATGTCCGGCCTCTTTAATTTGCGCTGCTCTTTTACTTAACCTGTCAAGCTTTGCTGTTTTCGCTTTGACCCTGCTCCCTTTATCACTCAGAATATCTCTTCCCGCATCATACATCAGACGGTATTCAGATACTTCATAGATAACTCTCTCTTTTAAAATCTTAGCAGGCTTGATGTATGTTTGATTCATCTTTTCACGAGATGCCTTACCGCTGACTTTGCCGATTGCAGCTTCTGTCCGAAGTATTTGGCTGCTGAGAGAATCATATTCACTATTAATAGAATAAACATTTCCTGCTTTTACTTGTTTGCTGAATTCATATGACAGACTTTGCAGTGTCTGGCCTTCCCTGCTCGCTGATTTCGCCAGGCTCGACGCTTCAGCAGAAGAATGGTGAGTCATTACCAGAATGAATGCTGCCATTGCCATAGAAAGATGTGCGATCTTTTTCAATCGATTCACTCCATTTCAATTGATTACCTGTTATTATACCACGTACTAAGAGAGGGACTTCTTGTGAAATTATGTTAAAATATAGAACCTCCTTGAGGTTTCATTTTATTCATGTTAGGTTATATAATAGTTTGGTATGCAAATTACAAGCAGGTGATTAAATGAGCAGAAGCAGAATCATGTATTTTGATTGGCTGCGAGTGATCGCAACAATCGGTGTTGTCCTTCTTCACGCAGCAGCTCCCATATTATACCAGTATAAATCGTTGCCTGAAGATCATTGGTGGGTTGGACACATGTTTGATACCTTAACCCGCTGGTGCGTACCCATTTTCTTTATGATGAGCGGCGCATTGCTCCTCAATCCTAAGAAACAGGAATCTTTGGTCTCTTTCTTTAAAAAAAGAGCTTTTAAAGTTCTTGTTCCTTTTATTGCCTGGTCCATTTTCTATTTATTGATTCAGATGAAAACAGGCAAGCTCGAACCGCAGCCAGGCGCTGCAGCCAAAGCAGTTTTAGAGGATAAAGTCTACTACCATCTTTGGTTCCTCTATGTGATTATTGGACTTTATTTTATCACACCTATTTTAAAGGTTTATATTAAAAACACATCAAGAAAAAACATCGAGCTTTTTTTAGTGCTATGGTTTGTTTCAACAGCTGTTTTCAGCCTAATTGCCAAGTTTCTTCATATTAAGATCGGCATGGATGCATTTCCTGCAAGCGGCTATATCGGTTACTTCATCATGGGCTACTATTTTTACAATTATTCTTTCAGTAAGCTTACGCAAAAAATTTACTACTTGATCGGCCTTGTTGGTTTTGTGCTTACACTTAGCGGAACAGTTTTCCTAACTGACAAAAATCAGGGCGTATTTGATGGATTTTTCTATCATTATCTGAATGTATCAACCGTGTTTACCTCTGTTGCTGTTTTTATGTTGTTTAAGCATTTGAGCAGCCGATTTAAGGAAGAAGGCACGATGATTCGTGTATTAAATCCAATCAACCGGGCAAGCATGGGAATCTATTTGATTCATCCTTTTATCTTCCTATTGCTCGCTAAATTCTTAAATCTCAATGCCTTTACATTTCACCCAATCATTGGTATTCCATTAATGACCGGCTTGACGATTATCATTAGCCTGATCGCTGTTAGAATTATGCAGGCTATTCCAGTTGTTAAGACATTTGTTCCTAATTAGATAAGAAAAGCGAAAGGCCTTGAACAGCCCCGACAAGCATAAGACGGTCAGCCGGAGAAAGGCGAACTTCCTTTCTTTGGATGAACGGCTTATGACCTTGAGGGGCTAGGCGCTGGAGCTGGACAATTATATTCTTACAACCTTAGATCTTGAAAAACAAAAGCTCGCCTTCCACGGCGAGCTTTTTTCATTTTAGTAGGTTAGGTAGTTTACATCGGATTTTTTGACGTAGTAGCCGTTGCCTAAATCATAGATATTTTTCTCATCATCCACTCTGAAAATTTTAAGTAATTCTTTTTTCTGTGTGAGCTTGAACACTTTAGAAGAATTAGGATAGTACATAGGAACACCATTCTTTTTTGGCTGAGCCCTTCCTATGCTGTAGCTATTTTTCCCCATTTTCGGAACAACAAGAAAACGACCATTTTTTGTCCCCCAGTAATAATAGTTCTGATCAATTCCATTCACATTAAAATTCTTATTTTTCTTTAGAACATGATTTGCATCACTATTTTCTGTGGTTTCCAGCACACGTGTTGGTGTATCAGCATTAATATATAGTCTGCCTGTTACAAATTGTAGTTTCTTAGGATCATGTAAGACATATTCATTACTGCCAATTTTATAGTACCCATTTTCTATTCCAATAACATCTTTATGGGTGCCTTTTAATAAGCTTTTAGAACTAGGATTGAAGCTGCCATTTGCTTTCTGATAAATTGGGACATTCTCATTGATAGCTACACCGCCGTAAGGATATGATTGTTTTTTATCTTGAAAAGGAACTGGAAGTGTTAATGCTTTCAAATTAGATGTAGCCATATATCCTGATTTCCCTAAAATTTTGACAGGATAATAAGAAAACAAATTCTTCAATTCAGGAGATTCTATTGCTTCACCTGTTATTTGAACCAAAGTATTAACCGGTATTTTTGTAATCTTTGCATTAGCCGAAACATTATCTCTTAAATTGCTTTCAACTCTAGTTACAACTTGATATCCCGGTTTTAGCATCATCATAGAAGGAGTGTTGGCATATTCCCAGTTTTCATTGAATTTATACTTTAATGATCCCTTTTCATCTACCTTTAGTGCAGGTTTGGGAAAATCATTAAGATATTGCTTAGCATTGTTTTTAATATAATTATAAATATCGTTTTGATAGGTTGATGAATGTGTGTTTGGATTATTTTTTTCTGAAAAGCCATTGTAAGCCATCACTGCAAAATACCAATGTTCCAGATTACGTGGATCGTGATTATTAACACTAGGGAGGCTTTTTCCAGACAGATCCCACTTCATTTTTAAAATTGCAGCACCCTTACGGATATTGTATTCTGTATCTTCCACAAGCTTTATTGGATTAAGATCAAGTTTCTTTTTTTCATAATCATTAAGACTATCAGGTGTCACCTGCATGATCCCGATACCGCCATCCTTTGTAACATTCGGTTCCCCATTCTTAAATTGCATCATCTTTGACTCATTTAAAGCTATAGCTTTTAAAATCTCAGGGGGAATGTTCTCTTCCAATGCAACTTTAGTCAGAAGTGACTTTTTCTCAAAATAGCTTAGTTCTTTATAAACTCCCCCCGCTTTCGCAGTAAAGGAAGCAGGCACGAATACAATAGAAGCAGCCAGAACAGCAGTTAGTAGTTTCTTCACATCTCATCCTCCATCTTGCAATCTTCTACCATCTTACATGAATTTTTTTCCAACTACAACACAAAAAAAATAGATACCCCGAAAGGCATCTACTATTCTTAAAGTTTATTAATTTTCACTTTCAGTGAAGCTTTACGCACTTTCAAGTCTTTGTTTACTTGTGTCATCGCATTGTAGCTGCCTGCGTAAAGAGCGTTTCCGCTTGCTTTAATCGCTTTGGCTCTGTTTTCCAGGCGGGATAGCTTATCAAACTGTTCAATCGCCATTTGTTTTTTTCCTTGTTTAACAAGAGAGTCAATCTGATTCATCAAACGATGCATGGATACTTCGTATTTAACAGATTCCCGGGCAATCTTAGCGGGCTGGACAAAATGGTCATTGAACACTTTGCGGTTACTGGAACCATAGATTTTACCTATTGTTGCTTCTGTTTTTTTAAGCTGCGAGGAAAGATCGTCGTAAGCAGCAGAGGTTTCATCATTAAGCTTTTGAACTGAGATCATAGAAGACTGAAGGTCTTTTGTCACTGAAGCAAGCTTTCTGCCTGTGTTCATGCCATCAATGGAATGAGCAGAACGCAGCATGTATTCTTTAAAACTAGAATCCTTGCTTTTTTGCTTCAACCTATTGTATTCCCCTAATAAAGAAGAATCTAAACTCGTTTTTTTCTGAATTTTGTCCCATAATACTTTGGCTGACTGAACATAATTTTCAGTTGATGCTCCTAGAACAACACCTTGTCCATTGATGCGCTTTGTTCCAACGTATCTTGGACTCCAATAGCTGTTTCCTAAAGAGCTGATTGTTACTCCTTGAGAAGTGGATGCATGGATAAATTTGTTGTCACCTATGTACATCCCAACGTGAGAAACAGAACTTGATGTTGTCGCGAAAAAGACTAGATCACCAGGCTGTTTTGAATTTACTTTTGACAACATGCTTGAAGAATACATTCCTGCTGCAGTACGAGGCAGGTCTATACCAACTTTATTGTACACATAATCCAGAAAACCAGAACAATCAAATCCGCTTGGGGTAGTTCCGCCCCATTTATAATCTACACCTATGTATTGTTTGCTAATATCTACTACTGAATTAGATGATGCTTCCGCAGCTGCAGCACTTGGCAGATATGAACTAAAAAGTATCGATGAAGCTATTCCTAAAATCATTAACGGTTTCTTCATTTTCCTCATGTTCTTCACTCCTTTTGCACTTCCTCAGTATAACTGAGAGAAGGAAGGAATAGTTTAACAGTTACATTACATCTCACCCTAATATTACATTAATATTACGTTTGTCTTAAATATCGGTTAATTATTGCAATATTCGGCAAATTTATTAGGTAGTTATTCTTGTTGGGTAACTAGCATTCTAGTTTTATGTATACAGATAAAAAAGAGGACCTAAGTCCTCCCTTGAATTTTAAAATGATTTCACCAAAATTTCATCATACATATTTTGCAGGGTTTTCTCAAAGCCCGGAAGCTCTGGATACTTCCCAGGATGAAGTTTGTTGCCCTCAGCTTTAATTTCTGCTGATCGAATTTTGAGGCGATCATACATATCGATTTTCTCTTGAATCAAGGTTTCTGAAGCATTATTTTCCTTCATTTTTTTGATCTCTAACAGCAGCAGGTATCTTGAACTCTCAAAAATTGTACTTTCTCTAGTAATCTTTGCAGGTAAAATATCTTTTTCTCTAAAAAGAGCTCTTATTTTTTCTCCAGATACTTTTGAAACGACCTCTTCTGAAGGTGATAAAAACTGGGACAGAGCCTTATATTGAGAGACAGTCTGGTCATTCAAAAGCCCTGCTTTGATCGATTCATTCAAACGGCCTGCAGCTCCCCGGAGAACATCTCCAGTTCTGACAGCATCAATAAAACGGGCCGCCTTCAGACGATTATCCTTAGCTTGCTGAATTTGATCATTGGCTGTTTTTTGGTAGGCATCCGGAATAGTCCCAGCTAATTTTTCGGCCTTTTTCAAATCTTCTCCT
Source organism: Chryseobacillus diguaensis (assembly GCF_049220665.1). Classification (NCBI taxonomy): domain Bacteria; kingdom Bacillati; phylum Bacillota; class Bacilli; order Caryophanales; family Bacillaceae; genus Chryseobacillus; species Chryseobacillus diguaensis. The sequence continues at coordinate 219,507 of NZ_JBMKNV010000004.1, forward strand.
GACTGGCTATATAAATTACCAAACGTTTTTGAGATATATAGATTAGCTGCTGTCTTCACGTTATCTGAATAATAGGGCCGGAGTGCAAGGCTTGATTTTAAAAGATTTTGAATGGCTTCAGAAGTCTTTTCTGCGCTGTTTCCTTCACGGCCTTTATAAAGGCGATATCCTTCTTTTGCAATATAAAGACCTACATCCTTATTATCCTCCCATGCTTGCTTAAAGTAAGACAAGGGTGCACTTGTTTCTCCAGTATAAGGGGTAATTTCAATGGTAAAGGCAGGCTTTTTATAATGCAAAAGAAACCAGTCTGTGAAACCCCCGCCCGAAGGATTAGGACCTGGATTAAACAGCTCGTAGCCAGTCATTCGGCTAAGCTGATTGGCATAGGTTTGATCTCTCGTATAGATGGCGCCGGTCTGGTGGAAATTCCAGAAAATAATTTGGCCTGCTGTGTGATAGCTGACTGCCATCTCAGGGACTAGATTGTTCACAAAATCAACGATTGCTTTTGTTTCTGAGGCTGAAACGGGAGAGTAGCCTTTAAAATTTTCGTAAGAAGGCTTGCCTGGATTTTCCTTGATCGTACTCCAGTAGGCATCATACTGCCTGTTAAGGTCTACTCCCTTTGCATTCGCTTTCCAGCGGTGAAAGTCAGAGCTGCCTTTATTCATGGCAAGCAGTGCCGAACGGTCGCCCGCCGGGAATTTTTTAGGGCCATATTGCTGAAGAGTCACACCATCAGGATTGACCATAGGAACAAACCATATAGTAGATTCATTGAGGATGGTTTTTGCAGGGAGTCCATTAATGGATCCGCCAGATTTGTAGAGCTTCGCATATTGATCAAGCATAAACATGTTTAAGTTCGTGGTAATCCACTCTCTGGCATGATGTGAGCCATTCATAAAGACGGATGCAGGACCTTTACCAAGGGATACGGCATACAGATCACGCCCGTATTCTGATTTGCCGATGACTTTATAGTGAATCATATCAGGATATTGTGCTGCAAGACCTTTAATATCTTTTACCATTTGTTCATACGTATAAATCTGATTTGGATTCACGGAATAAGCAGCTTCCGCTTTCTTAAAACCCGTAAAACAGCCGAAAAAGACAATGGCCAAGAGTATCATATGAATCTGTTTTTTCAAATTCATTCCCCTTTTCTCTGTTATCTGCCTTTTCCAAAGCCTGGTTCGTATGTCATCGTCTTTTTACTCTCTCAACCTGCCAAACTCTAAAAAATGACCTATACAAATACGAATCTGGCTATCACGTTTCCGTCGGTCCATTTAATCTATTTTCCGAAGAACAGCTCTAACAGGACTGCCATCCGCTTCCTCTAGAGCAAGCGGCAATGCGGCAAGCTCATACTCCCCTTCATCTGCATCATCTAAAACAAGACCCTCCAATATGTGAACACCATTCGCAGCAAGTGCGTGATGGGCAGGCAATTCCTTGCTGTCAATCGGATCAACCGACGGCAAATCAAGTCCCAAGAGACGCACACCCTTCCCGGCAAGCCATGCAGCTGCTATTGGCTCAATATGAGGGATTTTTTCTGGAAAATCAGTGCGGTCCTTCCAGTAGCCTGTTTTAATCAGCAGTCTTTCTGTTCCTGCTAGTTCGAGAGCTTGAAGATCCTCAAGAGAAATACACTCCCTAACAGGCAAATGAACCACTTGAGCTTTACCTATATACAACTCAAGATCCAGATCTCTGACCCGCTTCCCTTCATTATCAAAATGAAACGGGGCATCAATATGAGTTCCTGTATGAATGCTCATTGTAAGCTTACCTACATTTACCGACCCGCTCTCTTCTTTGCTCCAGCTGACCTCATAGGTAAAAGGCGTATCACCAGGCCAAGTAGCAGCAGATTCGTTTAAAGGCTGGGAAACATCGATCCATTTATTCATTTGTTAGGCCCCTTTCCTACAATCTTGTTCTTAAGCTCCACAGCTCAGGAAAAAATTGATGATCAAGGGCCTTTTTCAAATACGTTACACCGGAAGAACCGCCTGTACCCTTTTTATGACCGATGATCCGTTCGACTGTGGTCACATGGTTAAAACGCCAAATTTGCTGCTGGCTTCCGATATCAACGAGTTTTTCTGCAAGCTCATAAAGGTCCCAATATTGGTCCACATCCCGGTATACGGTAAGCCACGCTTCCTCGACACTTTGATTGTGCTGATAATTTTCCGACCAGTCTCTTTGAAGAGCTTCCTCATCTATTGGAAGTCCGCGGGCTGCCAAAGCCTGAATGGCCGCATCGTATATGCTCGGTTCCTTTAATGCCGTCTGCATCACCTGGTACAATTCTTCCTCATGCTGATAGACAGACAGCATTCTGGCATTTTTATTTCCTAAAGCAAATTCAATCAGCCGATTCTGATAGGACTGAAATCCAGACGAATGGCCGAGCTTATCTCTGAATTCCATATACTCTGCTGGAGTGAGAGTGGACAAAATGTTCCATGATTGAATCAGCTGCTGCTGAATCCTTGAAACGCGGGACAGCATTTTAAAAGAAGGCTCCAGGTCGTTTTTCTGAATGCACGCTTTAGCCTGGGACAATTCATGAATCGCAAGCTTCATCCACAATTCACTTGCCTGATGGATGACAATGAAGAGCATTTCATCGTGGTGGTCGGATAACCGCGTCTGGCTGGAAAGAATTTTATCAAGCTGCAAATAATCTGCATAGGACATATCCCTTTGAAAATCGGTTTGAATCTCCTTTTCCATTCTTCCATCTCCGGTATCTTTTCCTGTCATCGCCTATACCCCTTTCGTCATCCATTTCCTAATCAAATACGCTGCTGTTAAAAAGATCAGCCACGGAATGCCAAACTGAAGAACAATTTTAAAATCAGTAAACCATGTAGAAAGTGTTAAGCAAAGTAACAGGACAGCTCCTAAGATGGTCAAAAACGGGTATCCCATCATCCTGACCGGAAGTTTCCTTCCCCCGGATCGTTCCCAGCTTTTACGGAAGTAAAGATGCGAAACAAACACCATGAACCAGGTGAAAATTGCGCCAAACATTGAGATGCCCATCATAAAGGCATATGATGAATCAGGCATTAGCGCACTCACGGTTCCAGCCAGAAAAATTCCGATTGTGGAAACCCACAGGGCATTAGCCGGCACACCATTTATGTTTACCTTTCCAAAAACCTTTGGCGCAAAGCCTCCCTGCCCCAGTGAAAAGATCATTCTTGTTGAGGCATAAAGCTGGCTGTTCATTGCCGATAAGGCAGCCGTTAAAATAATGAAATTCATAATAGCCGACGCACCTGGAATATGGAGGATTTCCATAACTTTTACAAATGGGCTCTGATCAGTTCCGGCAGCCTTCCACGGCACAATCATCAGCATAATTCCGATCGTGACCACATAAAAAGTGGACAGCCTGAATACGGTTGCTTTTAATGCTTTCGGGACAGCGACATCCGGATCCTTCGCCTCACCCGCTGTCACAGCAATAAGTTCTGTCCCAAGAAAGCTGAACAAAGAAATAAAGATCGCAACCCACATTCCGTTAAATCCAAAGGGGAAAAAGCCATCATCATTTGTTAGGTGCTCGGGTCCGATTCCTGAAGGGCGAGCACCGATCAGCACATATGCACCAAGCAGGATAAAAAGAACAATGGCACTTATTTTGATCATGGAAAACCAATACTCAAACGCAGCAAATGTATGTACGCTTTTCATATTGACATAAATGAGCAAGGCACCAAAAAGCAAAATCCAAACGATTCCCGGTACGGTCGGAAACCAATATTTCATGTAAACAGCGATTGCGCTGACCTCAACACCTACAGCGAGAACATTGGCAATCCAGTAGGAATACCTGACAAGAAATCCTGCCATCGGACTGATGTATTTTTCAGCAATGGTCCCGAATGAGCCTGACGTCGGATGAGCGACTGACATCTCAGCAAGGCAGCCCATTAACAAAAGGACCACAAAAGCTCCGATTGTATAGCTAATCAAGACACTGGGGCCCGCCGTTTGAATGGCGAGACCGCTTCCGAGGAACAGCCCTGTTCCGATTGCGCAGCCCATGGCAATCATTGTCAGCTGCCTTGTGTTCATTACTCTCTTTAACCCTGTTTCTTTATTAGGTTCCAAAACCTTTCCTCCTTCCTCCATTAAGCAACCACTTCCCGCTCATTTTTAAACTTCTTATACTGCTCTTCCTCCATAATTCTCTTCAGAATCTGGACGGTTTCCCAAACCTCTGTATAGGTTGTATAAAGGGCAATTGGCGCGAGGCGGATGATATTCGGCGCCCTGAAATCCGGAACAACGCCATTCTCTTTTAAGGCCTTGCAAATTCTTGCAGCTTCTTTATGCTCGAGACAAATATGCCCTCCGCGGCACTCGTCTTCCCTTGGATTGCCAATGAAAAAGCCGTTGCCGACAAGTTCAATTTCAATTAAATCCATTAAGTATTGCGTGATATAAAGGGATTTCCTGCGTATCTCTGTAATCCCCGCCTCATTGAACATTTCAAGCGAGCCGATTAATGGAGCCATACTGAGGACATGAGGCGTACCAATCTGATAAGCGCCCGTTCCTTCTCCTTGTGATAAGGTGTGTTCCATATCAAATTGTTTGTCTTTTTTAGAGCTAAACCACCCCGCAAGGCCCGTTTTTTTGCCAAAATGCCTGGAATTGACGAAGAGTCCGCCGACACTGCCTGGCCCTCCGTTCAGATGCTTATAATTGCACCAGTAGGCAAAGTCAGCATCCCATTCATCAAAATAATGCGGAATCGCACCAACAGAATGGCAGCAATCAAACCCGATCAAAATACCCCTCGCATGGGCTTCAGCTGTTAATCGCTTCATATCTAATATCTGACCGCTTCTATATAAAACAGAAGGCAGAACAACAAGTGCTACTTCATCTGTCATGAGATCAATAATGTCGTCTTCATCTAAAGTCCTTCCATTTCGGCTTTTTGCCTGAAGCAGGTGAGTCTTTGGATCATAACCCCTTAACTCCAGCTGGCTCTGCAGTGCATAAATGTCAGATGGAAAATTCAGTTCGTCCGCCAAAATCTTCGCACGTTTCCCTTTAGGCTGATAAAAAGTAGCAGCCAGCTGATGCAGATTAACAGTAGCAGATCCTGTTACAATCACTTCTTCTGATTTAGCTCCTACTAGCGGGGCGAGCATTTCACCAAGCTTTTCTGATAAATAAAACCACGGGTGATCTCCCTGCATCCAGCCGTCAATTCCGTACCGCTTCCAATCCTCTAAAGAATGGAGCAAACTCTTTTCAGCCCGTTTAGAAAGCAGTCCAAGCGAGTTGCCATCCATATAAATGCTTCCTGGCTTGGTGTAAAACTCGTCTCTGTAGCTGGAAAGCTGATCTTTTTCATCCAGATATGCCGCATATTCCTTCGCCTTTTCCATCCATAAGCCCTCCTTAGTCGTCTATTTATGGAAATCGTATCAGGAAAGGGGTATGGCGTCTATTGTAATTTGACAGTTTCTGAATAAATCAGCCTAAACTAAAAAAAGAACTGGAGAAGCTTCTCCAGTTCTGATGTTTTAGTTTTTCACATAATCCACTTTATCTTTATCGTATTCAATATAATAACCGTTCACAATATCCATCTTGCTTCCGGCAGTCTTATAAATAATATGTTCCTCACCGGCATTCAGGCTCAATGGTGGAAGAGCTGAACCATATTCATACAGCATGCTCGCCTTTTTCAAAGTAAGGCTGCCGACATAATAGGTTACATCTGAAGACTTCATAATCTTATAGCCGTTTCCTACGTCATAGCTTTGAGAATCGTAATTATATACCTTGATTTCCTCACCAGGCTTCATTATTCTGTCCACACTGCCATCAGGCTTTAAAATTGGGGCCTGGCTGAGTGTAAATACCCTTCCAATGTAGGTGGAAATCTTATGGCTTTCATTATAAATATATTCATCGTTTCCAAGATCATAGTAATTGTTGTAAGTACCATAAACAAGGAAAGATTTTTTCGCAGCAATCTGTCTAACCGGAATCATGGATTTGCTGTTTTTCTTATAAACAATGAGCGGCTGCTTAGCAATTCCCCTTGCTACCGGCACGGGAGAAGTTCCGGCTGCAATGTTCGGTATCGTAAATTGGCCAGGCTCTAAAACGTATTGGTCTGAAAGCTTAGTTGGATCCACCTTCCAGAGGTTTGATCCGCTGTTGTAATAGAGATTCCCATTTTCATCATCTGCAAGATGGAAAACATCGCTTGTGTTATAGCGTGTAATATCGAAAGTATCCGGATTTACTTTAAACAGTACTCCTTGAAGCGTCCCGTAGAGATTGCCGTCTTTCCCAGCAAGCAGGCTTTCATTTTTAAACATACCTTTGACCTGATCAGGAAGGATCGGGAATACGAGTGTTTTATCTGTTTTAGGGTCATACATCAGGAGTTTATTATCAATAATCCCCCAGAGTCTTCCATCCTTCATTACTTGAAGGGCAGAAACCATCATGAAATAACCGCCGGGCAAATCAATATTTTTCACTCTGTAATCTGGATCATTTGTATCAACCATATAAAGCTGTGAAGTTTTGTCTGATTTCGTGCCGTTTCCATTATAGACACCTGTCCCGATATAGAGCTTGCCAGTGTTGTCCATTGTCATGGATGCAACACTCTGGTTAAAAGGAAGGTATTGTTCCTTAATCAATTGTTTTGTTTTTAGATCATAAACTGCGAGCATTCCCTCAGAGCCGCCGCGTTTCGGCATCGTTCCTATATAAAGAACCTGCTTGGATTCATCAGGAACGATAGCCACCGGCCGGTCCTGGTTTTTCTCACTCAGATTGAGAACTTGTTTTGGGTTCTTTCCTGTCTGCCAATCCTTAGTTGTGTCAAATTCATAAAGAAGACCATTTGGGTAAACTCCAAAATACATGGAGTTATTGAATTTAGCAAAGCCTTCAACCTGTCCAAGTCCGCTGAACATAGCCGAAGAATCGGTCTTCGGATCATAAACGCCAAGCTTTCCTGCGATAAAACCGGAGGAATAAATGCTGCCGTTTACTCCATTGCCGACACGGTAAATCTCAACAGACTGTGACGGCAATTTTAAATCTCTGCCCGTGAAACGGTTCTGCAAAATATTATAATTGTAGAACCTTCCTCCATTGCCCGCCAGCCCTACAACGGAAGGCTGACCGTTAATGCTCACAATATCCATAGACACGGCGCTTGCTCCGTAAAAATTAGACTCAACTTGATTAGAAGTGCCAGTTCGATAGTCAAATTGATAAAGCCTGCTGTTATACCCATAAAAAACGGAGTCCTGGTTCCAGACATTCGAGATGCCCCTTGAATCAGCATTCAGCGTATAATCCAATTTGCCTGATTCTGTATCAATATCAAGAAGAATTGGTTTTCCTTCTATTTTTGCGAAAAGCTTGCCTCCCGTAAGATCGAGATCATATACGGAAGCATATTTTTTATACTCGTCAGGTAAAATATCGGTTTTAACACCTGTATTCAAATCCCATTTAATGAGAGAAGCAGGAGAACCGACTCCTACATAAAGAACATTTTTCTCCTCATCATAGACCACACTTCTTGCATATTGTTTACCAGGCACAACCTGTCCGAGGGATTTAAAGTCATTGGTTTTTTCATCATATGTAAATACGCGTCCTCCATAAGATGTAACACCAAATAAACGATTGTTCTTTGTGTCGTACGTCATATCCCAAATCGTTGAATCGTTGTTTTCTGTAGCTTTACCGATATCCTTTATTTCTTTGCTTTCAGGATTATAGTGGTAGACATGTTCATTAGGTGTGGAGCCGATCCAAACAGTATGATCAGGTGCGATCTCAATAGACCAGGCAGCTTTTGCCCCTTCTAATTCCTTCATATCGAGTATTTGCTGTGATTGAAGATCCATGACGACAAGTTTAGCTGGTTCTCCCTGAAGCAAGGCATAATAAATCGGCTGTCCATAAGCATTAACGCCGGCTTTTCCCTTAATAACATTTACATATTGAACCTGGGGTCCAAGATTCTCAAAGGGTCCCTCTTGAGCAAGGGCAGGATAGGATAGAACAAAGCCGAGGACAATAGCTGCAAGAAGTACACGAAGAAATTTCAAAATAAATAGCCTCCAAAACCTTTATATATTGTATATTCTACCAAAGTATATAATTTATGTCATAAGTATCAGGAAAAAAGTTGAAATAAATTGCCGAAACCTGACATTTTAGATCTACTGTAATATTTACCAAAGAACGTAAAAATGGAACGGCTTTGCCTTTAAAAAGAAAAACCTTCCATAATTGATGGAAGGTTCTCTCTATTTGATTTGAAAGGGGAAAACATTTTTTGAAATATTTTGTGTTAGCTGCTAACTTCATAATAGACCATCTATCACAAAATATCTCGGGTCTTTCGAACTAATATTAACATAAATTATTCCTTTTTTGTTAAAAAACTTTTAACTTTTTAAAAAATATTTGTCAATAGGCGTCAAAATTCGACACAACTTCTTATGGACCCAATTTGTGGTAAAATTGATTCGGATGGCACACTTAGGAGGTGGGATTTTTTGAATTGGCGTTTGGATAGATTATTGCGGTTTTCGGATAGATTTTTGTAATATTTGGATAGATTTTCACAGTTTTTAGATAGATTCTCCCCTTATATGGATAGATTTTCCTCATTTTTAAATAGATTCCTTCAAAATTCTCAATTAGGAGTGATTCTTTGATCATTAAACCTCGAAATATACCCCTGCACATTCAACAACTGGAGGCATTATTAAGACGATTGCCTGAATCCCATCCGAAACGCTCTTTCATTCAAGAAGATTACCTGAAAAATATGGCCGGTTACCGAGGAGAACAGTCTGTTGATTATTATTTCACATATCTGGACAAGGATAAATACTATATTTTGCATGATCTCCGCTTGTCAGATGATACGCATTTCTTTTAAATCGATACACTGATTCTTTCTCCATCCAACTTCTTTATCATTGAAGTAAAAAACATATCGGGGAAATTATATTTTGACGGTGATTTTCATCAGCTGATTCGAAAAACCGGAGAAAAAGAAGAAGCATTTCCGGACCCCCTCCTTCAAATTAAACGGCAGCAATCCCATCTGGTCAATTGGTTCATAAACCGCAAATTCCCTCTCCCTCCAATTCAAACTCTTGTTGTTATCAGCAATCCCTCAACGATTATAGAAAACCATCAAAAAAACTCCTATCTTAAGAAAAAAGTTTGCCAAGCAGCAAACGTGCTAAACAAAATAGATGATCTAGAAAAACAAAACAAATCGGAGTTATTCACTAAAAAAGAATTGCTAAAGATTTCAAAAAGATTGGTAAAAGAATACACACCTCTTTCGAGAAACCTTCTTGAACTATATAAAATAGATCCAACTGAGATAAGGAAGGGTGTCCACTGTCCCTCTTGCTATCAGCTTCCTATGGTGAGGCAACGAGGGCACTGGTTTTGTTCTAACTGTATCTCCCAATCAAAAGATGCCTATATCAACTCAGTTAAGGATTATTTCCTCCTCATCAAACCTTTCATTACAAACGGAGAATTCCGAACATTCCTTACCCTTCCATCAATCTCGCTTGCCACCAAATTATTATCCTCAATGAACCTGCCTGCCTCAGGATCAACGAGAGATCGTGTTTACCACATGCAATAAATAAGAAAGCCATTCCGATTAATTGGAATGGCCTTCTTTCTATTTATTAAGATTTTTTATTTGTTTTACGACAACTTCCTGAAGATACTCTGCTTTTTTAGAAAGCACTTTGAAGTCCAACTGTTTAGCAGCTTTTTTCTCCAATGCTTGTATTTCTTTTTTCACAGCTTGAATTTGCTTGTTTATTTCTTTTAGTTTTGCAATAGTCACCTGAGTATCTGTTGCATTGACTGTTTCTGACTTAGTTGATACTGACAAGGACTCTTGAGGATTAGCTGGAAGAGATGATTGGTCATCAGCACTAGGTGTTTCCTGCTCAGCAGGAGTAACCGGTGTCACTTGGTCATCTGTTCCCTTTGCATCACCAGTATTTGCTTGATCTGCTGGTGGCTGGGCAGGCTGTTCCGGTTTATATTCCTTATGACGAGAGTCCTTCATAATCGTTTTCAATTCTTTCTCTATGCCGCTTAACTTTTTATTGAGATCAGCGGCCTTCTTTTTCAGTTCTTGAATTTCTGATTTAGTGAGCTTTTTTGGGTGTCCTTTTTTCGCAGAGTTTTACATTTTGACCACTTTTACTGTTTTGACGTGTTTAGCCTCTTTAGCTTGAACATTACTCATCGGAGAGAGTACAACGATTGCTGAAAGTGAAGCAGCTAAAACCTTTTTGAACATTACCAATTCCTCCTAGAAAATATTTTATAGGTAATGGCAGCTGGCTGGCATAGTCATTACATTAGCCCCTATAGCTTTGTGTCAGCTGGTTTCCCAGCCTTTACCCTGGTTCAAATTATACATTGATTTCCAAAAGAGTATATATTTTTTTGGTTCTTTTTACACATTTATATATTTTTTTACATTTAATTAATAGTCACAATCTATAATTTTCAACAAAACGTGCCGATATTACTAGTGAATTCAAAAACTATTTTACTATTTATATAAGGAGAGAGGATGCATGAGAAAGAAAAATATGCTCTTGGTAAGCTCGATTCTTTCAATTGGTCTCGTTTTGGGAGGCATCCCCCATCAAAATCAGGCAAGTGCAAAAAGCATTCAGAAAAAGGAAGTACTTGTAGTCTATAAAAATGCGAAGGGAAAGCAGGATGCTATCAAAAGCAGCGAGAAGATCAAGCATCAGTTTAAAGCTCTTCCTGCAGTATCCGTAACAGCTGATACTGCCAATATTCAAAAGCTTGAAAATAATCCAGATATCGCTTCTGTAGAAACGAAATATTGTGTTTCACACAGCGGCTTTGAAAAAGTCATATAATACGAAAGCTGTGTCAAAGGAAGAATCATGGTGGGATACGAAAGCAGTCAATGCTCCCCTCATTTGGAATAAAGGATATACCGGCAAAGGAACGAAGGTAGCAGTAATCGATTCGGGAATCGGACCGCATTCCGATCTTAATGTAGCTGGCGGGATTTCAACTGTCGATTACACGACATCCTATAAAGATGATAACGGGCACGGAACACATGTTGCAGGAATTATTGCTGCCAGGCATAATGGCATCGGAACCGTGGGAGTCGCACCTGACGCCGAGCTTTATGCCGTAAAAGCCATGGATCAGGATGGCAATGGAACACTTGAAAGCATTTTAAAGGGCATTGACTGGGCAATTCAAAATCATATGAACATCATTAATATGAGCTTTGGAACAAAAGACGACTCGAAGCTTCTTCATGAAGCAGTTGACAGTGCCTTCAAAAAAGGAATTTTGGTTGTTGCGGCTGCCGGTAATGAAGGAAATGCCGCTGGAACAGGTAATACAATGGACTACCCTGCATTATATGACAGTGTTATTGCTGTTTCAGCTGTTGACCAGAAATATACGAGAGGTAGCTTTTCCTCGACAGGAAGCAAGGTAGAATTTGCCGCTCCAGGAGTTGATATTCCAAGTACTTACTTAAACAATCAATATGCTTATTTAAGCGGTACTTCTATGGCAACACCGCATATTACCGGTATGCTTGCCGTGTTGAAACAGCATTATCCATTAAAAACGAATGCAGAACTGCGCCAGCTGCTGCAAAGCTACACAACAGATTTAGGCACTGCAGGAAGAGATTCCATATATGGATATGGATTTGCCCGGTTTAGCCAGGAATTATCGGCCCCACCTGTAAGTCAAAAGCCATTAAGTAAACTAGATCTCGCTAAGAAATTAACATCAATAGCGGAAAATACTCTTTCTAAAACAGACATAAACGCAGCCCAGCAGGCAGTGAATCAGTTACCTCGGGGATATGACAAAAATGCTATGCAATATAAATTGAATGTTCTTAAGTACTTTTAGGATTAACGAGAGAATAAGCAGGTACCGTTAAATGAAACCCTCCATGACCCGTACATGGAGGGTTTTGCTTTGTAAATAAACCGATATGTTTAACAGCTATTCATAAAGGAAATCTATCTATATAAAAATCAGATTGAGGTGGAGATATGAAAAGCAAATTAATAGCAGGAGCGCTTGGAATTATAGCCGGAGGGTTAGGACTCCATAAATTCTATCTGGGCAAACCCGGCAAAGGTATTCTTTATCTTTTATTTTGCTGGACCGGAATTCCAGAGATTATCGGATTTATTGAAGGGATTTTTTATCTTATTAGCAGTAAGGAAAAATTCGACAGCAAATATAACCATGCAATAGCTTAAGCTAAAAAGAGCCATGACAATACCTTAATTGTCATGGCTCTTTCTAGTTAACTACTATTTTAAGTTTATTTCGTTTGATGCATTTATACTAATTTATTCTTTCTTTACTAATATCTACTTTTAAGTTAATTTATGGTTTATAAAATGAAAGCCTCTTTACGTTTTAGAATGTAATAAATCCAATGGAGTAGTTTATTCATACAAGCTACCATTACAACCTTATGTGGCTTACCCTCATCCTTTTTCTTTTGATAGTACTCTATTAATTTTATGTTTCGTGATTTCCTTAAACCACATAACACTGCACTATATAGTGCCTGGCGTAGCTTACTGGATGAATTTAAAAATATCTTATCTCCTTATAAATACTGAAGTTTTTGACTAGGTGGGCATATGTCGTATTTTTAAAGATTTAAAGGAGACTTTTTTATTACTCTATCTCACAAGATTTTTCACATACAATTATAATGGGCATCTGTTATTTTGCAACTTGATCTACTACAACCTCATTATTCTTACTCTTATCATTGTTTTTTAAGAAGAATGCATATCCAATTGTTCCGATAGCAGCGATGATTCCTGCGATAACCAATGCTAGTGCAAAGTTGTGGAGGCGGTCAGCCAAATAACCTGTTAAGATTGGTGCAATCCACCCTGAGATATTCCCGACAAAATTTTGCAAACCTGATAACGTACCAATTGAACTTTTAGGTGCAATGTCTGCAAGCACCGCCCATACATTACTATTTGCGAGCATCATTCCACCCATAGCAATTGAGATTAACGTTAAAGCAAGAGGAATACTGTTTGTAAATGCTGCCGGAATAATAACCGTGCAAAGCATAGTCCCTATTGTCAAGACAAACCTTCTTGAATTAATAGAACTCCAGCCTCTCTTTATTAAATAATCAGATAATCTTCCACCTACTATTGCACCTATTGCAGCCACTACCCAAGGTAGAACTGAATTAAATCCAGCCTTAAGTAGCGTCATATGCTTTGCCACGACTAAGTAAGTCGGTAACCAAGTAAGTATTAAAAACAGTAAATAGTCCTGTGCAAACAGTCCAAATAATAATACCCAAACATTACTCTGCTTTAAAAATTGGTACCACTTAACATCAGACTGACCTTGAACCTCTTCCTGATGTTGTCCTGATCTGATATATTCTATTTCTTCTTTTGAAGCTTTGCTTTCTTCCGGTTTATCTTTGAAATAATATAACCAAGCAATAGTCCATAGTAGCCCTAGCGCACCAGTAACAATGAAAGAAATCTTCCAGCCGAAAGTTTCGATTACCCAAGCAACTACAGGGGTCATAAGACCTGCACCTACCGCCATACCCATTGAGGAAAGTCCGTTTGCAAATCCTCTTTCACTAGACGGTAACCAATCAGCCATGATTCTTGTATTAGTTGGGAAGGCAGGTGATTCTCCTATTCCCATAAGAACACGCATTCCAATCAAAGCACCAAAAGAACGGGTAACAGCAATAGCTGCCTGGAAAAGTGACCACCAGATAACCGCAATTGTATAGGTTAAACGGGCACCGAGTTTATCAACAATGGCTCCTGACGGAATTTGCATCAACGTATATGACCAGAAGAAAGCTGAACTCAATACCCCAAATTGGACATTTGATAAGTGTAAATCACCCATCATAGTCGGACCAGCTACCCCCATGTTAGAACGGTCCAAATAGTTAATTGCAGTTGCTAAAAAGACTAAAGTAAATACACCCCATCTTACATTACTTCTTTTCTTCAACCCCTTCACCCCTTTAAAAAATGAACAACTTCCCTTACGTGCCTACCTTAGCCGTTGTAAATTTCACCATAACATGTGAAGCTAAACGTTTCGCTAGATCCTGAAAAATTACCCTTTATTACTTCATACTAAATTTTCTACACCCCATCTGTTATTACACAGGTTAATAACTATTAGTTGCATCTTTCAAATAGTGTAGAAATTCCCTGTCCGCCCCCAATACACATGGTAACAATGCCTTTATCTAAATGGGCTCGTTCCATTTCATACATCATCTTAACCGTTAGAATTGTTCCTGTTGCTCCTACTGGATGACCTAGGCTTATAGCACCTCCATTAACATTAACTTTGTTGGAATCAATTTTTAAATCTCTGACTACTGCATAAGCCTGTGAAGCAAATGCTTCATTAATTTCAAAAATGTCAATTTCATCTAGATCAAAATTTAGTTTTTTTGCTAATTTTTCAGTAGATAACTTGGGAGCATACCCCATAACCTCTGGGCTGTTTCCGGCTACAGCATATCCTATTATTTTTAGGATAGGTTTGATTCCTAACTCTTCAGCTTTTTCTTTTGACATCATAACTACTGCTGCTGCTCCATCATTAATTCCTGAAGAATTTGCAGCTGTGACAGATCCTCCTTCTTTAAAAGCAGGTTTCATTTTTCCTAATTTTTCTATTGTTATTCCTTCTCTTGGATGTTCATCTGTATCAAAAATTGTTATATTCCCTTTTCTATCTTTTAATTCAATTGGAACAATTTCTTCTTTGAACTTCCCATTCCTAATTGCCTTTAGTGCTTTCTCTTGGCTTTCAACAGAGAATTGATCCTGTTCTACCCTTGAAACATCGTATCGTTCTGCAACATTTTCAGCTGTGAGACCATTATGGAATGGTCCGCCTGGCCAAGTCAAAATCGTTAATAGCCCATCTTCTAATACTCCATTCCCCATTTTATAACCAAAACGGGAACCTTTATCATAATAAGGTAATTGGGACATATTTTCTGTTCCGCATGCTACCACAATATCTGCGTTTCCAGTTTGTATCTCGAGCATTCCGTCAACTATTGATTGCATTCCAGATCCGCATTGTCTGTTAACTGAATAAGCTGTTGTTTCCTCTGGTAATTCGGATTTTAATGATATCATTCTACCAATAAAACCATTTTCTGCAATTTGACCCACATTTCCCACAATAAGTTCATCAACATTCTCGGGTTTAATTCCTGCTCTATTTACAGCTTCTTTTACTGCATATGCAGCAAGGTCAATTGCATGCACATCCTTTAAGCTTCCACCGAACTTTCCTATCGCCGTTCTCGCCCCTGAAACAATGACTACTTCCTTTAGTTTGCTCATTTTCAAATCCTCCTGACTTTAATGCAAATATAGTTTTCTATTATCTTTAAAGAGTAATCATTTTATATCGTGAGTTTTTACGCCCGATGGCTTCTTTAAGACCGGAAGCGCCATTTAAGAACAGTGCGGTATCCATTATTTTTAAATCTTCGTTAATGATTGGCTTGAAATCCATCATATCTAAAACATCTCTTTGTAAATTAATTCCCGGAGCAATTTCGATTAACATAACGCCTTCTTTTACTAATTTAAAGACGGCTCTTTCGGTGACAAAAAAAACATCCTGTCCTTTTTCTCTTGCTAATTTTCCATTAAAGGAGATCTGGGAAACTTTCGAAACCATTTTCTTAATCGAGCCTTCTTTATGGATATTCACTCTATTATTCTCAAGTGTTACTTTTGCACCGCCCGTACTGAATGTTGCACAAAATACTACTTTTTTTGCATTTTGGGTAATATCAATAAATCCTCCTGCACCAGTACATAATGGTCCCATTTTGGTAGCATTGACATTACCTTCTCCATCCAGTTCGCCAGCTCCCATAAATGTAACATCGACTCCGGCGCCATTATAATAATCCATCTGTTCATCATGCGATAGCATAGCGTATATATTTTGGCCAATTCCAAAATCAACTCCGCCGGCTTGGATTCCACCATAAATGCCGGATTCAACCGTAATCATAAAGTCATTAGAGACGCCTTCCTCATTAGCAATATTACCTATTACATCATTCGGTATCCCAGTTCCTAAATTAATAACGTCACCTTTATTTATTTCAAACATTGCTCTTCTGCCAATGAATTTTCGGATTGTTAGGTCCAATGGTTTTATCGATGTTTGCGGAACTCTTAAGCTCCCAGAATAGGATGGATCAAAGTACCAGGAAGATGTTTGCCTATGATCTTCTATAGGGTTTTCACAAACAACAATCGCATCAACGAACACACCTGGAACAACAACATTTTTAGGGTTAATTGACCCGGTTTCAGCTAATCGTTTTACTTGCACCACGACCCTACCGCCAAATCTCTTTGTAGCAAGTACGGCTGGTAAAACCTCCAGTTTCATAGCTTCTTCTTCCATTGAAATATTACCCATCTCATCAGCAGTCGTGCCTCGTATTATACAAACATCTAAAGGAATTTTTTTGTAAAACAAATATTCTTCATTGTCATATACCATAACTTCTGAGAGATCTTCTAATTCTTTCGTTCTCTCATTCATTTTTCCACCCTCAACTCGGGGATCAACAAATGTACCTAAACCCACTTTGCTCATCTTTCCTGGAAGGCCACAAGCCATTGAACGATAAAGATGGGCTATTTGACCTTGAGGCAAACAATACGCTTCCACTTTATTACCTGAAATCATATCCATCCAACGTGGCTGGAGACCCCAATGTGACCCAATAATTCTTGTAACCAGACCTTCATGGGCAAAATGCTGTATTCCATTTTTACGATCACTTTGTCCAGCAGAATGCACTAATGTTAAATTTCGCGGATGCCCAGTCGTTAAAAAGCTATTTTCAATCGCTTTTAGAACAGATTCTGATGCTCCAACTAACGTCATTCCAACTGTTAAAATCGTATCTGCATCTTTTATATAATCCATGACTTTTTCAGCCTTTACGAAATTAGCTTTCAAAATTATCTTCTCTCCTTTCCATCTTCCTTCACTAAACAACTTTAGTCTTTTATTTTGAATAGTAATCTTTTACGTCGAAAAATTGTATGCCATATGCCGATTTAAAGTAAAAGCTCTTATTGCCTTTTTCGCAGCGTTCACTGTAAGTTCTTCTACATTTCCTATTGCTTCCTCAATGCTCATAGGTTTATTGATAATATCAATAATCAAATCAATCCCATGATGGTACACTTCATTAACATTAGTTCCTTCGCTTCCTACAATAGCAATGACAGGCACGTTAAATTCTTTAGCAGCTTTAGCAACGCCTAAAGGAGCTTTGCCTTGGATTGATTGAAAATCAATCATTCCTTCTCCCGTAATCACTAAATCTGCATCTTTTACATATTCTTTTAAGTCAATCATATCTAATATTCTATCTGTACCTGAATAAAGTTCTGCGTTGCAAAAAGCCATTAGTCCTGCACCAAGTCCTCCAGCGGCTCCAGCCCCTTTTTTATTAAGAATATTAATTTTAAATTTATTTTCTAATAATTCTCCAAATCGCTTTACTATTTTATCCAATCTTTCTACGTCATTAGGAGATGCGCCTTTTTGAGGCCCATACACATACGAGGCTCCATTTACTCCGCATAATGGATTCGTTACATCAGAAAGGATTGTAATTTTTGTATTTATGATACGTGAATCTATTTTTGATACATCAATTACTTCAATATTTCCTAGAGACTCAGCCCCGAAGCCAATTTCCTTATGTTCATGATCCTGAAAGGATACACCCAAGGCTTGAGCCATTCCTACTCCTGCGTCATTGGTTGCACTGCCACCTATACCAATTAGTATTTCATTCACTCCATAATCTAAGGCCGCCTTAATTAGTTCTCCCGTACCATAGGTTGTTGATTTAAAGGGATTTCTATCTTTACCTGGTATAAGTGTAATCCCAGAAGCTTCTGCCATTTCGATAACGGCTACATCTTTATTAACAATGCCAAATTTAGCTTTTACTTTTTTGCCTAGAGGTCCTGTGACCGTTGTTTCAACAAATTGCCCCTTTAAAGCAGTGATAAGAGCATCAACGGTTCCTTCGCCTCCGTCTGCTAAGGGGAGCTTTGTAACCATTGCGTTCGGTTCTATCTTTTTTATCCCTTTTTCTATAAATTTTGATAGCTCCGTGCTTGATGCACTACCTTTAAAGGAGTCAGTTGCTATAACAATCTTCAATTGATCTCACCCTTTTCTATATCAAGAATTGCTTATTCTTTTCTTTAATATTAGCGATCATCATTTATAGAACATCTAATCCTTTTCTACTGTTACTCTATTCCACAAGATTTTTTGCTTACTAAGCCCCAATCTTTTCCGCGTTTTTTTCCTACCGTTTCTCTTGTAAACAAAATCGTTAAAATGAACGCTACAATCATACAGCTTGAAAGGAAATATAAACCCGTAATATATCCTCCTTGAGCGTTCCACCCTCCTCCCGCATTAATGAAAAATCCTAAAACAAGGGGCGAGGCACCACCGATATACATGCCTGTCTCAGCAATCCCCATAGCTGTTCCGGTATATCCTTCTTTTGCAGAATCCGTTACCAAAGAGAATATGACAGGAAATATTGCATTCGTACAGCAACCTGCAAATAACTGAATCGCAATTAAAACCAAAATACTACTAGCACTAAATTGGAATAGTACTAATGCTATTGTTAACCATGCAAATGCAATCAACATGGTCTTTTTACGTCCGATAACGTCCGATATACTCCCCCAAAAGATTTGCCCAATACCACCAGTTATGGAAAATATAACGGACCAACCAGCTGCTGCTGCATAATCAAATTTACCGACGAAAGCCAGATAAGGTGCCAGCCAAAAACTAAGTCCTGTAAATGCCGCTTCTGCTAATAGTACACATAGGGTTCCTACTAAGATATTTGGATTTTTGAGAGACTCTATAATAGCTCCTTTTTTATGACCATCGACTTCTACGGAATCAATGGAGGGAGTTAGATTCATTTCTTTTGCCGCTTTTTCGTATTTCTTGAAATTCTTAGGAGTAGAAAATTTCCAATAACCGATATATATTGGAATGATCAAAAGAGGTATAAGGAGAAATGGCATACGCCAGTTACCGTGAGTACTGACAAGAATAACGGATATTAGTAAACCGCTAAGCAAAGTACCCCAAGGATAAGCAGAATGGTGAGCACCTAATGCAAATCCCCTACGTTCTTTTGGCCACCATTCTGAAACTGTCGTTACCTCAATGGATTCTCCAATTCCTCCAAAAGCATTCTTGATCACTTGGAATATCACGAAACCTGTTACAACAGAAGTTAAGGCCGATACACCTGTAAGAATTGAAAATACGGTATACCCTAACGCCATCCATACACCACTATATTTTCTTGCCCATCCTTGGCCTTTTTTGTCCGACCAAGCTGCACCCCAAATTGATAATGCTCCAGTGGCTACCATAATTAGTGAAACGATTCCTCCCACCACATCTGCTGAGAGGTTATACTCATTAACAATTGCAGGCATCACCCGATTCATAATTTCTCTACTGGTTGCATTCATCGCAAAAATTAACCATAAAAAAAGCAGGGAAATCCAAGATAAGGATGGTACATGTGGTAATAAGCCCCTTTTAGGCTTGACCGAAGCAACCGGTTCAGATATTTGATTAACTGCAGTTTTCATTTATCCTTCCTCCCCTTTGAAACTTTTTTGTTTAAACATTGGCACTTTTCTTGATTGACGGAAAATTACTGCTTTGATACTTTTTAATCAAATATTCATGACCAGGCAAAATAAATTCGGCCCTTTTTCTTACCTCTTCCATACTTCCATAAATTTCTTTAGTACAGGTTAAAATCCCGGCAGGAACATTTTCGTAAATGTTCTCAAGCAGATTTGAAACATCACCTGCTACACACAAAATTCCTTCCTCGGTATTTACTAGAACAGATTGATGCCCCTCTGAGTGTCCAGGAGTTAAAAACACTTTAATACCAGGAACAATTTCTTCTTCTCCATCTACAAAACTCAAATTGAAATAATTGACCGCTTTAGCATCAAACAATTCTTTGAAATAGATTGAGTCCTGGCAAGGAATCGGATTTTGGGCAGCTTCCCACTCTTTTTTCTGAACAACAAAACGTGCGTTTTTAAAAACCTTATTGTTTCCGCTATGGTCATAATGAAGATGCGTATTAATCACAATATCCACATCTTCCGGAGACCATCCTACTCCTCTTTTCAAAGCTTCCACGATCGTTTCATCGAATTGTTGACGGCATGGGCCTATATTATCTTCAACCCATTTTAGATCATGAATTCCGGTATCAATTAATACATTGTAGCCCCCTTCGGAAAGGGCTGTTGCCCACATTGGAATCCATAAATGTTCCCCAATATCCTTTTGATAGGTTAAAGAGGATTTTTCTACATATAACTCTCCCATTTTTAACGCTGTTGCTTTCCATTTTGTTTTCATTTATTTCACTCCTTCCTTCTGGCATTTTTGTAATATCAATTCCTGATCATTTGTCGACTCATTGTTTGTTCTAAAAAAATTCTTGTATCCATTTCTTTTAAATCAGAAGAAATGATCGGACGAAATTCCATTTGGTTTAATATATCTCTTTCAATGTCAATACCGAGTGCCGTTTCTGTTAACACTAGACCTTCCTGTGTTAAAATAAATACTGCACGTTCTGTAACATAGATTACATCTTTGTAATGATCAGCCGCGTAATTTCCGCTAAATGTAATTTGCTGAACTTGGTTTGTAAATTTTTTTATATTCCCTTCTCGATGTATATTAATTTTGCCGTTTTCAATGGAAACTTCTAAACCAGCACTTGTGAAGGTCGTACAAAAAACCACTTTTTTTGCAGATTGGGTAATATCGATAAACCCGCCACAGCCTACGGTTCTTTTCCCAAATTTAGAGACATTTACATTTCCGAATTTATCGACTTCGGCTGCTCCCATAAAAGTGATATCAATTCCAACACCATGATAGTAATCGAACAAATATTCATGATCTAAGATGGCATCCGCATTCCGTGCAATTCCAAATTCGTTAGCTCCAATTGGGATTCCTCCGATAATGCCGGATTCAAGTGTTAGCGTCATATCTTGATTAAAACCTTCTTCATTTGTAATAGGGCCAATCACGTCACCAGGAATTCCGATTCCCAAATTCACAACTGCAGAGGGTATTAATTCCTGTACGGCTCTTCTGCCAATGACTTTTCGAATATCCATAGGTAGGGTGGCTAGACTCTTAGAGGGAGTTCGTATATCTCCAGAAAAGACAGGAGAGTAAACAGTACTGGGAACTTGGCGATGTTCTGTCTCTGGGTCATCCACAAGTACAAAGGCATCTACAAGATATCCTGGGACGACCACATCCTTTGGATGAAATGATTGTTTGTTGGCCAAATATTTCACTTGTGCAATGACTTTTCCGCCATATGCTTTAGCTGCATGAGCTGCCGAAAGAATTTCCAGCTTTAATGGCTCCTCTTCTGTCGTCATATTTCCATTTTCGTCGATGCTTGTTCCGCGAATAAAAACATAATCAAATGGAATCGAAGGATACAATAGAAAATCCTCATGATTAATGGAGAGGACTTGTATAATGTCCTTTTTTTCTTTCGTTCGTTTATTAATTTTTCCGCCCTCAATCCTTGGGTCCACGAACGTACCAAGACCGATTGGCGAAATTTGCCCTGGTAATTTATTAGCCATCGCGCGTAATAAATGAGTTAATTGTCCTTGAGGCCAGCAGTGGCACTCAATTTTATTTTCTTCAATTAATCTACTTATCTTTGGAGCAAGTCCCCAATGTCCACCAATAATGCGAGTTATAAGACCTTCTTCGGCGATATGCTCAATCCCGTTTGATTTGTCTGATTGTCCAGCTGTATGAAAAACGGTAAGATTATTAGGTTTTCCGGTTTCTTTATAGCACTGTCCAATCGCTTTTAGGATCTTGTCACATTGACCCATCCCGCCAAATCCAACAAGAGCAATAGTGCTACCATTAGGTATCTCTAAAGCTAAGTCGCTAGCATCCAATGAGATAACCATATTGACTCCTCCTGAAAAAGTTATAATTTCTTTTATTTTTTACATTTTGATAACGCTTACATAAATTATGAAACTATAGAACTCTTAACAAATGCGATGTTACTAACTTTCAATGCCTGTATAAGTAAATATTTAGAGAACCATTCCTCCGCCTACATTAATCACCTCCCCGTTAATATAAGAAGCTTGATCTGATGATAAAAATGCAATGCAGTTTGCTACATCTTCTGGATTTCCAGCTCTCCCCATTGGAATTTTTGAAATCATTAAATCCCATACCTTTTCAGGAACACCACGTGTCATGTCAGTATCTATGAATCCAGGACAAATGGCATTAACGGTAATATTTTTCCTCCCTAGCTCTCTTGCTGCAGTTTTGGTTATTCCAACAACACCTGCTTTAGCAGCAGCATAGTTTGCCTGACCTACATTTCCTAGCCAACTAGCAGAAGAAATATTAACAATTCTGCCATTCTCTTGCTGACGCATAACGGCGCTAGCTGGCTGCATTGTGTTAAACACACCTGTTAAATTAACCCCAATAACGGCATCCCATTGGTCGTGGTTCATTTTATGTAGCAGAGAATCACGGTTTATGCCGGCGTTATTAACGAGAATGTCCAGTTTCCCATGTTTTTCAACTGTCTTTTCAATTAGATGATTTGCTTGTTCTCTATCAGCTACATTACAAAGAAAGACCTCTGCACTTCCTCCATGTTCTTCGATTTGAGAAACCGTTGCCTCAGCTCCTTCCTGGTTCATATCACTAATTACAACATGGGCTCCTAAGTTAGCAAGCTTCTCAGCAATTCCCTTTCCAAGACCTCTGGCTGCCCCTGTTACAATCGCTACTTTTCCTGCTAAATTAATCATCTCTTATCCTCCTAATTTATCTTTTTTAAAACTTCATTGTCTTGCCATTTAAACTTTCAACAGGAATCCTAATGTTCGCGTAGATGACATCTTTCACCGATCTTTATTTTCTAATAATCGGCAACTTTGACGAATCACTAATTTCGGTTCGAGAAAGCGCTTCTGTGTACTATCTAGATCTTTATTATTCAGTAAACTAATTAACATTTCACACCCTATTTTTCCAATCTCATAAGCTTGTGCATCTACTGTTGTTAAAGGAACTCTAAAGTCTTCCGAGAAAGTGATATTATCTGAACCAATAACTGATATATCTTCCGGGATCCTGTAACCCTTATCCAATAAAGCTTTTATAGCTCCAAAAGCCATAATGTCACTTGCAGCGAAAATCGCAGTCGGTAGGTCTTTATTTTCAATAAGTGTTTGAACATCCCGGTATGCTCCGTTAATATCATAGGCGCTCGCAATAATACGATTATTTTTTAGTTTAATTCCGTGTTTCTTGACAGTATCTTTATATCCTCTTTCTCGTTCCCTGCTATTTAATCGATTACCACCAATAAAGGCAATATCATGATGTCCGTTTTGTATGAGAAATTCTGTTGCAAATTCCCCAACCCTGTAACTGTTAATGCGCACTAAATTTCCTTCATAATCACGGGGAGCACGATTAATAAGCACATGTGGAACGCTTTCATTTTTAAGAAATTGAATACTTCTTGAATTATCTTTGTCAACGGTAGCTAATACGACTCCATCTACTCCCTGGTCTACCATGGATTGAACCAACTCAAATTCTTTATGCTGATTATCACCAGTGGTACACAGCATAAGATTGTACTTATTGGATAAGGCAATATCTTCGACGCCTTTTAACAGAAGAGGATAAAAAGGATTGGTGATTTCTGTAACAACTACTCCGATAAGATACGACTCTTTCTTTTTTAAACTTCTAGCTAATTTGTTTGGGCGATATCCCAGGTCTTTTATTGCAAGCTCTACTCTGTTCTTTAACTCTTCACTTACAAATTTGTTACTGTTTATAACTGCTGATACTGTAGCAATTGATACTTTAGCTGTCTTTGCAACATCTTTAATTGTTACCATAATTTCAACCTCCAGCGAAACGTTTAGCTATAATTTTATAGTATGTCATTGTTCATGAACATTCAACAAAATTAAAGGTATTTCCAGTAAAACGTTTAGCTAAACGTTTCGCTATCAAAATATTATTACAACTTTTTTGAGTTGTCAATATAATTTAAAATTTTTAAAAAATATTCCGGAAATTGGTTTGATGTAAGCCCAAACTGACTTGATTGTTATAAAATAATCTTCATATCCGCCAGCACTATCTGACACCAGTGTCAGTTTCTTCAATTCGAGATCTTATAATTTAGCTGCCCTGGATTCATACTACTGTTCCTCCGATAAACATTCTGTGCATGTCCAAGATTCCCTTGAAGCTTGATCCACAAGGGCGGAAGTTAATCGATTATCTCCAAATACCCGATTCCATTGTCCAAATTCTAAGTTTGACGTGACAATGACACTTTTCTGTTCATAACAGTCGGCAATGATGTGATGTGAAACAATAATTCTGAACCCTGTTTTTGAAAAGGCACATAGCCCAGTTCATCCAAAATCAACAAATCGCACTTCACAATTTGCCTTTTTAGTCGATGTAAAGTCCCTTCCTTTACCGAATCTTCCAATTCCCCGACCAGATCTGCTACACGATAGAATCGAACATCATATCCTTTTTCACATGCTCTTGCACCGAGGGCGGTCGCTAAGTGAGTCTTTCCGGTTCCGGGCGAACCGAGTAGAAGAAGGTTTTGTTTTCCGTTTAAAAAGTGTAGGTCACTTATCTCCTCTTTTGTTGTGGTGGAGGGCAGATGGAGCTGCTCGATCCACTGGTAGTCTCTCAGCCACTTAAGCTCTCTAAACTTTGCTTTTTTTATCAGTCTGGCAATCTTGGAGTTTTTGCCGAGATGCC
Organism: Chryseobacillus diguaensis; assembly: GCF_049220665.1. Classification (NCBI taxonomy): domain Bacteria; kingdom Bacillati; phylum Bacillota; class Bacilli; order Caryophanales; family Bacillaceae; genus Chryseobacillus; species Chryseobacillus diguaensis. The sequence goes on from NZ_JBMKNV010000004.1 coordinate 244,644, forward strand.
ACTTCTTTACTCAATTCATTTCTTAAGAATTGCTCTTTATTCTCGTAAATTACTTCCTCGAATGCTTCGGAGACATAGGCAAGGTGAAGGATCTTGAAATTTCTTTTAAGTCCCTCATCATGAAGCGCTCCCGTTTAAGCTGGGACAGAGTTGTTTGTCATAGATGCCCATGTCTGTCTCGTAGCCAACCAGTATAGGTGGTCACCACTTCTTCCATCCTGTCCGGGTAGGCCGCTTCTTTCTTCCTCAAGTAAATAACCAAGTTCATGCGGCGCCCTTTCCATTTGTTGTTCCCCATCCAACACGAGACGAATGGCTTCAAGCGAATGTTTCTCTATCAATTTTGATAATCACCGATTCATTCCTTCGCTTTCAATCGCGTTATGGCTTTGAAACTCAAGCCTGTAACCCCGCCAGTGGTCATGAAAAAGGAAATGTAGAGAAGAAAGTGGGCTATGTTCGAGATAATCTTTTCACTACATTTCCAGAGATGAAAGATTTCTCTCAACTTGCGACCTGGCTGCACGAAAAAATGGTTCAGGATCAAAACCGACCTCACTACGAGAAAGGAATCCTGATTAAATATCTTTGGCTTGCGGATCGAAAGCAATTGCCCATAAAGGATCTTCCGATCTATACCGTCACAGAGGCGATCATTAATAAATATGGAGAAATCAGCTTGGACGGGGAAAAACATTTGATACGAAAAGGAAAAGTGAAACACGCACTAGTATTCAAAAAAGAGTGGGACTCTTTCACGTGCTTTACGAGTGAAGGAGAGAAGTGGTTTATCAAGAAGCCCGCGCCTACATGCATAAAACCCGTGACATCCCGTGGAAAGATGCTTTTCTCCCTTCCCGATTGTCACAACGGCTGCCGACAAATTGTCAATCCGCAAATGGGTTGGCACGCCTCCGGCCTGTTTGAACAATTGTTTCAATCCCTCCAAAAAGCACTCTGAGTTTTCAGCTGGGGGGGGGTGGGCAAAGCCTGCATTACTTTGTAGGAAACTCATAATGAGAACCTTTAGATCGATATATGCTCCGTCTTTCACCACCGTCATATGGCCAAAATCTACTTGAGCTTCACCCGGAGGGTGTTCGAGTCGTTCAAATCAAGTCTTTTTTTCGATCTTTAGGACTGGCTTCACGATGCTGAACATAATCACATACGGTTCGATAAGATCCTGGAAATTGGTGTTCCTCTTTCAACTGTTCATACATTTTTTTATTTCTACGTCGTTCTTCTTTAGCTTCATATCTTCTTCTAACCAGCAGTCAACAATCTCCCCGTATTCTTCTTCATACATCATTCCCCTCTTGAAGAAGGGAGTTCTTCCAGAGGAACTTCTCCATCTGCATACTTCTTTACGGTTCTCCAATTATTCCCCGTTTTTTCACAATCTCATTGATTGTTAAGTCTTCGTTATCTCGTAAATGTTTGATATACTTTACTTCAGGCATTGCTAGCATCCTCAATTCCTCCACCTGTTAAGATCTGTCAATCAAAACAGTAGAGGTTATTTTGGAGGCTGGCAAGCCTATTTTTTATGCAGTAAAGTTCTGCATGAATCCTCTGCAAAACTCTGTACTTTTATTTTGCAATTAACATCCTAATACACCCGTTCTCCAACAACTCCATTTGTTTCTGCTTCTTCAGTTCATATATATTCACTTTCCTGCCTCCCTAAATTGAAAAAGCCCTAACTCGCTTAGGAATTAGGGCTTATTGATCCTTTTCACTTATATAATATTTATTTATCTTTCTCTTTAATCCGGTTTATAGACAAAAAGAAAAGCCCCTCAGAGATTTCTCTCCACGGAGCCTTTAGACATACATCGGGTGATGACAGGCACCAGTTTATCATTAAAATTCATAACAGCCTTCCTTCCTAAGTTTATATTAGATTTCCCTTTGAGCCATTATTTTTATGGGAATGCAAAAAAACGCTCATTACAAAAACACCTCAGTCTTGAGATCCTTTTGTAATCAGCGTTATTATCCGAACCCAATAGGATTCTTTGCAAATAACTTCGTACTGCCTTTCGGTTATCCTCACTAAATAAGAGGTTTTCCGCTGGCTCAGTTGCTGATAGTGGATTTTGTGTCATTATAATATACTATATCGAAACAAGATTCAAGTAGTAGATTTTAATAAATAGAGAAAAACAGAGAGCTATATACTCTCTGTTTTCTTTTACACCCCACAATTATGCATTTGCATGAAGGGAGCAATTCACTAGGTAGCAATTATGGGTATAGTTTTGATTATCTATAACTACATTGTAAAATAGTTATCAAATTACTTACTTACAGTTACTCCAGCTTTTTGTGCATTATCAGCAACATCTTTAATATCAGTGCTTTGTGCATCTTTAGCAGCTACAGTAGTTAATTTACTTACAGTTGAAGCATCAACAGTATCAGCGAAAGTTAGAACCAATTTACCATCTACAACTGCTGCGTTAGCAACATCAATTGCTACACCTTGGTTATTTACAAGTTTTAGTTCATCTGAAACATCATCAAGAGCTGCTAAAACAAGTGCTTCTGAATAAGTTACAGTAAGCTCATGTAGGTCATTAGTAACAAAAGATTTAACTTCAGGTGCAGTATTATCAGTTACAGGTACCTCAGCAATAAATGAGTTATTCACTTTGTTATCTAGAGTTTGAACTCCACTCACACGCAATACCGCGTTTGTATCAGATGTCTGAACAAATCCTGCTGGGAGAGTAATTACTACCTTATTTTGGTCAAGTTTATTATTACTGTCTTTTCCAAAAGTGATAACCGTGTTAGATGGCAGTGATACACCATTTACTTTGTAAGCAGATGGATTAAGAGCCGAACCAGTGCCAGTTGCTTTTACTTTAGCACCAAAGTCAACAGTTACTTCGTTTTTAGCTGTAGCAGTTGCTCCAGCAATTTTAAATGTTGTTTCTACTGGTGCTCCAGTTGTGGTAGCATCAACTGTGAATGCATATTTTGCAGCTTTGTTTGCAGCTAGAGCTTTGTCTGTAACAACTCCTTCTGCGAAATCAAATCCGTACTTGTCTTCTGCAAGACCATTAGCAAGAGTAAATACAACTTTCTTGGCGTCTGTGTCAATTTTTGCAGAAACAACTGCTGCAGAATCTAAAATTTCACCTTTTGAGTTTACAACAGAAACTTTTGTTGGGTCTAAAGAAGTAACTTCTTCACTATAAGTAACAGTGAAACCAGTAACTTTTCCATTTGTTGAAGTTGTTTCAACTTTAGCTACACTTGGAGCAGTTGCATCTTTGGAAACGGATACTAACAATATCAGCCGCATTTGTGTTACCAAGTGCATCAGCAATAGTGTCTTTTGCAACCGTTAATGCAACTGTATCCGAATTACCATTTTTGAACAGGTAACTCTTATCCAAAGTAACCACATATTCTTTTGCATTGTCAGGATTTACTGTAATATCTGATACAACATTAGCAGTATAAGTTCCGACTTTACCTGAAATAGCTGGCTTTGCAGATAATTCTTTATTAAATGTTACTTTTACTTGGTTTTCACCAACAGATGAAACCGAAGTGATAGTAGGTGCAACATTATCAACAGAAACACTTAGAGGAGCAACTTGTTCCTCTTTAACATTTCCAGCAGCATCTTGTGCATTAATAACTGTTACATTGTATGTTTTAGTTGCATCAAGGTCTGGAACTGCGATAGTTACTTGGTTACCCACAACGTCTGGTGTAGTATAGTTAACACCATCAATTTTCACATTATCAATAGAAGTAACATCTTCATCAAAAGTCAAAGTTACAGTTTTGATTTTTTCAGTAGAAGCTTTTACAGTTGCTTTAGCTGAAGAAACTAATGGAGCAGTAGTATCGTTTACAGTTACCTTTTGGTTAACTGGAGCAGCAAACTGTCCATTTACACCTTTTACAATTTCAAAAGGAACTTTTACAGTGTAGTCACCCTTGAAGAAGCCAGTACCAGCTTTAATTGTAAGTGTTTTACCATCAGCACTAAGTTCTTGAGTTACTGTACCTGGGTTTTCAGCTTTGTCACCCGCTACTAATTTAATAACATCTGAAGTATCAGCAGCTTTTAATGTTTTAGCATCAACAGCAGCAGAGAATTTAACAACGATTTGTTTAGCGTTAATCGCACTTACACCAGTAACCATTGGAGTTAACTTAGCTTGGTAAGCGTCCCAAAGTTTTTGTTTGTTAGCTTTCAATTGAGCTTCAATTTTATCAAGTGTTGGGTATTTACCTGGGTATAATTTGTTACCTGCTGCTTTGATATCAGCTGCACGAACTTCTAAACGATCAAGTTTAGCAAAGTTAGCTTCAACGTCAGTCAATTTGTTAGCAGTAAGGTCAGCATCAATTTGTTTTTGAAGGTTGTAGCGAGAAACTTCAAAAATGATTGTTTCTTTCGCAATTTTAGCTGGTGTTACATATTTAGTGTTTACTGCTTCACGTGCAGGAGAACCAGCAACTTTACCAGTAGAACGCTCAACTGTGCCGATTGCTGTAGATACTGCGTTGAAAGCAGTTACAGTGTCGTCGTTAAGAGTTTGAGCAGAAATGTCTTCTTGAAGAGCTGCAACTTTAGTGTTAAGATCAGTTCCCACTTTAACTACGTCGATGATACGAGCAGCTTTAACACGAGTTACATCAGCAGCATCTAAACGGTTAGTTAGAGCTGTTTTTTGGCTACCAGAAAGGTGAGCAACAGCAGCGCGTGCATTTTTGATTGCAGCACTAGCTTCGCTGTATTTGGATGCGAATGCAGCACTTACCATTACTTGCTCTGGAGTAGAGATTACGAAGTAAGGCTAAAGTTGGCCAGTTAGGCTCTCCGCGTTTTTAACCATAGTTTCTGCAGAAGTAGCAGTTGCAGCGTGTGCTGGGTTAGCAGCAACAAGAGCGCTTGCAGCTACAGCAGCAGTAATTCCAAGCTTAGCAGCTTTGTTCTTAGACATGTGTGTTGTTCCCCTTTCAAATTGTGTTTAAAAATTTTGTATTGATAAACTAGCTGTAACTCTATGTAACAACCAGTTACCAAGAACAGGTTATATGTAGCTAATCCTACCAACCTAGTAGATTATTTCATATTTTGGATTAAATTTCAACAAAAATAATCCAATAGAAATAATCTATTTGGTCTACATTTAAGAATATTTTTCAAGTAGGACCACCTATTGACAAGTTTATAACATAGTTATCCAAATTTCTAGTAGTTTTTTGTAAAATATTCTTTTATATTGTAACATTTTCATAACATTGTATTAATCTGACATTATTTTTAGACATTTTCTCATATTTATTTCAAGGAATAATAGCTCTTGTAAATATTCAAAGAAGGTACTGTGAATTTATTTTTACCGCTGCCAATCGTAACTGGGTCACCATAATCTCTTAATCTTTGTTTCATCCATTCTACTTCTTGACCATTTTGCGGTCCGTTATATTTCGGCAGGAGAAATCCTAAAGCGCCTGTAACATGCGGTGCAGCCATGGAGGTACCGCTCATATAATAGTAATCCTTCTTAAAGACAGTCGAAAGAATAGAATCTCCAGGGGCAAAGATGGTCAGTCTCTTGTCTGCATTAGACCAAGGGGTTGCATGATTGCTTTGGTCGACAGCACCAACCGAAATAACATATGGTGAAGAAGCCGGATAAGAAACATTGCCGCCATCATTACCAGAAGCAACAACCATTAAGATCCCTTTGTCGTATGCTTTTTTGAAAATGTTCTCGAGAATTGCGGAGTTCCCTTCAATTCCAAGGCTCATGTTGATGACTTTTGCTTTTTTCTCAATCGCCCATGCAATGCCTTTGCTCACATCTGAAAGATAGCCCTTGTCATCGTCACCCATTGCTTTAATAATTAAGAGGTTCGCTTGCGGGTCCATGCCAGCTACACCTATACCGTTATTATTGGCAGCAATAATCCCTGCTACATGTGTTCCATGCTGCACTTTTGAATTATCCAGCGCTTCCCCTTTGATCTCCTTGCCATACAGATAAGTGACCTTCGCTTTGACTCTTCCTTTTAAATCCACATGATCAGAAATACCAGTATCAATAATAGCGATGCTGCAGGCGCAGCCTTTTCCTCTTAGCTTCACAGCTCCGGTATTTTTAATGCCCCAGGGTATCATTTGGGAATATCCCATTGCTTTGACAGGCTGATCAGCTTCTGCCTTTTTCACATAAGGAACTTTTTTGAGTTCTTTTATTCCTTTGTTATCGCTTGAAACAAGGGCAAACTGCATTTGATCAAGGGAATAGTGATCTACAATTGTAAAACCTTCCCTTATTAGACTATTTTGAATATTGTTATTAAAATTTGTCAACTCAACTAAATACTTATTCTTTGGTGCTGCTGTATGCCCAATCGAACCCGATGTAACGAAAGAACCACACAAAATCAAGCATATGATCACACCTTTAAAAAAATGCTTCAACATTTTCACTCTCCACTTGTCATTTATCTTCTCTATCGTAAGCGCAGAGCATAAAAAAAACTAGATGGTTTCCCATCTAGTTCAAAATATTTTTTACAGATTTTCTTCCAACGGAGTAATACTCCACTGGATGCTTTTCCATTTCTTCCACACTGAAGCAGTTGCGTCCGTCGAAAATAACCGGCTGCTTCATTTTGCTGATGAAAGAATCGATTGATAGATTTCTTACCTGCTCCCATTCTGTTACGATAAAAGCAAAGTCAGCATTGTCAATCGCTTCTTCAGGACTTTCAACATATACGGTTTGTTCCGGAAGAAGACGCTTCGCATTTTCAACTGCAGTCGGATCATAGGCAACAACCTCTGCGCCTTCATTTACCAGCTCTTCAGCCAACACGATGGAAGCTGCTTCCCTCATATCATCTGTGTTCGGTTTAAAGGCAAGTCCAAGTAATGCCACCTTCATGCCCTTCAAATCGCCGAATCTAGCTTTTGCTTTATCAACAAGCATGCGCTGCTGCTCACCATTCACCTGGATAACTGACTTTAAAAGGTTAAAGTCATGCTGCACATAGCTTGCGATTTGAACAAGGGCATTTGTATCCTTTGGGAAACAAGAACCGCCGTAGCCGATACCTGCTTTAAGGAATTTGTCGCCAATACGGTCATCCATTCCCATACCAGCTGATACATCTTCCACGTTTGCTTCCAGCTTTTCGCATAGGTTTGCAATCTCATTGATAAAGCTGATTTTCGTTGCCAAAAAGGCATTTGAAGCGTATTTGATCATTTCCGCACTGCGGATATCGGTTTTGAAAATTGGAATGCCAAACGGTTTGTTTACTTCTTCAAGAACAGCAGCTGCTGCTTCATTTTCAGCGCCGATTACAATCCGGTCGCCTTCAAATGTATCCTTTACTGCTGAGCCTTCTCTTAAGAATTCAGGGTTTGACACAACGTCAACCTTTACATCCTTTTTAAGGTTTTCAAGCACGATGGATTTCACATGCTCATTTGTTCCAACTGGAACAGTACTTTTTGTTACAACGATAACATCATTTTCGATGTTATTGGCAATGTCTTTTGCTACCTGCTCCACGAAACGCAGATCAGCCTGTCCATCTGGACGCTGAGGTGTTCCTACTGCAATATACGCAACCTTTGCATCAGCAAATGCTTCTTTATGATTGGTAGTGAATTGAAGTCTCCCTCTGTCAATGTTTGCTTTCATCAGCTCATCAAGACCAGGCTCAAATATAGGGGAGATCCCCTGCTTCATTCTTTCCACTTTTTTCTCATCGATGTCTACGCACGTTACATGATGGCCAATTTCAGACAAGCAAACGCCTGTCACAAGACCGACATATCCGGTGCCTACTACTGCTATTTGCATGTGATTTCCTCCAGTTTGCTCTTCTCAGTAAACGCAAAGATGCTGCTTTTCGTAAGTGATATGTATTGACTGGGTAATCTTTTAGTCTTTTATAACTTCCTTCAAGTAATCCATCACTTGATTTCTCAAGTCTTCTCTTTCAAGCGCAAAATCAATGGATGCTTTAATAAATCCGAATTTATCTCCAACATCATATCGCTGGCCGTCAAAGTTGTACGCATGAATCGGCTGTGTTTCATTCAGCACCTTAAGGGCATCTGTCAGCTGGATTTCTCCGCCTGCACCTGGAGGCAGGTCATCAAGTATAGAGAAGATCTCAGGTGTTAAAATATAACGTCCCATGATGGCATAACGGGATGGAGCTTCTTCAGCCTTTGGTTTCTCAACAAGTGAGCTCACAGAAATCAGCTTGTCGCCTTCTTTTGTTTCACTGGTTGGAGCAATGATACCGTACTTTGACGTGTCTTCTTGAGGAACCTGCTGCACGCCGACAACACTGCGCTCGCTTTGTTCAAAAGCGTCCATAAGCTGTCTAGTGCAAGGGACTTCAGAACGAACGATATCATCGCCAAGCAGGACAGCAAACGGCTCATTGCCGATAAAACGGCTGGCGCAATTGATCGCATGTCCAAGTCCTTTTGGTTCTTTTTGTCTTATGTAATGAATATTCGCAAGGCTTGAGATCTCCTGCACCATATCCAGCATTTTTTGTTTTCCTTTTTTAGCAAGTGTTTCTTCAAGTTCATAGGATTTGTCAAAGTGGTCTTCGATCGCACGCTTGCCGCGGCCGCTGACAATAATGATGTCTTCGATTCCTGAAGCCACAGCCTCTTCTATGATATATTGAATGGTTGGCTTGTCTACGATTGGAAGCATTTCCTTAGGCTGAGCTTTTGTAGCAGGCAAAAACCGTGTCCCTAAGCCTGCAGCTGGAATAATCGCTTTTCTTACTTTCATCAGTAATGTCCCCCTATTGTTTTAAATACGTTTTCTTGACTGCATTCCATGCATAGCCACAGAAGCAATAAGCAGAATAAAATAAGTTTAGCTTTTCTACTTCACGATAAACTTTCCAATTCTGTTTTGCCATCTTCACCTTGTTGCTGGAAATCGATCCTGGAACAAGACGGTAGCATGCCAATACCTCATTCATGCCATATGCAGTAAAGCCCCTCTTCAAAATGGATAGCCATAAAGCGTAGTCCTGACGTGTGCGAATGTTAGGCATTTCAATGTGACCCGTTTTTTCTATATTTACAATCGCTGTCAGACAGCCAATAATATTGCCTTTTAATAGATCCTTGTATGTCACTTCGTCAGGAACATTAATAAAACGGTCCAATTTCTCTCCGTTTTCCTGCATTAGCTGATACGCTGAATAAGTTAAAGCATACCCTTTTTCTTCCATAAAGGCAATTTGCTTTTCCAATTTTTCTGGGAACCATAAATCATCACTATCAAGAAATGCTGCATACTTCCCCTTGGCATTATTGATGGCTGTATTTCTTGCGACAGCTGCACCGCTGTTCACTTCAAGTTCAATAAGGCGGATTCTCGGATCTGCTTCAGCAAACCCTTTAATATATTCTCTGGAATTGTCTTTGGAACAATCATCAACGATGATCATTTCCCAATGATCATATGTCTGTGCCTGGACAGATGCAATTGTGTCTCCAATATATTTCGTACTATTATAAGAAGGCGTGATGATGGAAACGAGCGGTTTTGCCATCAGACGCTCACCTTCCTCCCTAATGTCTTTTCATAAATTTCGGCCATCAGCTTGGCATTGTCTTCCCAGTCATAAAGAGACAATACATGCTTTCTGCCTTTTTTGCCCATTTCCTTCCCAATTTCAGGATTTTCAATGAACTGCTTCATTTTTTCAGCAAGGACGCGGCTGTTCTTCGTCGGTACGATAAAGCCTGTTTCGCCGTCCTTTACAACCTCCGGAAGGCCGCCGACATTGGCAACGACAACAGGAACCTCGCAGGCCTGCGCTTCAACAGCTGCAACGCCGAAGCTTTCACTGTCTAATGTGGACGGTACAAAAAAGACATCAAAGGAATTGATCAGTGAAGGCACCTGTTCATGCGGAACACGGCCGTGAAAGGTTGTCTGATGATCAATGCCAAGCTCTTTGGCTAGCTTTTTATACTCATCAAGCAGCGGACCAGGTCCGACGATATCAAGGTGTGTCGCTTCAAATTGCTCAGGGCGCACCATGTCGCGAAGCTCAGCATAACCCTTAAGCAGGAAGCGAATTCCGTATTTTTCAGCCATTGTTTTCACTATACCAAAACGCAATTTATCATCAGTTTTATTCGGAGCCGGCTTGAATTTTTCCATATCTACGCCAAATGGAGTCACTTCAATTGGCTTATTTGTATATTTAGCTGTTTCATCCTTCATTACATAGCTTGTTGAACAGATGACATCAGCTTTTTTTAAGGCGTATTTCACCATTGCGGTATTGATTTTCCCCTCTTTCGGAAAATCATAAATGTCCATTCCCCATACAGAAATAATATAAGGATGGAAATTCGCCATAGCACCTACGACACCATAGCTTGAAACGTAATGACTGTGCAAGAGATCAGGCTTGTATTCCTGAAGCACTTTTTTCAAATCGCCCACTGTTAAGAAATAAGCGAGCTTATTTGAGAACTTTAATGGAAGATAATGTGTTTTAACGTTTGGCCACTTTGAACGGTCATCCTGATCGCGATGGCTTTCAAAGCTGATGTTTAATGTTTCATATCCAAGACGGTTGTAATAATCAAGCCACTTCTTTGTATGAACATTGTTTGCTGGAGCTAAAATGGCAATTTTCATCCGTTTTTCACCTCTTGTTCGCGCATAATTGTTAAATCCTTTGCTACCTTTTCGACTCGTGCATCCCAGCTATTCTCGGCAAATGCATGCTCGCGAATAGATGATACCATTGAAGCATGAACTTCAGGCTTAAGTGCTTTTTGCACTGACTCTTTGAAGTCTTGCTTGTCCACTTTCGATACAATACCGAAATTGTTGTCTTCTAAAAGCCTTGCTTGAGCATCACAGTTGGTCGCAACGATTGGCAAATGATACGATAGGTATTCAAACAGCTTAACAGGCATCGCGAAATCATGATACGTATTTTTTTCACGGGGAATAAGCGCAATATCAGCCTTTTTATAGACTTCTTTCAGCCCATCACCGGATAAATGCATAATATTGATCCAGGCTTTTTCCTGGTATTTTTGAATTTCCTGATCTTTCTTAAACTCGCCTTCTCGGCAGATAAAGTCAAGCTGTACATTTGTGCCTGCACCATTGATTTCATCAAAAGCTTCAAGCATAGTCAGAATACCGATTTGATCCGTAATACCGCCAACATAAACGGCAGTTGGAATGCTGTTTGATGACTTCTCTGGCTCATCCGTTTTTTCCATGCCAGGAGGGAGCTCATCGAACTTCTTCGTCCAATTAACGAAACGGTTCATCTCAAGAGATGGCAGGTACATGATATCAACCGCTTTATGGTAGGCTTTTAATTCCTGACGGTAGATCCCCTGCATCACAGGGGTCAGGAATTTCTTTCCAAATGGCGGAACGTACATGTCATTAAACTGCCAATACACATCGCGGTAAAAGCAGCCAATCGGGATGTGGTTATCCTTTAGTTTCTTCCAGAAACCAAAGTCCATACCGATCGCACGGGGAACATGGTCTTTATCAGTCAGCCAATAAGGCATTGTGCTGTTTTCCATGTAACAAAATAGGGCATCGCTTAGATTATACTGATGAAGATATTCGTTTATTTTTTGTTTTCTTTCTTTGGATTGGCCGGAAATGACCACTGTCTCTACCTGCTGCTTTTCTCCATAGCGCTTAAAAGCTTCAACAAGCCTTTTCGGGCGGACACCCGATCCGCTCTTTGGATTTTTTTGAAGTTCATATGGAAAATAAACGAGTATATGCTTCATCTGTGGGGTTCTCCTATTCAAATTGGTTCAAAATTTAATTGTTTTTTCATAATCTATACTCTTTGTAACCGTTATAAAGCCTTAAACAAAAAAATAACTCCCGGATTCGCATGCAGCTTTTAACTGAAATATGCGAAGAACATCGGGAGAAAATGCGGTCAATCATTGTGTTGTCTTTTTATAAAACGCAAGCGTGCTTTCTAAACCGTTAGGCAATGATACAACCGGCTCCCATTTAAGTGCACTGATCGTTTCTTTATTGGAAAGAACACTTTCGCGGATATCTCCGCTGCGCTCTTCTTTATAAGCAGGTGTAAGAGTGTTCCCGGAAATTTCATTCATTAGGAAAAACAGCTCATTAATACTGATTTTATCATTGGAAGCAACGTTCAGCGTCCGGTTGTCGCCACTAGTTAATGCTTTCACATTCGCTTCCGCGACATCTTTTACGTACACAAAGTCACGGGTCTGTTCTCCATCACCAAAAATGGACGGAGCTTCCCCTCTTGATAGAGCATTAGCAAAGATGGCGATAACGCCGCCTTCTCCAAGTGCATCCTGTCTTGGACCATATACATTTGCATATCTTAATATCGTATAGTTCAATCCATACAACTTGTTCGCCATTTCAAGGTACTTCTCTACCGAATACTTTGAAACTCCATAAGGAGATAATGGATGTGCAGGATGACTGATATCAACAGGCAAAAACTCTGGGTTGCCGTAAACAGCTGCGGATGATGCAAAAACAACTTTATTTACGCCATATTTTCTAGCTGCTTCAATCACATATAGCGAACCTTTGATATTGATTTCCTCGTCCCGGAAAGGATTTTCAATTGACCGGGGTACGCTCACCTGTGCTGCTTGATGAATAATGGCCTCTGGACGAAACTGAGATACAGCTTGTTCAAAGCGGTCATCATTGATGCTGCAGTCGATCAGTGTTGCGTTGCTATTTAAATTTTGTCTGCTTCCTGTCGAAAGATCATCAACCACCATAACTTCATGCTGGTCTTCGATCAATTTATCCACGATATGCGAACCGATAAATCCGCAACCGCCAGTTACCAAAACTTTCATAATGCAGGAAATCCTCCTAGATATATCTTATCTAGCGCCTTCACCAGTAAAGATAACACGAATAGTTTTAAAAATAATTTTTATATCTAATAAAAAGTCCATTTTTGAGATATAGTACAAGTCGTATTGCAATTTTTCTTTTGGAGATATGTCATAGCCGCCATTAACCTGTGCCCAGCCTGTTAAGCCCGGTTTTACGGCAAGGCGCTGTGAAAAGCCTGGAATTTCACGTTCGAAGGATTCTGTGAACATTGGACGCTCCGGACGAGGACCGATTAAGCTCATTTCGCCCTTTAGCACGTTGTAAAGCTGCGGAAGTTCGTCAATTCGGGTTTTACGAATAAAAGCACCGATTTTTGTAACCCTCGGATCATCCTTTGAAGCCCATTGAGCCCCGTTCTTTTCAGCATCCGTCCGCATGGACCGGAGTTTAACAACACTGAACTTCTGGCCTTTCAGTCCGACCCGCTCTTGAAAAAACAAGGCTGCGCCGGGTGACTCCATTTTTATCGCAATCATCGTAATAAGAATAATTGGAGCTGCTAGTATGAGTCCTATAAAAGCTAATACGATATCTAAAATACGTTTACCATGTAAATTATATGCTGTTTTTTTCGGATTGATGTATTCAGTCTTTGCAAAGGCCACCGATTGATACTTACGATACAAATTGGACTCTGCCCGATTAATAGCCACCAAAAATCACCTCTATATTTCTTTCCGGCTAACAGTTGTTTTTAATTTCCATACTTAACTTGTTCCTAAAATTTTCACTCATAAGAACAATATCACTACTCTAAAAAAAGGTCAATAAGATTATGAAGGGTAGGAAATACCGAAAAATGGACGTTCAAATTTTTTTCACATTTGTTATATTGTTTGAGTAAAACCTGACTTCATGCGGAACATTTAAAGATAATTTTACATAAATATGGACAAATTTTAGCCAGTTATTAAATAAGACGGGATATATACTCTTTAAGTTGCATCCAATAATTAACAAATTTGCCACAATAAAAACTTTTGATTCTGATTTCCTTAAATGGTTCGATTATTTTCTTATTTTATGTCTAACAAGCGACTTAAAAATGCCGCTAAGACCTTTTACCCCATTTTCCTTTTTTCTTAAACCATCCCAATAGATTTTAATTTTCTCCTGCAAAATAATGGTTAAGATACTGCAGCCAGACTTGATTTCCTTTTTCTGATGGAGCGCTTTTATTGCTATTTAAGAAGCTGAGCATTTCTTTTGATTGATCATTCGGCCATTTTTCCCAATGATTCAGAAAAGGGATCCCCTGATCTTTTGAAAATTGTGCAACCTTGGTCACTTCTTTTGGATAATACTTTGCTTTGTACATAGGATAAGAAGGCTGAATAAATATGGAGATATCTTTGTTCTCTTGCTTAAATGAATTCAGGATTCTTTCTGTGTTGCTTAATGTGTTTGAAATGCCTACCACCCCGTTGTCTTTTAAAATAAAGGGCTCAATCAAAAGAATATCTGGTTTTTTCATTGAAAGCTTCTGATCAATTTTTTCTGTTAGGATATCTTTCGTCGTTTTATCTTTATATAGCTCGAGATCCACTTTAACCACTTGATCGGAATACACTTTCAAGAGTTCCTCTTTGAAAAGTGCCGGCCATGTTTTTTGGGTGCCTTCTGTTGTATCAGATCCAACCATGAATGTAAGGGGTTTTTTCTCCTTTATTGCTTTAGCAAACTTAGCTGCTGTTTCTTTGGGAAGATTATTTGCTGATTTTAATCGGTTTTTTTCATCAAAAACGTTTTTCTCACTTTCTTGAACAGGTGGTGCAGCTGTTGAAGTTTTCGTCGCACTGGACGCTTGGGCACTTATTTTTTTCTCCCAATAAATTTTCCCGGCAGCTACACTCCCCACAGCTAAAATAATAATAAATACTAACAGGACTCGCTTCACTAAACTTCCTCCATTTAAGCTGTAAATTTTACCATGTATTTTTGTATGAATAAGGATTCAAAGAAATTTACTTTTATGCTTCTTAGACAGACCCCGACTTAACACCTAGATATCTTTGACATTATACAACAATTTGTCAGTTTGTAGGGGCTTTTGTCCAGACAAAACACAATTTAACATAAATTTACAAAGTAATTTTCATTCTTTACATACGTTTCTTTCACAATGATTACAGATATTCTAAGGATCTAGAACACGCATGAAAATAAGCTTCACGGGATCTTTTCTTAAAATTCGCAGTTATATCATTGTTCGAAATTCAGCTATTTTATGATAATGAAACAAAGTTTAAGAAAAGGCTTTTTTCGCAGAGATTGTTGTTTTTCGTACAGGCTTTTATCACGTATTTAGACTAGCATCGGGGCATCTTTTCTTAAAGTTTTTGCCCTGCCGATGGTT
The DNA here is from genome assembly GCF_049220665.1 of Chryseobacillus diguaensis. Taxonomy (NCBI): domain Bacteria; kingdom Bacillati; phylum Bacillota; class Bacilli; order Caryophanales; family Bacillaceae; genus Chryseobacillus; species Chryseobacillus diguaensis. The sequence goes on from NZ_JBMKNV010000004.1 coordinate 259,953, forward strand.
TCGAGGACTAAATATAGGGTCATGAGCAACAAAGTTTAAGAAAAGAGCCAAAAAAGAACCTCACATAATAAAAAGCCGGCTCAAACGACCGGCTTTTTCCGTAATATCAATTTAATAACTCCAGTGCCAATTTCTCATCTTCCTGAAGGTATTCATAAACCTGAGGGTTCAAATCCTTATAACCTCCTGCCTTTTTAATAGCTGCAGCACGGTCTTTTAACCGTTGAAGCTTCTCAGCTTCTTTTTTGGCTTCATCAATTTTCTTTTGATCAGCAAGATCGGAAATCTTGTAGATCAGACGAAGACGGGAAATTTCATATTTTGTCCGCTCGTAGGCAATTTTTGCCGGATTAATGTATTTTTTGATCAGAGCTGATCTATTGCTTGCGCCTGAAACTTGTCCAATTTTCAAATCGGCTTGTTCTTTATGGAAGTTAAAATAATCATAAATATAATCCATTGTATAGATATCGCCTTCTTCGTCAGCTAAATAGGTATAGCTGTCGACAATTGTTTTCAGAAAACTTCCTTCTGTATCAGCTTCTCTGTAGTGGAGAGAACGGTTTACGGAGTCAGGAAGAGCTTGATATCCCCCTGCTTGTTTAATTTGAACGGCTCTTTTCTTTAAGCGCTGCAATTTGTTCATATCATCATCAATTTGATAATTGTCATCTGAAATATTTGTTTTCATGCTTGATAGAAGCCTGTATTCTGACACCTCATATATCGTGCGCTCTACTTGTATTTTGGCGGGCTTCACATACTTGTTAAGAAGTGCCGCTCTGTTGGAGGAACCCGCAACTTTTCCTGCTGCTTTCTCCGTGTTTTTGACTTGCAAGGTCAATCCGGTGTAAGAGGAAGAAATCTTGCTGATGTCTCCTCCTTTAATGGTATTTATGTACGCTGCTGTTTTGCCTGACAATAGACTTCCCTGTTTTACTGCTTCCTTGTAGGATTGGCTTGAAGATGCACTGTGGGACACTGCAGCTTGCGCAGTGGCAGAAGAAATAATTCCTGAAGATAAAATGACAGCTGTACTGATGCCTGCAAGCAACCTTTTTTTCATATTAAGTTTTCCCCCTAAAAAAAATAGTAAGACCAAAAACAGTATACGCCAGGCTATACCAAAAAGCTTGTACCAAAACAGCAAAGGAATTCAATCTATACTTATTACCTATTTTCAATACCCTTACATTGGAAAGCTGACACCTATTTTTAAAATATAAAAAAAGGACTCAGAGGACAATCACGCCGCTGAGTCCTTTTGTCATAATTATTTAATTGTTAATTCATAAGGAGTCAAGCTCGCGCGTCCATCTGCTTCCTCCACTTTTATATAGTAGGTTCCTTTCTTTAATGATGCATTCAGCATTTCTTTATCATTTAATCCGTACTGATCCGCTCTTACAAGCTGCTTTCCTTTGGCATCATAAATCGTTACAGCACCATCTGTATCGACACCTGTTCCAAGAGAAATGGTGAGCTTGCTGTTTTTGTCTAAAACGAGTTTGTAATAGTCCTGATCATCTTGGTTTTTATAGTCTGGATTAAATAAGCCATTCGCAGACCAGCCAGCTTTTCCTTTTTTCAATAAAACTGGCTTTGTTGGAACATTGCCTTTTGTAACGGATCCAGCATCTTCGTCCTTTTGATTAGCTGGTGTAATACTCAGCTTGTAAGGCATAAGGGTAGGTGTCGGATAGTAGTTAGCCACACCTATGAAGAAGCCTTTGCCATGATTTACTTCGATCGATCCAGATTCCGCTTCATTTTGCAGCGTATTATCTGTAATAACTGCATTTCCTTGCTCCTCATCATCAAGCTTGCCATTTCCGTTCGTGTCTTCTACTGCAATCATCATACCGTCAAATGGCTGCAGGAAGTCTTTTGACAGTCTGCTGTATTTAGCATCCGGTTTTCCGCCAGGAGCAAGTTCTAATCCATAGATGCCCTGCTGCTTCGGTTTGAAATAGAAGAAATCCAGGTCCATGCTTGTAGAGAAGGTTCCGGTAACAGGCGAAGTCCCAATTGGCTTTGCCTGGTCAAAATTATCATTGCTTTCATGTTTATCCGAAATATCAGATGCGATTATTTTTGTTGAGAGGCTGTAAGGATCGGACTGTACTCTTCCGTATAGATCACCTATATTCAAGTAATAGGTTTTTCCAGCCTGAAGACCAGCAGTGAACTCGGAACTAGTGCTCACTGAATACCTGTCCTGCTGAATGTTTATCGCAACAAATCCAAAATCATTTGTTTTGTCATCGTAAACAAGCAGCTGGGCTACTGGTATAGTTACTCCTGACAAGCTGAATTTCAGCAATTCACTCTTTTGAGGAGTAAAAGCATACCAGTCTGAGTCACCCATATATTGAAGATAGCCATCCTTTTGCTCTCCTTCCTTATATGGAAGCGCAATGCTCTTAATTCTTTCCGGTGTCCACTCTTCTTCTGGCTGGGAATCAGAAATAATAACAGCTGATTTTTTTTCGATTGCAGTTTTTCTTGCCTGATAACCTGTAATATCCCCTTGCTTTAATGCATCCTCTGGTGTTGAGGAGGCTTGAGGAAAATTGTCTTCATCAGCAGGCAGCACCTTGCTGTCGACTGTTAATTCATACGGAAGCAATGAAGAGTAGCTGCGGTCTTTATCCACCCCTGTACTGCCTGTCAGCATAAACTGCCATGGGTCAAAGGCTGGTTTGCTGGTAACTTCCACAAAGTATTCTGTATTTGGAAGCGCATTAAACGTGAGCTGTTCACCGTCTCCAACGTTATTATAATCAGCAGAATCAAGCTCACCTTGAATGACGACTCCATCCTGATCCTTAATTGTTTGCCAAAGGACAAGTCTGGAGTTAACCCCTGGCACTCCATTAACGGAAACCTTCATCACTTCTCCGTCTTTCACATCACCCGTTTTTAATTTAAAGAAGTCACTGTCTCCTCTGTTAGACTGATCAGAACCATCACCCGTTGTATCTGTTCCATCCCCATTTGCCGGCACATCACCTGTTCCTTGCTCTGGCTCCGTAAAATAAAATGGTTTTTCCGTTTTATACGGAACTGCAGGAATCGCCTCCGCATCGTCTAACGAAGTATTTTCATCATCCATCTTTTTCTCTGAACGAATCAGATTAAGTGTGTAGTTTGAGGCGCGGTCCTCGCTTGCATTGCCGTACACATCTCTTACAACAGCGACAAGCACGCCGTCTTCCTTCGCTTCAAAAAGACCGCCCTCTTTGCCATCGTCTGTCCGGTCATTTATTGCTCGGGAAATAGACGACTTGCTTTTGCCTGCAGGATAAAACTTCAGCTCAAGCTCATAGTCATAGTTTTTAGAGCCAGTCAGTTTCGTTTGAATATTTTCACCTTTTTTCACATTTATTTTATAGGCGTCATGCTGGTTCATGTTTGTAAAGGATCCAGCTACTGTGAGGGACGGCTCGTCCACAAGCTTCACTGATTTTTGCAAAAGCTGATCCTCCGGAATCGCTATCGTTTGCGGAATTTTCCTCGGATCAAATTTTAATGCCGCAACAGGATCAACAAGACCATGTCCGTACTTTAAGTCGTATCCCTTGTCGCCAAGATCCTTAGCTGTTTTATTTAAAATGTAATTGACCTCATAAGGTGTGAGCTTCGGATTTTTTGAAATCAGCAAGGAAGCAACACCTGCTACCATCGGTGAGGCCATGGATGTCCCGCTTAATTTCGCAAAAGAAGAACCCTTTTGGTAATCATAAATGGAGGAGTACACATCTTCACCAGGCGCAACTAAATCTACAGATGGCCCATATGTGGAGTAATAGGATAATTCATTTTTGCTGTTTGTGGAGCCGACCCCAATCACCCCTTCATAAGAAGCCGGGTAGCCAGATTCCGCTGTGCCGCTGTTACCAGTTGCAGCGACAATCGTAATGTTTGCTTTTAATGCCTTTTTCACTGCATCTTCGATAATTGGAGAAGAAACAGAAGACCCTAAGCTCATATTGATGACTTGCGCTTTTTCGTCAATTGCTTTTAATATTCCTTGAGCAACCGTATAGTCGTTAGCAAAAAAGGAACGATTGAAAACATCTATTGAAAGAATGGAAGCATTCGGGTTAATGCCGTAACCGCCAATGCCATTATCTTTCTTAGCAGCGATGATACCGGCAACATGTGTTCCATGCACGTCTGCCGCTCCCTTTTGTATAGGATTCATCACATTGTAATTGGATACAACTTTGTTTTTCAGCTCAGGATGCTTAGCATCAATGCCTGTATCAACCACTGCCACGCGCACTTTTCCATTGCCCGCAAGCTTTTGTGCTTCATCAGCATGAAGCGTCTTTAATTGGTACTGATCTCTTGCCTTCATGTCAGGCATGCCCTGCTGATAAAACTTCGCACTTCTAGAAACGGATAATACACCAGGGGTCTTCATATAGATCCCTGCTGCATCCTCCAGTTTTTGTTTCCCATTAATTTGGACTACATCATAATTTAAGCCTGTGATTCTCTTTAAAAGCTTGGTGCCTGCCTTTTGATGAACCTGCAACGAGAGTGGTGTTTTATATTTTACAATGAGTGTTTTTTTGTCAAATTTTTCTTGATTATCTTTTTCTAACATATTAACTTTTGCTTTCTGTTTTTCATGAACTCCAAGTCTCTGGAGTAAACTTGCTTTCAAATCAGCCTTTTTTAAACCGGCTGTCTCTGCTTTTGCCATTGGAATAGAAAGCGTCATAGCCACCATTACCGCAACACTGAACGCTTTGTTCACTGCTTTTTTCAACTTGTATTTCCCCGCCTTCAACTTTTTATTAATTTACAAATTTAGGAATTCTATGTGTGGAGTATTTTTCCTTTGTTTTTTCATAAAAAGAATTAGCCAAATATCTACAATATGAATGACACAAAACTGCATTAATGCATGTATTTTCGCACCTTATTTTTACAAATTTGTATGGACTTTTCTCTATGAATATGGCAAAATTTCTTCAGTGCCTAGTAATTTTGTCATATGAAAGAATAATGGAAGAAGGGCGAACAGTGAGAACGACGAAAAATAAAAAAAAGAGTAAAAGGTGGCTTTGGATTACGCTCAGCGTAATTGGCATCCTTGTACTCGCAGTTGCAGGCTATGCTTTTTCTCTATTTAAATCAGCTACTGATACAGTTGCAACGATTCATGAACAAACGAAACCTGGTGTTACTACCCCTATTGCAGATCTTAAGAAAACCAAGCCCCCTATCTCGATCCTTTTAATGGGTGTGGACGAACGCAGCGGTGACGTAGGGCGTTCGGATTCTCTCATCTATATAACTGTGAACCCTAATAAAAAATCTATGGAAATGGTCAGCATTCCGAGGGATACCCGTACAGAAATTATTGGTAAAGGAACAGTTGATAAAATCAACCACGCCTATGCTTTCGGTGGAACCGATATGGCTATTAATACGGTGAAGCATTTCCTAAACGGTCTGCCGGTTAACTATTTTGTTAAAGTGAACATGGAAAGCTTTAAAGACATTGTTGACGCAGTCGGCGGTGTAGAGGTAAATAATGATCTCGATTTCAACTATGAAGGAGCACACTTTGCAAAAGGGAAATTGCAGTTAGATGGAACAAATGCGCTGGGATTCAGCCGTATGAGATATGACGACCCACGCGGAGACTGGGGCAGACAACTTCGCCAGCGTGAAATCATCGAAGCTGTTATCAAAAAAGGCGCAGACATCTCGACCATCACCAAATTCGGCGACCTTTTCAAGGTTATCCAAAAAGATGTGAAAACCAATCTAACATTTGATAACATGTGGGACATTCAGGAGAATTATAAAGATGCCCGCAATCATTTGGAACAGCATCAAATCAATGGGAAAGGCGAAAAAATCAAAGGCATCTATTATCTGTCAGTACCGGATAAAGAGCGCCTTGCGCTAATCGATAACTTGAGAGCGAACTTGGAGCTTCCAGCAAATACGGCAAGAAATTAAAAGGGGAAAGGGCGACTTGGGGTCGCCCTTTTTTTGTGGTTTATGCTGTTCGGATAGATTTTCACGAGTTTTGGGAAGATTTTGGCACTTTTTGGATAGATTATCCTTTCACTTGGATAGATTCCGCGTTCGTTTGGATAGATTATGCCGTGGATCGGATAGATTATCCAATTAAATGAAAAATAAACAGCTGATATCCTTTGTAAAAGAGCCTTACCTAGAGTAAAGTTCACTCCCGGGTCCCAATCAGCCGATACGCCGGCGTTGTTTACCATAACATCTATTCGTCCATAAACATGAACCGCCTTTTCAACTAATGATTCGACATTCTCCATGCTCGTTACATCCGTAAAGAAAAAGTTTGCCTCTCCGCCTTCTGATTTGATTAAATCTACGGTTTCACTTCCTAGTTCTTCATTAAAATCAGCAACTAAGACACGGTCACCTTTTTTGGCAAATTTCAAACATGCTTGTCTACCTATTCCGCGAGCTCCGCCTGTAACGATGACTGTTCTTTTATCTGCCCTCCTTGTTCCTAAGTATTCACTTTAACTCTAAGTAATTAGACCGTCCCCTCCAGCCAATCTTTCTACACTAAGTAAGCGCTTTTTCTTCCAAAAAACTCTCTATATCATCCTCAATTGTAAATTTTATGTGTTTTTCTTATATCCTATCTAGCTGTTAAGTCCCATGAAACCTTATAATAGGGGATGCGAACAAAATTCTACAAGTTTTGACAAATTCTAATTATGGTGATGAAATGACAGAGAAAAAAATGACACCTAGAGATTATAACCTGATCCTTGTGCTGATCTTACTCAGCGTCATTGGCAACGCTTTTCCCTTTCAGCTTTTTTTTGGAGTCGATTTTCTTTTCGGTTCCATTTTTGCCTTCTTAGCTGCAAGGGTATACGGCTTGAAAGCAGGTTTTGCTGCCGTGTTCCTTTCAAGCTGTTATACCATCTTTATCTGGCACCATCCATATGGCTTGATTGTATTTGCCGCTGAACTTTTTGCAGTAACTGTGTTTTATAAAAAAAGAGGCTATAATGTCATTTTAATTGATATCTTTTTTTGGCTTTTCGCCGGTATACCTTTTGTTTTTTTAGCCTACAGCTTTTCACTCGACATGAATTTCCTCAATGCACTGCTGATTGCCTTGAAGGATGCCATTAACGGACTTTTTAATATATTAATTTTTTCTCTCCTGCACCTTTTTTATCAGCATTATATTTTAAAAGAACAGCATCAGCGCCGGTTCCAGGAATTGCTGTTCATCACTTTTTCAGCTGTTTTCTTAATTCCCTCTTTATTTCTGCTAATCTATGAAGGTAATAAGGAATATCAGGAGGAGCTAGTAAATATCGAAAGTAAGCTAGACCGGAAAGTTCAAATTGCCAGCAACTACCTAACCAATTGGGAGTTGACTCATGAGGCAGCTCTTTCCAATATTCGCTTTTATTTAAATCAAGACGACGCAAATATGAAGGAAAACCTTTCAGAGCTTGGCGGCTCCATTCCTCTTTTAGAGGACTTGTATGTTTTTGACAGCAATAAAAAATTGAAATATTCCTATCTGAAGAAGAGCAATCTTCCGTTTTATCCTAAAGTATTGTTAAAATCTCCTTCGTCTAAGCCTTATCTCTCAGATGTTTACCGATATGCCGTCACTACCGATAACTTGACCAGCATTGTGATCCCTGTAGAGAAGGGGAAGTTTAAAGGATTCATTGTTGGCACTTATAAAATGACTGTTCTCCTTCACGAAATGAATCAGCAAAAACCGAGACAGGATCTAGTCATCACAGAATTTGAGCAAAATCTTTTTAAGGATCAGCAGCTTTATTTGGATGAAATGGAAATACATCCTTCTGAAATTAAGAATGGCAGTATTTATCTCATGCAGCCCGGAAGCAGCAATCACCTTTCCAAAATTTCCATTTGGAAAGAGTCTTATCTAGTTGAAAAAATCCATGTGCCGTCCATTCCATGGAGCCTTACAGCAAAGAGTTCAATTGAGCCTTATCAGACCAAGCTATACGAAAACTATACAGCTGTTTTGATCATGATGCTGTTTCTTATCATTTCAGCTCTTCTCATAGCCTATTGGCTCAGTAAATCACTTGTTTCTTCTATTAAAAAATTGTCACTTTTAACGGATCAGCTATCAGCGAAAAAATTAAATATCGCAGGCATTCAGTGGCCGGAGAGTTCTATCAGGGAAGTTTCCAGACTGATTGCCAGTTTTAAAAGACTTGTAACTGATTTTAACAGGGTGATGAGTGAGCTGAAAAACAAGCAAAAGAAACTTGAGTACTATGCCCACTTCGATGTATTGACGAATATGCATAACCGGTATTCCTTTTCCAGAGTTCTTGAAAAAACTCTGCAAAAAGCAAAACGGGATGAGACATTACTCGGCGTCATGTTTTGTGACTTAGATCGCTTCAAGCTGATTAATGACTCGCTTGGCCATGAGATCGGCGACGAGCTGCTGTAAAAAATTGGCGAGAAAATCCGATTTGTCTGCGGAGAGGAGGCTATTTTTTGCCGCCATGGCGGGGATGAATTTCTTATTGCCATTCCGAAGCCAAAGGACGCTCTCGAGCTGGAAAAACTGAGCAAGGAGATCCTCAAATCTATGGGAATGCCCATACAGGTTGAGGACAACGAGGTAACGGTCACCTGCAGTATCGGAATAAGCATTTATCCATACCATGCCGAGACAATTGAATCCCTTATTTCAACGGCAGATTTGGCCATGTATAGTGCCAAAGAAAAGGGAAAAAACACTTTTGAATTTTTCAATCCGGTTTTAAACGAAAACCTGACACGCAAGCTTGTTATTGAAAACGAGCTTGCAAGAGCCTATGAAAACAATGAATTCTCCCTATATTATCAGCCGCAGGTGCTGCTTGATACGAAAAAGATCGTTGGAGCTGAAGCGTTGCTGCGCTGGGACAGCTCGCGTTTGGGGCGTGTCTCGCCTGCTGAGTTTATCCCTGTCGCAGAGGAAACAGGTTTTATTCGGACTCTTGGAGAATGGGTCATCAATCAGGCAGCAATTGATTTAAAAAAGCTGCGGAACTCGGGCTTCGATGAACTTGCTGTTTCTGTAAACATTTCCATTAAGCAGTTTTACCATCAATCGTTACCGGATGTGCTGAATGAAAAGCTTATGGAATATGCGCTGCCCACGCATTTGTTTAAGGTGGAGATAACAGAGAGTGTCGTCATTGATCATCTCGAGCTTGTCCTCAGCCAGCTTCATAAGCTGAAGGAGCTTGGCATTGAAATCGCGTTAGATGATTTTGGAACAGGGTATTCTTCTTTGAATTATTTAAAAAAGCTGCCAATAGACATTTTAAAAATTGACCGCTCCTTTATTCAGGAAATTACTGAGGATAAACAGGATGCAGCGATTGTTCAGGCTGTGATAAATATTGCCAACAGCATGAACTTAACCGTCATTGCAGAAGGCCTTGAGGCGAGGGAGCAAGCAGAGCTTCTCGGAGAAATTGGCTGCCAGCAGGGTCAGGGCTATTTTTTCAGCAAGCCTGTTCCGCTAAGTCAGTTCGTAGACCTTTTGGAAAATGAACGGGCTATTTTAAAATAGTCCGTTCATCCCTTATCAGGTCGTTATATCAGGTCCTGGATTCTGATTCAAAAGATTCGTTCTTTCTTTATGGTCAATATGCCACTGAATCACGTCTTCCTGAATTCTTTTTTGCCGCTCAAGGAATGTGACTAAAAGGTGTGACGCCTTGCCGAATTTGCCTTGCAGGATATCCCTGTGCATAGGGACAAACAGTCTGCTTCCATCTGAAAATAATACGACAGATTTTTCGTTGTATGGAATAACGATCTTCACATTTTTGTAGCCAATCCATACGCATTCGTCACTATCTGGTGAAACAGTTGGAATAAAAAATAATCCCGTTAATTCACTTACACAGACAGGGAGCATCTTTTGCCCAGGCAGAATATCATTTGCGGCCTTGAGGCGCCCCTTATAGCTGCTTCCAAAATGCAAACAATTTTCATGAATGATTTTCGTCGGTGACTTCCTTACATGAACTGTCCGATAGAGCTCATATGCAATGGTGCATAATTCGCCGTATTCATTGTATACCGGTGCAAGATATTTCGTGTGACTGCTAATAAGATAAAAACGATCGTCATTATTCATTATGTAGTCTCCTCTTTTCTTTTTTAGACAAACCCGATATACTGACAGTAAGTTGGAAATTTCCAACACCCAGTCCTTAAGCACGATTCGATTCCGAGTCGTGGTGTTTAGGGATTTTTTTTATTTCTCCTTCCTTATCGTGACTTTTGACCTTGATACCTGATAGTTAAATAGAACTATCAGATATTTCTATTATAATAGCAATATTATATAGATAAAATTAATTTATTGTAAATTTTTGTTAAAATTCTGACTTTAATTGCATTTTGATAGAGTTTTTTTTACTTTAAAATAGAATAATTAGAAGTAATTCGCGAGGGGAAAGATAGAAAAGTATTTTTTGGTACGCTGTCCCCAGTTGCGTTAATAAGTAAAAACTGTGTCCCCACTCTTCTTTATCTCTGCTGCCCCAAGGGTTCTAAAAACAGGGTACCTGTCTTGACGCGTTAATTCACTAAGGGCCAGTCCAGCCAGTTTAAGGGGACAGCGACTCTACCAATCTCACAAAAATGCAACAGCCAAACTAGTCTCCACCCAATCCTCAAAAAAAGAGCCAGCCAAAAGCCAGCCCTTTCCCTCATACATGCGAAACAATCAATTCCATCTCACCATCAAGCCTATATGTTCCTGCATCAGCCGGAAGGATAAAATTCATACCTTTGGATAACGGGAAAACCAGGTCGCCCTGCATGTAGGTGCCTTCCCCTTTAATGACGCTGACAAGAAGGAACGGCTCGTCTTGAGTGAGGCTGACCTCGCCATTTACTTCCCATTTATAGACAGAGAAGTATTTTTCTTTTACAAAATTTGTGATGGCCATGTTCCCCATGTCGTTCCGGGCAGGCGTGCCTTCCCAGTCGGTGTGGGGAACGGTTGTGACGTCAATGGATTGCTTGAGGTGCAGCTCGCGGGTATTCCCGTCTGCGCCGACCCTGTTGTAGTCATAGACTCTGTAGGTTGTGTCAGAGCTTTGCTGGGTTTCAAGTACAAGGGTCCCTTCGCATAGGGCGTGGATGGTGCCGCTTGGGACATAGTAGAATTCGCCGGGCTTGATTTTGACTCTTCTTAAGAGGTCGTTCCATTGATTGGCTTCAATCTTGGCAGCAAGCTCTTCCCTTGTCTGTGCATTATGGCCGTAGACCATTTCGGCGCCTTCCTTACAGTCGATGATGTACCAGCACTCTGTTTTTCCGAATTCGCCGTTTTCGTTGGCGCCGGCATAAAGGTCGTCGGGGTGAACTTGAACGGACAGGTCCTGATTGGCATCCAGAATTTTAGTGAGGAGCGGAAATTTTTCTCCGCCGACATTCCCGAAAAGCTCGCGATGGTTTTCCCAAAGCTCGCTCAGTGTTTTTCCCTGCAGCTCTCCGAGGGCGACGACACTTTGGCCGTTTGGATGAGCGGAGATGGCCCAGCATTCGCCGGTTGTTTCGGTTGGGATGTCATATCCGAATTCATCTCTCAGGGCAGTTCCTCCCCAAATCCGATCCTGGAAGACCGGGCGTAAAAATATTGGTGACTGGCTCATGTGACGACTTCCTTCCTAATTAAAATATGTATTTTCCAAGTACTCCTTTTCTATCATACCATTTTCAAATTGCGTATTAATGATATTCCCTTTTCAAAAAATTAGTAACCTTAATCCATATGAAAATTAGCCTTGATTACTTCTATTAACAAGCCCGCAAGCCTGCACTCCAGGATTCTGGAGAGCATTCAAATCCTTTATAGGCATATTGCGGCAAAATCAAATTCCAATTTGTAATGGATAACTAAAGCTACCAGAGCAGCTCAGGAAAAATAGGACACCGTATAAAAGGTAAGGGCTGGCAATAAGATTCCTAAGGACGCGGCCAACGTTCTTTTGATAATGGACAGCTCTCAAGCTGTACAATCTAAAAATCACACCAATGGATTATCGGCATTTTTCGTACTCTTTCCTTGCACATTTCCTCCATATATAACTAAAGACCCCGAGATAAAAGTCACTATACCAATTTCCCTTTTTGCCTAACAAGCAATCTACCTATCAAGCTTCTTCCTATTAGACCTCTTTTCAGCAATTTTCTAGTTTTCGGCAACAACTCCAAAAAGTCCTATTTATATGTAAAATTTTCAAATGATTTCTTTTACATAAATAGCAAACTGTCTTTATACCAAATTTATAAACTAGAGGTGTTACCCAAAATAATCAACAAAGAGGAGGAGAAACATGCGTAAAAAGCTAGTCCCAGTCCTACTTATTTTCGGGATGCTGCTTCAGCCTGCTGCGAATAGTTTTGCCGTTGATACTCCAGCAGAGAAAAAAACGGTACTTTCCAGCAACAGCCTGGCAAGCGGCATCACTCATGAGGAGCAGCGAATTGAGAATTTTGGCGGCAAAAGCAACTATACACAGCGTCTGAATGTCTTAACAGCCGATTTATCCAATCCAAATGTGTCGATCACTTCCGGAAAAGCCCTTGATAAGGTAGCTGCAATGGAAACGATCGGCGACCATGCGAACCGTGAACGCTTTAAAGGCAAAAACGTGGTTGGCGCCATTAATGGAGATATGTATAACATGCAGACAGGCATGAACGTTGCTGCTCAAATCCAAGACGGCAACCTCCTTGTGAGCCACACTGGCCCTTCTGGAGTTAACGCCCAGCCTGAATTCGGCATTGATGCCGACCGCAAGCCGTTCATCGACAATCTTTCTATAGAAGGAAAGCTTACATATGACGGTGCAGATAAACCGATTGAACTGTTAAACCGCAATGAAGGTGCTGGAGAAAAGCTTGGGATTTACACACCAAACTTGAATCAAAAAGGCGAAATGTCCTTTTACGATTTGAATAATTCATTTGTTAAAAATGGTGCGATGGCAGTTATTACAGGAATCGAAGATCCCGAGCACATCAAGCCGGGTAAAAATTACACAGGGACCATTACTAAAATCTATCCTTCCATCAGCAATATCCAAATTCCAAAAGACGGCGTTGTGCTGGCTGGCTTCGGAAGCAAAGCGGACTGGATCAAAAACACGCTTAAAGAAAATACCCCTTTTACTTTCCAGTACAACGTATATAAAGGTGCCAGCCACACATTAAAAAACGATGTGGTTAACGCGGTCGGCGGCTACGACTGGCTTGTCAAGGACGGAAAAGCCAAAACCCAGTCTGAATTCCGCAATGCAAACGATTCCCATGTCACAGCGCCAAATGCAAGAACCTCCATCGGAATTACAGCTGACAATAAAGTTATTGCATTGAGCGTTGATAAGCCGAGCACCCTGTTCTCTGACAGCGCTGGATTAACGCTACCTGAAGTTGCGAAGGTTTATGAAAGCTATGGAGTTGTCTCAGCCCTCAGTCTTGATGGCGGCGGTTCAACGGAAATGGTGATTCAGCCGGAAGGAACGAGTGACCTTGTAACGGCCAATCACCCTTCTGACAATTCCTCCCGTATTGTGACAAACAGCATTTTGTTCAGTTCGAAAGCAGAAAAAACACCTGAAATCGGCAAAGTTCTGCTTCAGAATGACCTAACCATATTTAAAAATTCTTCCTTCAAGTTTTCAGCAAAAGCAACAGACGCCAACGGCAATTCAACGAACCTCGATAACCGGAAAATAGACTGGAGTTCAACACTCGGAACAGTTTCTGAAGACGGCGAGTTTCAAGCTCCTGGTGAAGCAGGCGAAGGAAATGTTACCGCCTCAATTGCCGGAGTGAAAGGAGAATCTTCCATCCACGTGGTTGACAGCGTAAGCGACTTTCAATTCGCAGACTCAAGCCCGATCATTCTTCAAAAAGGCGAAGAAAAAACGTTAAAAGTGAGTGCACAAAAAGACGGTAAGGATGTTGTTCTGAACGGCAGCTCTGTAAAATGGGACATTCCTGCCGAAGCCGGCACCATTGAAGACGGTAAACTGAAAATATCTGACAGTGCAAAAGACGGTACAAGCTATACCATTAAAGCTACCATCGGAGATATAACAAAAGAACTGACGCTTCTAGTCGGTTTAAAGGAACAAAAGATTGATGATTTTGAAACCTATCCTGCTGAAGGCTATGAGGTAAATGGATTCGTAGGCGGTAATTTTGAACTTTCAAACGAACAAAAAAGATCCGGAAGCCGCAGCATAAAAGTAAATTATGATACATCCAAATGGACACGCCAGTATAACGGCACGATCAATGTTGTACCGCATTTAACTAAGAGCACATCTACTCCTCCAAAATGGTCAGATGCAGTTGCGGACGCGATGTCTAAGACGTATACAACAGATATCAGGCCTAAAAAATTCGGTGTCTGGATTTATGGTGATGGAAAAGCACCTTGGGCCCGCTTAATTTTCAAATCAAATGGTGCCAATAAAACCCTCGATCTCGCAAGCAGCGTCAATTGGGTCGGGTGGAAGTACCTTGAGGTCAATATTCCTGAAGAATGGGCCATGCCGATTTCATTCAATTACCTGTACTTTGTCGAAACGAATAAAACAAAACCGAATTACAGCGGAAGCGTGTATATTGATGACATGCGCTTCATCTATACAAATGAAACAGAAGATTTCAGCGGTCCTGAATTCAGTAATGTATCACCAGAAAGCAATACGATTTACAGTGATAAACTCGACTTCTCTGCGATTGTAAAAGATGCCGATTCAGGAGTAGACCCTTCAACGATTAAGGTACAATTCAACAATAAAGACGTTGACTACACTTATGACGAAGCAACCGGCAAAATCAGCGGTTCTGTGCCTGGGCTAACAGAAGGCACTTACCCATTAACGATTACAGCAAGCGACAAAAAAGGAAACCAGGCGCTTCCTCCAATCAGCAAAAACATTAAAGTAGACTTAAGCGCTGATACAGACAAACCAGAAGTGACAAATGTGACCCCCACTTCCACTGCAGCAGAAAAAACAGCAACACCAAGAATTACATTCAGAGCAAGGGATCCAAAAAGCGGCATTGACCAAAAGGATATTGCTGTTTCAATCGATAACAAATCTGCCGAAACCTACTACGATGCAGAAACCGGCTGGGCTTATGCTATCCCAGCTAAGAAGCTCGCTGATGGGCAGCATACGTATACGATTGATATGAAAGACCGTGCCGGAAACAGCATTGATCAAATCAAAACCGATTTCCAAATCAAGTCGCTTCCAGCACCAAAGGATCCGAACAACTTTAAAATCTCGGTAATCCCTGATACACATGGCACAATCTACCAAAAACCGATTTTTGAAAGAACAGCAAAAGAAGATTCCGATCTTGTGTTCCATGTTGGAGATGTTGTTGATACTTCTTCACAGGCAGAATGGGATCAAACAAAAGAAGATCTGAAGATTTTCGGGGAAAAGCCATTTTTGATGGTTCCAGGAAACCATGAGTCATTTAAAGGAGATTTGAACTTCTTCACGAGTATCATCGGCAGTCCTACGTTTACAACAGAATACGGAAATGCCACTATAGTTGGCTTGAATACAGCCTTTGGCCAAAGCATTTCTGCTTCTGACTCAACACAGTTCCATTATCTGCAGGATATCCTGGACCATAATAAAAAGAAAAACGTCATCATCGTGAACCACGTCCTCACAAAAGATGATTTCGGAACAGCCCATGAAATGAACCCTGCTGATGCGAAGAAATTTGAAGACATGCTGAGTGCATATAAAAAGGCACACCCTGAAGTAAACGTGCAGGTTCTGTTCGGCCATCTTCATACCCTGCAGCAATGGGAAAAAGACGGCGTCGTTTACACGGTAACAGGAAATGCAGCAAGCAAAGGCTATGTAACGAAGGATGAAGGAAACATCCTTGGCAGCGGCATCTTGAACGTCGGTGACAAAATGTCCTACAAATTTAATCCGCTGCTCTCTTCTGTCTCCATTGTAGATCCTGCCTTGAATGCAGACAGAGAATTTAAAATGGCAAATGGCGCAACAAGAAACATGCAGCTTTACGGTGATTTCCATGAATATACTGGCCACTATATTGTGAACATCAGCCAGTTCCCGCCGGTGAATATCCAGTGGAGCTCAAGCAACCCAAAAGCCGCGACAGTTGATTCAACAGGGAAGCTTACAGCCGTTTCAGAGGGAACAGTCACCATTACAGCAACATCAGGCGGAAAATCCAACTCTGTAACAGTGCATATAGTTGATCCAAAATCGATTGTGCCGATTAAGCTGGATGGCTCATTATCGAAAAGCTCTGTTAAAATAGGTGAAAAAACCGCTCTATCTTTCACAGCAACTGATCAATTCGGCAATGTATTTGCCCTTGATCCAAAAGATGTAACGGTAAGCTTTAATCCTGCCAACTCTTTGGAACTGAAGAAAGATAGTATGCTGCAAGCAAAGAAAACAGGAAAAATCCAGATCAACTACCAATATGAAAAAATGACTGGTACCCTTTATCTTGATGTGACCTCCCCTGCTAACAAAGGAGGCGGTAATGACGGTAATAACGGCAATGGAGGAAATGGCAATGGAAACGTTAGCACCTCTTCTGAACCGAAACCTGCTCAGGACATTAAGGTTTCCTCTTCACCAGTTGGTAGGGTGATGATCAAACAGCCTGTCTCCATCTTTGAAATGAATAAAAACGGCGCTAAAGTCATCTGGCGTACAGCAAAAACTGGGGAAGCACTAAAGGTGTTTGGCCAGGATGGCAAAATGGCCAATGTCGGCGGAGATTATTATGTGATGCTGGAAAAAGGAAAAACAGCCCTTTACCAAGGAAGAATTCTCATAAAAGAGGCTGCCACGCTCCTTTCTCCGGACGGCAAACCATACCGGAAGCTCAACCCCGGCGAAGCCATTAAAGTTTACAGCTTCCTCGCTGACAGCTTTGATGTAGGCGGCGGCTACAAAGTTAAATTCTCGAAAGCTGCTGTTTATTACGAAGGCACGGTAAAAATCCTAGAAGATACGCCATTGTATTTGAATGGCAAAGCGACACAGTCCCTTATGCAAGGCAAAGAATACCGCGTCTACAGCACAGAAGACAACGAGCTGATGGTTGGCGGCGGGTATTATGTGATGAATGATAAGAGGAAAGTGATTTACAAGAAAAATTAATAGCAGTATGGAGCTGCCCTGCCTGGCAGCTCCTTTTTTTATTCCAGCTGACGTTTAGAAAATTGAATCGCAAGTGTTGTGTTTCACTAGGGAAGCTATTGAATAAACGAAGCTAATGGGTTTAAAGAATAACCCTGAGAATTCTTATCCTAAAATAGCTAATAATATTATAGACAGCAAAAAAGCCTGACCTTAATGGAATCCAGGCTATCTGCTTTTTTCAAAAAATAGACTTTTAAGAACGGTCTAAGTTTCAAAGTTTACCTTTACCCTTTTGGGATGTTTTCTTCATTAAGCAGGTCTGGTTAAATGGTTAATTTCCCCACTATCACCTTGTCTAATCCTTTTTCATTCCATATACCCCGTACTTGTTATCTTGTAGATACCAGATCAGCAAATGATGTTTCTCTTCACTTTTGTTGTACGAACTCTGCACCTAAGCTTTTCAACTTTTTCAATCCATGCATGATTCGGGTTTCTCGACCAAAATAATCATGAAGTTCTAAGTAATACTTATAAAGCTCATTATAAATTTTCACATTTTCTGGAATCGGAATGAAGGTTTCTTCCTTTACTTTTGCCATGTGCCAGGCTGCTTCCACTATGGTATCGTATCCTCCTTTCCTTTCACCTGCTGCAACAGATGCATACATAGCTGCACCTAAGGCAACTGTTTGATCAGAATCGGCGATTTTAATTTCTCGATTTGTCACATCTGCATAGATTTGCATCAGCAGGTTATTTTTCTGCGGCAAACCTCCACAAGCAAAAATTTCATTGACTGCTACTCCTGCTTCGGTAAAATTTTCAATTATTTTCCGTGTTCCAAAAGCCGTGGACTCCAATAAAGCCCGATAAATCTCTTCCGGCTTCGTCGCCAATGTGAGCCCGACTATGACTCCCGACAAATTGGCGTCAACCAGGACCGAACGGTTTCCATTCCACCAATCCAGGGCAACAAGTCCGGATTGTCCCGGCTTATAAACAGATGCTTTTTCTTCTAAAAGATGATGAACACTCATTCCCGCCTCTACTGCTTGTTGTTTTACATAGCTTGGTACCGCCTGTTCTACATACCATGCAAAAGAATCTCCGACCGCCACTTGACCTGTCTCATAGCTGAAATAGCCCGGAATAATACCGTCCTCCACTATCCCACATATACCTTCGATGGCTTCTTCCTTATCGGAAATCAGCATATGGCAAGTAGAAGTCCCCATCGTCATGACAAACTGGCCTGGATGAACAGCACCAACAGCTGGAACACCGGCATGGGCATCAATGATACCAACCGATACCGCAATTCCCGGTAAAAGATTTAAACGATGGGCCATTTCTTCTGTTAATTCTCCTGCTTTTTCCCCAATCGAAAGAACAGGACCACGCATCTTAGTTTCTAAAATATTCTCAAGCCGATTGTCCAATGCTTTAAAAAATGAGTCATCTGGATATCCTTCCCTTTTATTCCAAAGGGCTTTGTAGCCGCTTGTATTGCTGCTCCGTATAAGATTTTTTGTTAATCGGTAAGTAAGCCAATCACAGGCTTCCATAAAAATGTCAGTTGCATCGAAAACGTCTGGCGCTTCTCTCACAATTTGCAGGATTTTCGGGAACATCCACTCAGAAGAAATTTTCCCTCCATACCGGCTTAAAAATATCTCTTTTCTCTCTTTTGCAATACGTGTAATATCGTCTGCTTCTTCTTGTGCTGCATGATGCTTCCACAATTTAACCCAGCTATGGGGATTGTTCCTCCATTTTTGATCAAAGCATAATGGGTTCCCATCCTGGTCTAAAGGCAAGATCGTGCAAGATGTGAAATCAATGCCGATGCCTATGACATCCTCTGGATTGATTCGAGATTCATGGATGACCTCAGGAATAGCTTGATAAAGCACTTCTAAATAATCTCCTGGATGCTGCAAGACCCAGTCTGTTTCAAGCCGCTTTCCATTGGGCAAAACTTGATCCAGAACTCCGTTTTTATAAGGGATTACATGAGTTGCGATTTCTTCACCTGTCTCAACATCAACGAGTAATACCCTTCCAGATTCTGTTCCATAATCTACTCCGATTGTATATTTTTTTTTCAAATGAATTCATCCTTTCTGTGCAGGGTAACACGAGCATTTTTAGATGAAGGATTACAAGAACAAAAGAAGTTACTCTTTAACCTAATAAACCAACCATTTTGAGCCCATGTAAAATGCCGTCCTCATTAACAGGTTTAGTTATGTACTTTGCAGCTTTTTTAACCAATTCATGTCCATTTCCCATAGCAACACTATTACCTATAGCTGTAAGCATCTCGACGTCATTCAATCCATCACCGAAAGCAAAAACATTTTCTTTCTCAATCCCTAGCTTTTCGATCAATTTTTCAATTCCTTTTGCCTTGGAGCCGCCAGCTGGAAGCACATCTACAGAAACTGGATGCCACCGGACAAAATCAAATGGCTGGAACTTTTTTTCATAAAGTTCTTCTTCTTTCTCTTGGCAGAATAATAAAGCCTGGTAGATTTCTCTCTCTTTATAGTAGTGGGGATCGTGTGTTGGGAATATTTCAATTTTTAATGTGTCAATACTTTCAACTATATAGTCATGGTGAGGGACATTCGCCTTCATATCCTCCTGATCCATATAGACAATCGGATGATTATTTAGAATGGCTGCCTCAGTTAAAGATTGTAAGTCTTCTTTACCTAGTTGATTGGTGTATATTACTTCGCCTTCTAGAACGACATATTGACCGTTAAAACTGACAAAGGTTTGAATATTCAATTCTTCACGCAGGTTTGCAAACATAAAGGGGGCACGTCCCGTTGCAATAGCAACTTCATGCCCCTTTTCTTTTAACTCCCGAATAGCCAGCTTTGTAGAACGAGGCAATTGTTTATCATGATCAAGAAGTGTTCCGTCTATATCAAAAAAGATCATTTTCCGTGTCACTCTGCCACCTCATTTTGGTTATTCATGGAATAGTAACGGTTTTATTTCTATTGTTGTGTGGTGAATTAGTTTCTCCTCTATTATAGAGGAAATCATGTTTATCTAAGTTATGTCTGTACCAAGCAAAATGGATTTTTGAATATCTTGGGTTGGATTGCCAGTGCCAACGTGCAGAACAAGGGGAACACCCCTTAATTCCAAATTAAAACCTAGGTTGGGTCCACCTTTATACGGTTCATGTACAGAACCTAGAGCTAGCAGAAAGCAGTCTACTCCTATATTACGGACTAGTTGCTACATCATAAAAATCATCTATGCGTCCGCTATTAATGACGCGCCTCAATAAACTGGAAGTTTTGAATTCTTCCTCCAACGGCGACAAAAGAGTGTGTTAGAATGCTACCATCTTCTTTCTTCCGAACACCCTTCAGCAACATTCCATCTGTAATTCCTGTTGCGACAAAAAAGCAATCATCTGATTTTACAATCTCATCGATCGTTAACACTTTTTCAGGATTAGATAATCCCATCTGAATACAACGATCAAACTCTTCTTGATTTTGAGGAACAAGTTTGGCTTGAAAATCTCCCCCCAAACACTTTAAAGCAGTTGCAGCAATGACACCTTCTGGAGCACCGCCTGTTCCTACTAATATATCAACAGTCATTTCATCAATAGCAGTAGCGATTGCCCCTGTTACGTCACCATCAGAAAATAACTTGACTCGTGCTCCCGCATTAAATACTTGTTTGATTAAATCAACATGACGCGGCCGATCCTGAATCATAACTGTTAAGTCCTTTACATCTTTTCCTAAAGCTTTAGCTGCTGATTTCATATTTTCTGTGAGCGATGCATCTATATCGATGCACCCTTTTGCCTTTGGACCTACCGCAATCTTTTGCATATACATATCAGGAGCGTGCAGTAAGCTGCTTCTTGTAGATACGGCAATAACGGCTAGTGAATTATCCTGCCCTTTGGACATCGAACTAGTTCCTTCAACTGGATCAACCGCAATATCTACATTGGGCCCTTTTCCTGTTCCAAGTTCCTCACCGATATAAAGCATTGGAGCCTCATCCATTTCCCCTTCACCAATTACAATGACTCCCTTCATGTCAATGAGGTTCATTTGATTGCGCATCGCTTCTGTTCCAGCTCCATCGGCTTCATTTTTATTTCCTTTTCCTACCCATGGATAGGAAGCAATAGCTGCTTGTTGAGCTACCGTGAGAAAGTCTGTTGATAAAGGCTGAACTCGGTCTTGACTGCCAATCTTCGTTTTAGTCTTCATCGTGTTCCTCCTAGTTTGGATTTTACGTATTCAACCAAAAGTCATACAAAAATACGAATAAATATACAAAGGTAACTGCAGATAGCCAGCTAAAAAACTCTATACCGATAATAATCTATTCTTTTTTCTGAAATTCAACAATTTGAAAGATGCTAGTACTTTGAACGGTTAAAACATCGTCCTTTTTCCTATAGAAAAAAAGTTAATCTTCCAAAATTTTTCTCATATATGTCAAAAATCTCATTGAAAATCCACCTATCCCTTAAAATGTTATTGTTGTTCTTTTTTAATGAATAGGTGAATTCTCTTATTATTTATTGCTGTTTTCGCAAAGATTGTTGTTATTCGTACGAGCCTGATTCCCGTTTATAGACTGGCTTCGGGGCATCTTTTCTTAAAATTTTTGCTGAAATGAGGGTTTTAGTACTTAAATAAGAGTTATTAGCAACAAAGTTTAAGAAAAGAGCCTTATTTATTTACTTGTCTATGAATCTATATCACTTAGACCACTTGAGCTGAATGAACAGTAGCTAAAAAAGTGGAAAGAATTAAGAAAGCCGATGTTGCTCCTGGATCTTGATTGCCTAATGCACGCTCTCCTAAACGGCTGGATCTTCCTTTTTTAGAAAGCAAATCTTTCGTAGATTCCATCCCTTTTTCCCCGGCAGAAACCGCTTCCGAAAATGCTTGGGCAAAATCGCTCGTTTGGTTAAAGTGGCTCTTTAAACTTTCGAGCGCAGGTTGAAGTGTATCAACCATGGTTTTGTCGCCAACCTCGGCTTTTCCACGCTGTTTTATTCCTTCGATAAAAGCAGCCCAGAAATCTTTGAGGTCTTCACCTGTTAATTCCGATTTGTTTTGGAGCACCTTTGCTCCTCTTAAAAATCCTGTTGCATAAAGCGGTCCTACGGAGGAGCCCACGGCACTTAAGAATGTACGGCCTGCGGTGACACAAATTTTCCCGCAATCTTTTTCAGCCTCTAAATCATTGTTTAATTTTTCATTGATTGCTTGCCAGCCAATAGACATCGTTACACCATGGTCACCATCGCCTAACTTCCGGTCAAGTTCTGACAAATACTCTTTATTCTCCTCGATTACATCGACTACGTTCTTCAAAAAGGTTTTCAAGTCTTCTGCAGTAAAATTCATCTTAAGCATCCTCCTTATCTTTGAACATACATTGGACAATCAGCTGGGTGATCAACAAGCTCCATCAACTCATCATCTAATTTAATAAGCGTTACGGAACAACCACCCATTTCTAGCGAAGTGCTATAGTCGCCAACATAAGAACGGTGAATTTCGATACCTTTTTCACTTAGGATTTGTTCTACTCTTCTAAACACGATAAATAACTCCATTCGAGTCGTAGAACCTAAACCGTTTACAAGAACGGATACCTTTTCGTCTTTTTCAACAGGCATATCTGCCAAAATGTCCTGGACTAAACGATCTGCTACTTGATCTGCCGCCTGAAGTTCACCTTTTTCAATTCCTGGTTCACCATGGTGGCCAAGACCGATTTCCATTTCATTCTCTTCAAGTTCGAAGCTTGGTTTCCCAGTCTGAGGTAAAGAACAAGGAGTTAGTCCGACACCCATCGTGCGAGTATATTCATTCGCTTTTTTCGCTACCCTCACTACCTCTTCTAAATTGTAACCCTTTTCTGCTGCTGCACCTGCGACTTTCGTTACGAAGAACTCCCCTGCTATCCCTCTGCGCTTTTCACTCTCTTCTTTTGGAGCAGATGCTACATCATCTGTTACTAATACCATCCCTACTTGAGTTCCATATTCTAAGTCAGCTAACTCCGCTGCCATACCAAAATTCATTACATCTCCAGCATAGTTCCCATAAACGTAAACCACGCCATTTCCTTTATCGATAGTTCGTGTCGCTTCCACAATCGGATCCGGAGGAGGAGAAGCAAAAATATTTCCTACGGCAACACCGTCAGCCATCCCGTCTCCCACATACCCCATAAAAGCTGGCTCATGTCCTGAACCGCCGCCAATTAATACGCCAACTTTCCCTTCGCGAGTTTCCTTTGCTGTCACAAGAGAGCGTTTATTTTCAGGTAATTGCTTAATATATTCAGGATACGCTTTAACATATCCATCTATCATTTCATCTACAACGTTATTGGGATTATTGATTAGTTTTTTCATACTAGGCTACTTGCTCCTTTCAAGAATTCTTGTTCTTTATCAGTAATTTGCTGTACTTTTCTTGCCGAGTTGCCTCCAGGGAATTCTGATTCTAAGTAAACCTTTACAATTTGTTTCGCAGGTTCAATACCGATAACCTTTGCACCCATTGTTAAGATCTGCGCATTATTACTTTTTTGAGCACGTTCTGCTGAATAAGTATCATGGCATAATGCTGCTCGAATACCTGGCACTTTTCCGGCTGCAATGGCAACACCGATACCCGTACCGCAAACTAAGATACCCCGATCTAATTTCCTTTCCTTTATATCACCAGCAACTTGAAATGCTACCTCCGGGTAATCCACTTCACTGCAGGAATCCGCACATCCATAATCGTAAACCTCATGCCCTAGTACTTGTATATACTCCTTCAATCTTTCTTTCATTTCAAAGGCATTGTGATCGCAGCCCAATCCAATTTTCATTATACATCTTCCTCTCCTTGTTTTTTCATTTTTCTCTTAATTCCATTTATTTTTTCATTTATGGCATAATTTTTTCATTTATCAATATGATTGTCAATTATTTTTTTCTTTTATTTTTGTTTTTTATCGTTTATTATCATTGTTTTTAAAAAATGATTGGTTCTTCTATCTACAACCGCGTTAAAAGTAAATAATAAGAACGTCTAGTAAAAGACGTTCTTATTATGGTTCTTTTATTTTTAAAGAACTATTGAATGCCGGTGAGAACTTTCTGTGCACCCTTGATATCAGAAGATTGTTTTTCGTCAATTTTAGGAAGAGAGACAAATTTCATCAAGAATGCACTAACCAAATATAGACCTGTATAAATCCAAATAACACCGGCTGCACCTAAACCACCAATGAAAGCGCCAACAATTGCAGGACCAACAAACGTACTTAGACCTGCACCCAGATTCAGAATGGACATTGCCGCTCCCCTATTTTCTGGAGCCAGTGAAGGAATCAAGGCAGATAAAGGAACATATCCGGCTAAACAAGCTCCAAAACAGACGGCTACAACCGTTGCCGCTATATAATTTGGTCCCATGAAAGCTGGAATATAGTATAATGCTGCTGTAAAGAGTGCACAACCTACTCCGCCAAACCACATAACTGTATTACGCCAGCCTAACTTATCGCCTACAATTCCAAAAATCAAGTTGAAAATAATATTACTCATCCAAAGGGAACCATAAATCTGCAGCCATTCTGTTCTAGTAAATCCAACTTCCATCATATAAGCCGGCATAAACACAACAAAACCATAGGCACCTGCCGTATTGATCGTTCTTACAATACCACCTAAACCAATCTTAGGCCGTTCAAATGCGATCGTAATCCCTTTTGTCAAATATTTAAAAGCTTCTTGTTTCGTTTGAAATTTTTTCTCGCGGTTTGCATCCTCTTTATTTAGGAAAATTGCCACCGTAGCCCCTAAGGCAACAAAAATCAAGGCACTCCAAAGCGTTTTCATCTCTCCTAAAATCGGAAGAGCAAAACTGGAATAATAGGCACCTAAAACGTTTAGTCCTCCAGTAAATGCAAACCAGAACCAGCCTACCGCAGTACCAAGCTTATCACTTGGTGCATAATATGTAACCCAAACTAAGAAAGAGTAAGCAAATAAAGGATAACCTAACCCTCTAAGCGAATAGGTGGGAAGCATAACAGCAAGATTCATAGTCGGCAGTCCGATTGTCAAGAATATAAATGTTCCTATTATAAATAAGCCTAATCCCATGATCATTGCTTTTCGAGGACCTAAAACTTCGGCTAACACCCCCGATAGCCAGGCAGCAATAGCCACCGCAAAACCATAGACTGAAAACAATAATGCGGACTGCTGTACTGTTAGACCATTATCCATTAGGTAAGACGAAAGCCAACCTTGTTCTAGTCCGTCCCCCATCATAAAAAACAGAACACCGATATATCCTAAAGCCATTTTAGAGTCCATACCCAATCTATTCAATAATCCTTGCACACTTATTCCTCCTTTTACCAGAATATTCTTTATATTCAAGAGATAGATTCCCGGAAATTTCACGGGAACCTTTCTCCTCCTTACTCCTCTTTTCTTTTTTTATAGGTTTGGATTAAGAACAACCTTTAATGATTCGGCTCCGTTTTTAACGAGTTTAAAGCCTTTTTCAAACTCTTCCAAAGGCAGCTGATGTGTAACGACTCCCTCTGTTGGAAGGTCGCCATTGGCAATTCCTTTAATAACGTGTTCATAGCAATATGGACCTAAATGAGATCCCAATACATCAAGTTCTTTGCGGTCACTGATAATGCTCCAATCCACTGTAACTGGATCTTTAAATACGCTGAATTCTACGAATCTACCAAGTTTGCGAATCATAGTCAAACCTTGTTCAACGGATTTTTGAGCTCCTGTTGCTTCAATATAAACGTCACAACCATAGCCATCTGTTAATTCTTTTACAATAGCAATTGCATCTTCTTTTGCTGGATTAATGACCATATCAGCACCAAACTTCTTAGCCAGTTCTAAGCGATCATCAAACAAATCCAACACAATTAATTTTCCTGGTCCTGATTTTTTGATTGCTCCAATCATTCCAAGACCCAATGTTCCTGCTCCAGCAAGCACAACCACATCTCCAAGCTGAATTTGTGCACGCTGAACGGCGTGGAACGAACAAGCATATGGCTCGATTAAAATAGCTTTTTCAATTGGAAGATCCTCTGGAACTTTATAATTAATTGCTTCCTTTGTAAACTTCATATAATCAGCCATTGCACCGTTTACATTATTTTGGAATCCGTATAAATCGTGTTTTTCACACATCCAATATTGACCGCGATTACAAAAACGACATTTCCAGCAAGGAACAATTTGTTCGGAAATCACTCGGTCGCCTACTTCAAAACCTTCTACGCCCTCTCCCAGCGCAACTACATGGCCTATAAATTCGTGCCCTGGAATCATAGGAGCTTTAATATAAGCCGGCTGAGTCTCATCTCCCCAGAAACTTGGAGCGCCTTCAAACGCTTTTAAATCTCCTGCACATATACCACAAGCTTCAACCTTTACAAGGATTTCCCCTTCACCGATTTCAGGAACGGGTACTTCTTCTAAACGGTAATCACCTGGTTCATAAGCCACTATGGCTTTCATTGTTTTTGGGATGTTAACCTTGTTAGTATCTTGAGCAGTAAGAGTAGTAGCACACATAAAATATCTCTCCTTTGTCTGAAATAATGTTTCTTGGTTCCGTATGAGCTTCTAATGGTGAAAAATATCACTAACTCTTGCATATTTGCATTTTATCTAGTGACATGTTTATATCCATTAGATAACGCTTACATTTAAAATATTAAAAAAATTCAGCTGCTCATAAGTCCCTCCTTTACTTAACTACTATAAGGCATGCTGACTCAGTTTTAAAGAGTTAACATATATTTCCTTATCGTTTCTTTTTGTAATCAATTGATTGTTTTCATTATATTATCTTTTTTAATCATAAGTCAATTGTATTTTTTTGTTTATTTTTATTTTCTTTCGTATACATTTTTATTATTAAATAATTTACATTATGATTAATAAATGATGTAATATTATTATATAAAACGATAAAAAATACTTTCCTTTATTGTGGTTTTGTTATCGAGTATTTTCGAAATATTAATCAGAACAAAAAGTATTTATTATAAAAATAAAAGCACATGCAGGTGATAAGATGGGAAAAGTGTTTGCACCAGAAAGAAGAAGAATGATTATGGAAAAATTACACGAGCGCCAAAGGGTAACCGTAAAGGAGCTTTCAGAAGAAATTAAAGTATCTGAAGCTACTTTGAGAACAGATCTTACCAAAATGGAAGAAGATGGGCTCCTCAAGAGAACTCATGGCGGAGCCATTTTAATGGATACCATAGAGAATGAAACGAACTTCTATAATAGGGAACGAAAAAATAAGCATGAAAAATCTGCTATTGCTAAAAAAGCAGTAGAATTAATTTCTAATGGGCAATGCATTATGTTAGATGCTAGTTCAACTGCTCTTGAACTAGCTCGTACTCTAAAAGAAATGCAAATTCGGTTAACTGTTGTAACAAGTGGGATTAATACTGCTCTTGAGTTACATGATCATCCTAGTATCACTGTTATCTTATTAGGGGGGATTGTTAAAAAAGGATCGTATTCCTTAGAAGGCAGTTTAGGAGTAAATATCTTGAGTCAAATTAATATTGATTTGATGTTTACTTCCGCTAATGGATTTTCGTTTGAAGCTGGCTTATCTGATTTCAGTGTATATGAAGTGGAATTAAAAAAGGCCATGGTTAACGCTTCTAATAAAATAGTTGCTTTGCTTGATCATACTAAAATTAATAAAAATTCAATCGCATCATTTGCTTCAATAGATCAAATAGATACAATAATAACTGATTATGCTTTAACAGATAGTTATGCAGAAAAATTTGATGAGTACAACATTGAAGTAATAATCGTTTCAACTGACGAAAATGTTCAATTAGACCAAGGTAAAAGGGGAGTAAATGTCCCCCTTTTCCATAATAAGATTTCGCAGGAAAAATGATTGATTTTTATTTGAGGAAATCAAAAGATACGAAGGCAGCCAAGCGCTTTTTTTGAAAGTCTTGGCTCTTTGTCATGGTTCCATACTTCCTGTGACTGCGATAGATTGGGTACCAGCCTACAGCAATAACAAATTAAAGTAAAAAAGATGCCTAAAGGCATCCAAATGGGACAAATTTAGAAAAGGGCTGTCTTTTCCTTTATGGGCAGAGATACAGGATAGCGGAACAGTAATAAATGTTCTACCTCTAGAATATAGCGATATTATTCCCCTCTATTTAATAGTATTCCCACCGTCAATTACAATATTTTCACCTGTAACCAAATTTGTTGCATCGCAGGCTAAGAATAAAGCAATAGCTGCAACTTCTTCAGGATATCCAAAGCGTCCAAGTGGAATTTCTTTTTTCGCTTTTTCACCTTTTTCCCCAGCCCAAGCCTTTTTTCCTAATTCAGTTAATATAACAGTAGGTGAGATAGCGTTTACTTTAATGTCGAATTGAGCCCATTCATAAGCAAGTACTTTAGTCATTCCAAGGATTCCAGCTTTACTTGCAGCATACGCCACATGATTATCTAAAGCAATAAGGGCTGCTTGGGAAGCTAAGTTGATGATGTTTCCGCCATTTCCTTGCTCAATCATCACACGTCCTGCTTTCTGGCACATTTTAAATGACCCAGTTAAGTTAATATCTATCGTTTTTTGCCAATAAGAATCAGAAATAGTTTCTGCATCATCGAGTAATGCAATACCCGCACAGTTTACTAGAATATCAATCTTTCCAAAGTGCTCTTTAACTTTCTGGACGGCATTGTCCAGACTTTCATTATTCGTAACATCACATTGTACACCCAAGGTGTTTTCTGCATTCAACTCCTTAGCTACTTCTATCACATCATCTTTTAGGTCAAAAATAGCTACTTTCGCACCTTTTTCTAAGTATAATTCTGATACGGCTTTTCCAATTCCACTTGCTCCACCTGTTATAATAGCTACTTTGTCTGTAATATTGAAGTTCTTATCGTATCCTTGAAAATTCATCATTAAGTCTTCCTTTCTATTTTTATATTTTGTTCACGCTCTCATTAAATAGAAGAATTTATTTTTAGAAAAAAAATATAACTTCTCTAAATCGCTTAAATAAAATGATCTAATCCATATTGCGAAGCAAAATTAATCCAAAATATTGATATCTATTAAAATTTTTCACTTACTTTTTTCATTTTAATATTTTTTTTATCATTTTTCCAATACTTATTTTCGTTTTAAATATATTAGTTTCGTTTGTTGTTATTTTTTATTGATATTTTATGAAAAAAGTAAATTCTCTTTTGTGTTGGCCCATCTATTGAAAACCTTGGAGAAAGCGCATTGTTTTTCCTTCAAACTAATTAGCTTATTGAAAAACAGGACATAGGACTGAAGGAAGTTTTAGGAATTAGAGGGAATTTTCAATCTATTATCCTGCTCACGATGGATACAGATTTATTTCTTTTTGCCCCGCTCAAAAGATTACTTCACTAACATTAGTTTAAAATACCTATCCGAAAATTAATTTTCAAAAAAGCCGGGACTTCCTCCTGATTTGGGTAAAGAGTAAAAGGTGTTACCATTTATGTTAGATGTTGTCATATTGCTAAAAACAAATCGAGAAAGGGCTTTTGATGTATGTCGAAAATTCTAGAAGCAGACTCCCTCATCTCCTCGGCCAAACAGCGTGCAAAAGAGTACATAGCACTGGAAGAACAAATGGATCATTTAGACAAGCAAATCCAAGCAATTGTTAATAATGGCAGTTTTACCGGAAAAGGAGCTCAGGCGATCAAAAGCTTTTACTCGGAGCAATCCTCCTGTATCCAAGAATGGAAAAAGCTAATCCAAATGAAAATTGCCTTCTTAAATACAATCGAGGATACTCTGGCAGGAAACAATCTTGCTGATGCCACCGTAAATGGAATTTTACTTGAAAACAGTCTTCCAAACGGCTTAAGAAATGCTCAAAGCCTTGTAGACAGCCAAAAGAGAGATTTAGATAGCATTTTTAATGAAATTGATGATATCCTGCCACTCACCTCTTTTTCGACAGACACCTTTGATCAGCAAATCCACTTAGCCGAAAAAAAGAAGAATGACACCCTTCAAGCTTTAAACCATTCTGACAGCCAGCTGACAAACGAATATGCAAAATCAGAAGAACTTGAACAATTTGTCAAAAGCTATTTTGAAAAACTAACAGGGGCAACAAATGGAGCGAAAGGCATCAACCCGATGAGCTTTAACCCCCGAGCGTTCCACCAAAGCGACCTTTTCAAACAGAAAATAGAAGTCAATAAAAACGCGGATGACTACTTAAAAATCAAAAAAGAACAAGCTGAGAAAAAACGGGCAGCGGGAATAGAAAAGCTAAAGAAAGAACTGCTTAACCCCTTCCATTCTAAAGAAGAATACATCGCCATTGCAGATAAAATCGGCTATGAGAATCTTTCTGCAACGGAAAAACTTGATTACAATTTTTATAAGTTTAATCTTGGTGCTGAAAACGGCATGAGAGATGCCTTCACAGATTTAGGGAACGATCTGTACAACCTTGTCACAAATCCGATGGATTCAGTAAATGGATTTGTAAATGCTGCCCTCCATCCTGTCGATACAGTTACATACCTTGCGATTGCTATAAAGGATTCCTTTATGAAGGACGTCGTAAATGGAGACAGTGAGAGCCGGGGACATTGGGTTGGGTATGTTACTGGGACAATCTTGCCTGCGGTTTTGACTGAAGGAGCTACTGGTGTCGGCAAGACAGCGCTTGGGGCGGCTAAAGCAGGAACCCAAGCTGCAGTACGAAAAGGAATCCATTATACAACGAGAGCTATTGGTAAAGGGAATGAGCTACTCTCACCTTATGGTACTCGTTATGCTCTTTCTGGGGTGAATGAGGGTACATTTAATGTGGTTGATATTGATAGTATAATTGAGAGGGATATTCAGAATGCAAAGATAAGAAATCCTGAAAGGACTTATCGCAATTCAGAAGAGCTGCAAAATGAAAACTACTATAAGAACGTTGAACCTAATAGAATTAGTGATGAAGATCGTGAAAGATTTGCTGGATGGAGGTTTCCTCCTAAAGAAGAAAAGTATTTAAAGTATAAAGAAATCTATGATAATCCAAAATACTATCATCAAGAAACTGGTGCTATTAACTGGCCTAAAAATGATGGGTTTGAAGGAGAACCAGTTAAAATGGTTATTACAAAAGGGGATTATATTGATAGATATGGAGGTCCTTCTGGGGAGTTCTTTTCACCAGCAGGAGTAGAATATGATAAACGTGCCCTTGCTCTGCATAGTGACGAGGAAGTATATTACGTTTACAGAGTAAAAGAAGATTTTGAGCTTATTGGAGGGAAAGCAGCTCCATGGTTTGACAGACCTGGCGGCGGCACTCAATTTTTAAGATATGATGATTTAGGTAAAAGACAGACTATAGAAGAAATGATTGAAGATAAACTTATCGAAGAAATTTTATCAGTAGACAAAGGAGAATTAAGATGGAAGAAGTAATTAGGAAACTTAAAGAGAAATATGCTGTGAATATCCAAGAATCTAAGCATAAACAATTTGCAATTACTGTTTATCCAAAAAATAGTATTGGAGAAGCAAACCAAGACGTAGGATATAAACTATTTAATCAGGAAAATGACTGGTTTTTAGTTAATCTTCAAAGAGACAAGGAGTACCCCTTAGCACAATTTACAACTAAAGAGACCGGATTTTTTGCACTTTATCTCGCTACAATAGAAAAAAAGGATATCAGTAACGACCCTCCTCTAACTGAGTTATCACAGATAGAAGATAATTTGGAAAATGGGGAACCTATACTTAAAAAAAGCATTAATATTAAATTCTTTTCATTAAAGGAAGAAAAAAAAGGGGCTATTTATATTTATGAAGAAAATGGTAAATTCAATGTTTACTATTTGAATTTGCTTGGAGAGAAAATATGGATCACTAAAGGAAGAGCCCTAAGTACATCATTAGAGGTTGTTTATAATTATGCTAAAAGACTTGAAGAATTCGAAGAAATCATCGCACCTTGGAAAAGCACACTAAGCATCCAATTAAAGGATGAAGAATTGCTTAAAAGGACCTTCATAAGAAAATGAATAAAAAGAAAACTATGAGCTTATAGATTTCTTTAAATCCTAATTGAATTGAGTGGATAATATGCCAGGAAAATCAATGCTAGATAGATGGGATGCAGATGACCGCATTTTCTTAACTCTTCGTATTAAAAAAAGGCTTTTTCCAACTCTAATTGGAGGAATAGTTGGCGATGCTTTAGGTGTCCCGGTCGAATTTGAACCTAGAGGTATAAATATATCTGGTATGACAGGCTATGGAACCTATAACCAGCCTCCAGGTACTTGGTCAGATGATACCTCGTTAACCTTATGCTTGATTGAGAACCTGATAGAAGAAAAAGACGAATACGGCTTAATGGAAAAATTCATGGAGTATAGGAATGGTTATTGGACTCCATATGGAAGAATGTTTGATATCGGCCTTGCAACAGATGATGCTATTGAGCGGTATAAAAATGGAATTCCTTTAAATGAATGCGGCGGAGCATCTGTTTCAGATAATGGGAATGGTGCCCTTATGAGAATTTCTCCGCTTATTTTCACTCTATTTCATGAGCCGGATTTTAATAAAAGACTACAGGAAATTGAGCGGGTTGCGGAAATAACGCATGCTCATCCCCGTTCTACAATGGGCTGTATACTTTATATTCAATTGCTTTTTTATCTTTTCCATAATTACGCTCCTCTTGCTGCTTTTGATCATACTTTAAAAACTTGCATACAAGGACTCTCAAGCAACGAAAAATACAAGACTGAATTTGAACACTATCGAAGAATTTTTGACAGATCTATCCTTGATTTGTCTATTAACGAGATTAAATCCGATGGCTATGTTGTCCATTCACTTGAGGCTGCAATATGGTGTTTTCTTATACATGATAATTACCGTCAAGCAGTATTGGAGGCCGTTAACTTAGGAGGCGATACAGATACCATTGCCTTTATAACAGGGACATTAGCTGGTATGCGCTACAAGATTGAGAGTATTCCAGAAGAATGGATAGATGCTTTAGCAAGAAAACAGGATATAGATGATCTCTTAAATCGATTCACTGAGTTTTGTGGCAGAAAGGCTCATCATCAAAGTACATAAGATTTTATTTGGTGGTCTAATGTACCAACTTTAGAAACTTAGCAATAGAAGGATTATATGAGGGAATTAAAACAACAATTTATTAAAGTCCTCTATTTATTAGAACTGCAATACGTTGAAACTCCAAGCCCTATGCTTGAATTGTTACTTAAAAGATACCAAAATGCCCTAAACTTGATTCAATCCAAACCGAATACATGTAAAAGAGAAGAATTCCATATTTCCGGAGGCGTCAGGGCTTACCTTGACAGTGCGAGTGATTACCTTAATCCGCTTTTAGGAGAAATGGCTAAGGCAGAGGAGCTGCTGGAAGATCACCTGAATTCCTGAAAGTGAGAATTTCCTATCAGGAAACGGCTATTTCACGGCTATATTCTTGTAAATAGTATTTATGCTCGAGGAATCTCATGTCGAATAACTCCACTATTTCCCGGAAAATATCGTATTACAAAATAAAAGCGCAAACTCTGTGTTCGCGCTTTATTTATATCTGGAATCTGAAATTTTAAAACAGGTTTAATTTTATTCTGACAAAACTAAATTTGCTGGAATAAGCAGACTAACTACCTTACTTAATCCAGGCTTATTGAAATCAAGATCGAGGTGTGAAAACACTTCCCGATAATGATTAACCCAAGTCTCTTTTCTTGTATCAATATAAGAAGGGTCCTCTTCAAAATTTATTAATACAAGCCATGTTGGTATACCAAGCTTTTCATTTAGCAGATATAAATAAGCTAATCGGTTTGAGAGCTGGTAATAGCGTTCAATCCATATTTTTAATTCAGTATTTGAGCCAAAATACTTTTTTACTTCCTCTAGGACCTTTATTATTCTTTCTTTGCTTTCATCTCTCGCTCTTATTGCTGAGTTCATTTCGTTTACATGTGCTTTTGCCTCAATTAACAATAAACCATACCGCCCGTCTTTTCCTTTTACAGCGGCTATTCCATCCCATTGAGGCCCCATTCTAGCCCATGTCTTGTCCAATACCGTTTTTTTCGCTTTCCAGTCATCCCATAGTTCCATAAAATTATTTCTGTACTCTTTATAACTATCCTTTTTCAAAGGAGACATCCACTCAATCGTCACTTCTCTATCTATAAAGGAAAGCAATGAAGGCGAACTTCCTAAGACCAGGTTATTTAAAAGTTCAGTTTTGTTATTTACTAATTCCCTTATTAAATGTTGACTTCCTTTCTCCATTATTCATCCCCTCTCTATCTTCAATATTTGACAGAATATTTATATGAATATTTTACCATTTTTTGAATTATCAATTAACCAAAAAGAAGATACATAGAATGAAAGCTCATATCATTAATACAAATCAATCTTCAAATTTACAGATCGACATGTTGAAAAATCAAAAATGTGCTGCCTATTACGGTAATTGGAAAAAACTGATTTCTACTATTAAAGCGAATGATATGGTGTTCTTATATAGTAACGGAAAAGGGATTATAGCCAGAGGAGTCGCTACAGGAATTGTTGAAACTGCTGACTATCAAGGATAGCCTGATGAAGAGTATTAATGCATCTCGATCGTTTTCAGGGATTAAAGGATCCTATGCCCCCTTCTGAAATCAAGAAAGTCTCCGGTATAAATGTGGTTTTTGGAACAACATTGTTTTCGTTCAAAAAACAGGAAGCCGGTTTGAGAGTTTGGCAGCAGATTACAAAAGATTATATTTAGGCAGATTATATACGGGTTGACCTCCCACAAAAAATACGATACTAATAGAAAGTACTACTTACTTTACATAAAAGAAATTTAACTATAGATAGGTGAACAAAATGGCAATTGACCGGAATGCTCCATGCCCTTGCGGGAGCGGGAAAAAATATAAGAAATGCTGCATGCTGAAGGAAAATGTGGTGCAGATGAGCGGGGCGAAAGTAGAGCGCTTTATGCAGCGGAAGCAGACGCTTGTTATGAAAATCGGTGATTTTCTTGGCAACCATATCTCTTTCTCAGAATCGCAAAAGCTTCAAGCAGAGTTTAAAGAAAGATCAGGCAATGTTATTCCTGACAGTTCTAAAGTGGGATTGATCGATTTCTGGATCCAATTCTTTTATAAATTTGAGAATGGCCTTCGGGGCATTGAGTGGTTTTATCAGGAGAATGCCGATCGGTTAAAAGGTGAGGAAAAGGAAATGGCTAAGTCCTGGACAGCTCTAAAACCACAGCTGATCCAAGCTGTGGATGTGTCCACTGAATTCATTACGTTTGAAAATATTTTCACAAAGGATACCTATAAAGTCCAAAATAGCGAGAAGCATGAATTCGCTCCTTGGTATGGTACCTTTGCTCTTCTGGAAGCTTTTGAAGGCTCTTACTATTTTAATGGTATGTGGACATTCCAAGACCCAAGAGGGATTCAAGCTGCTGATGAAAAAACAAATGAGCTTGCAGAAAAGCAGAACCTTCCTCTTGAAGAAGTTCTTTTTGACTATTATCCGGAAATTTTTGCTGCCATGCTTGGAAAAGAAGAAAGAAATCTTGATGATAAAAAGCAAGTTACCCATTATCATCAGGAGTACCTCGCAGCGAACGCGCAAGCCTTGCTTCCATTTTTCAGCGGGCAGGAAGCATTCAATATTGACAAATGGAATGATCAGGAGAAACGGATCACCTGGGTCGGCAACTGGATGCAATACGGTGACAGCGAGATAAAAGTGACAGGCACAGCTTTTGTCGGAGAGGTTTTCGGGACGATCTCCATTTTGGACGGGCTGCTTACTTTTATTAGCTCGGATAAAGAAAAAGCTGATGAATTCAAAAAACTGGCTGATGGTCTTAAAGAGCTTCTTTTCTTTAAGAAAGAGTTTGAAGAATCCATCACACTCCCAGCCCATATCGAAGTAAAAAGCCAAATTGCTTATGTAGATGAAGGCGTACCGATGTATTTCGCGAGCTTTGCTCAAAATGCCGTGAGTGAAGAGCTTGATAAACTGCTTCCTGTTTTCAGCAATAGGACCATTCGCGAGCTTGTGGAGGCTGGCGAAAAGGAAAAGGCAGAAAATTGGATGAGACAGAGAGAGTACAATATGTATCAGATTATGGAAACACAGTTTAGCAATAGAGAGGTAACAGCCGACTTTAACTCTGCCAGAAGAGAGCTTGGATTGCCGCTTTCTCCATTTGTAACAGGCGGAGCGGAGCGATATTCGATCCTGAGGAAAGCCGATCATCCAAACTCGTCTATTGTAGCGAATGAAGACATTCCTCTCTATGAAGCGATTGGCTTTACCCCTAACAATGTCCGAAACTTTTATGCGGAAGATCTTAAGGATTTCTTCTGGGAAAAAACAGAGGGCAAATCGGATAACACCATCCGAAAATACCGGAACAACTTATTCGACCTGAGGGAAATTCTTGAAAGCAAAAACCTAGAGAACTGGAATGACTGTGACAGCAGGTTTTGGAAGCAGCTCTTTAAAAAGGATCTTTTTGATTTATACCACACAACATCGAAAACACAGCTGAAGGAATTTGAAAGCACGATGAAGGCATTGGCCAAGTGGCTTGACAAAAAGCATGGGACAAAATTAGCTGAGATCGTTGTTCAGCTTGTCATCATTGCGAGATAAGCAAAAGGAGCCCTTTAACAGGCTCCTTTTGTTTATTCTGATAGAAGAAAAATCAACTTTGATTATATTAATTCGATCCGTTTTTTTTACCTTTTCCCAGACTTGCTTTTTCTGCAAAGCCTGGATCACAAAGGGAAAAAACGTATCCGTATAGACTAACCTAAGTAAATGAGACACTATGAACACCTTCGAGATAATTCACTTAAATTAAGTAATCAATCGGAGGTGTTTTTGCATGGGCAAAAACGTATATTCTAGCATGGCCAAGTTCCTTATCTACCTTAAAAACAATAAAACCTCTCCCCACCAATACGAATAGGAGGAATTTAATTCACAAATATTTGCTTCTCTATATAGGCAATCTTCCCATTTTTTATACTTTGATAGGTTCCGTATATTTGCCGTATTCAACAATGACTTTAACGAATTTACCTCTAGCCCTTTTGGATTTCAGCTTTTCATTTTCAAAGTGCAGATACTTGCGGTCCCATTCGAACTTTTCAGAGCGTTGCTTTTTAACTTCCTTATTTAATTGTACCCTTTTGGCAGCGAGTGGCC
Source organism: Chryseobacillus diguaensis (assembly GCF_049220665.1). NCBI lineage: Bacteria > Bacillati > Bacillota > Bacilli > Caryophanales > Bacillaceae > Chryseobacillus > Chryseobacillus diguaensis. The sequence goes on from NZ_JBMKNV010000004.1 coordinate 297,577, forward strand.
CTTTGCCAAAATAATCGCATCATTCGCTGACTCAATGACCGAGCGGAATTTCGGACTTTATGCCATTTACAACATAGGCTTGACTGTTGATTCTGAGCTTCGCGGAACACTGTCCCCAGCACAATCCCAGTTCCCTCCGAATCTGTATGCTGCTCCGAAAACAAAAAAGAACCGGCAAGAGCAAATCCAGAGAATGGGTCTCTTCGTTCCGGTTCTATTATTGATTTAACTAATTTATTAAGTATCAACCTTAGAAAGCTTAAGTAATTCATACAGTTCAACAAACTCTGTTGCCAGGTCTTTTAAGGTGATGGCATTCATTAAATGATCTTGGGCATGGACGAGCAGAAGCGATACTTCAGTTCTTTCTCCGCGCACTTCACCTTGGATTAACGAGTTTTGGATGGTATGGGCTTGGTTTAAAGCTTCACCTGCTTCTTTCAGCTTTTCACGTGCAGCAGTATAGTTACCTTGCTTGGCAGCCATAATCGCTTCCATTGCACTGCTTTTCCCATTCCCGCCGTGTAAAATGATTTGGAAGATTGTGCTCTCCAGATTATCCATTGCTGTTTCCTCCTGTTTTGTTCATACCCCCGCCTCCTAAGGGCGGAGAAAGTGCGTTGCAAACCTTTCTAATCCAGTTCCACTCCATTCGAACTGATAACTTTTTGGTACCAGCCAAAGCTTTTCTTTTTATATCTTTTTAAATCTCTTAAGTCTGTTTCATCACGGTTAACAAAAATGAATCCATAGCGTTTTTTCATTTCGCCTTTTGAGCTTAGAAGGTCGGTTGAACCCCATGTCAGGTAGCCAAAAATCTCGACGCCTTCTTCCATGGCAAGTTTCATTTGCTTAATATGTTCACGAAGGTAGCCGATACGGTAGTCATCTTCTACAGTATCACTTTCATCTAGTTCTTCTTGGACACCAATTCCATTTTCAGTGATAAAAATAGGCAGCTTATAACGATCATACATATCCTTCAATGCCACTCTTAAGCCGATCGGGTCAATTGCCCAGCCCCATTCGTTTGTATTAAGGTGCGGGTTAGGAAGCAGTTCCGGGATAATGACTTCTTCATCGGTATGCTTCGCAACCTTGGATTGATAGTAGCTAATGCTTAAATAGTCTACCGTATTTTCCTTCAGCAGTGCAGCATCTCCTTCTTCGAAAACAGGAGTAATACCTTTGCTTTCCAGATCCTTAAGTACATAGGATGGATATTCGCCGCGTGCGAATACCTCCAGGCTGAAATTGTTCCATAGCTCATTAGCCTTAACACTTGCAAGAACGTCTTCGGGCTTGCTTGAAAAAGGGTAGGTGGTCATATATGTGATCATGCCGGCCATTTTTCCATCCGGGATAATTTCATGCAGTGCCTTTACTGCTTTTGCATGGGCTATGAAGGCATTATGGACAGCCTGGTATCGTAAAGCTTCGTCTTTTTCATCCCTGAGCGTAACGCCCAAAAGCTGCGGCTGTCCGAGGAACAGGTTCTGTTCATTGAATGTCAGCCAATATTTTACCTTATCGCGGTAACGTGTGAATACAGTGCGCACATAGTGTTCAAACAGTTCAACTACATTTCTTGAAGCAAATCCGTTATATTTTTCTGCGAGTGCGAGCGGTGCATCAAAGTGGTACAGTGTGATCACAGGCTGGATGCCGTTTGAGAGCATTTCGTCAAATACATCATCGTAAAATTGCAGGCCTTCTTCATTTGGCTCGCCTTCGCCGTCAGGGAAAATGCGTGACCAAGAGATACTTGTCCTATACGCATTGAAGCCCATTTCTTTAAATAAAGCAATATCCTCTTTGTAACGGTTGTAGAAATCAACAGCTTTATGCCAATTAGAGAACCCTTCCGGCACTGGCCTTGCGTCGACAATTGAAGGACCTTTTCCGCCCTTATTCCAAGCACCCTCTGTTTGGAATGAAGTTACTGCTCCTCCCCATAAAAAACCTTCAGGAATGATGTTCTTTGTCATGATCATATACCCTCTTTCTTTTAAATGAATAATCTCAATAGCCTCAATGGTGCTTTCTAATTTTTTGTATTATGCTGACTTTCTGTTTGCAGAGAATTCTTTTTCTTCCTTTAGCTTCTGTTTATCCCACATCTTGAAGAATGGATAGTAAATAGCAGCGGAAATAACGACGTTTACAAGTTGAAGCACTGCTCCTGAGATTTTCCCACCAGTAGCCAGGAAGCCTCCAATTGGGGCAGGCGTTGTCCAAGGAACCATAATGCCGGCTGTTTTTGCGACAAGGCCTAAATCCATCGCAAAGTATGAAACTGTAACAACCACTACGGGCACAAGGATAAACGGAATCATCATGACAGGGTTCATTATCATTGGGAAACCGAAGATGATTGGTTCATTGATATTGAAAAGCGCAGGTGCTACTGCTAATTTTCCAAGCTGCTTTAATTGTTTGCTTTGGGACCTGAAGAACAGGATAAGCGCCAATCCGAGCGTGGTTCCTGATCCGCCGATTGAGTAGAATATATCCATGAATTGGACGTTAACAATGTTAGGAATCTGCTCACCAGCTGTATAGGCAAGCCTGTTTTCGTCAACAAGCGCTAGCCAGACGGGTGACATGATCCCCCATACTAGTGCCTGCCCATGGATACCCGTTACCCAAAGCATTTGGGCAATGATGACAGCGATAACTGCCCCTAAGAGTGACCCGCCGAGCATCGACAATGGTTTGCCCAGCAATTCTCCGATAATATTATGCATGTTTTCGAATGGGGTAACTTGGAGGATCAAACGAAGGATCCACATTGTAATCACGACCACAAAGCCAGGAATCAGTGAAGCGAATGATTTTGCTACTGCCGGTGGAACTCCGTCCGGCATTCTTATGACAAAATTTCTTTTTACAATCATTCGATAAATTTCAGTAGATAAAAGTGCTACGACGATGGCGACGAACATCCCTTTACTTCCGGTCAGGGCAAGGGGAATGCCTGCTACATCAAATGTTTTATCTATCCCTTCAGGAGTAAAGGGAATTTTATATGGCGTAACCAGCATGAAACTTACCAAAGACACTGCCGCTGTTGATAGAGGATCCATTTTATATCGTTCTGCAAGGCGGTAAGCCACTCCGACGGCAACGAAAATAGCTAGGAGGTCGAAGGTTGCCCCTACAGGATAGAGAAGATTTGTCGACCAGTTGGCGCCAAATATATTTTTCATGAATCCTTCATAACCGGGTATTGGCAGGAATGCCAGAATTAAAAAAAGCGAACCAATGATAACGAGCGGAGTTGTTAAAATAATGCCGTCACGTATTGCTTGAAGATGCCTTTGCTGGCCAACCTTGCCGGCAAATGGCATAATTTTTTCTTCCAGGAATTTTGTAAGCCTATTCATTTGTCATCCCCCTAACTATTTTACTAAGAAGTAATCAGAAAATATAAGGTGTCATTTTTTAACAAGTGCGATGGCACTTTTCAGCACTTCAGGCCCGTTGCACATTCCGTAGAAGACAGGACTTATGGTATCTACTGGGATATTTTTTTCTTCACCAAGTTTTTTCATTTGGGGCAAAAGATAACGTACTTGCGGTCCTAACAATAGAACGTCAGCAGTGTCAACGTGCTGATTGACCGTATCTGCACTTACCGCCCAAATTTTGCAATCCAAGCCTTGTTCGTTAGCGGCATTTTCCATTTTTGTTACTAGCAAGCTAGTAGACATACCAGCTGCACAGCACAGTAGAATATTCATATACGGAACCCTCTTCCTCTATAAGTTTGAACTACTCTCCCTTGTTGGATTTAGTATATTTTAAAAGCGGTTTCATTTACATATAATCTTTTTCCGTTACTCATGGGAAAAAGTTATTAATAATAGGAAAGGGGGGGATTTGAACAGTATTAGGCTTTTTTACGAGGTATGAAAGGAAGAAAAGAAGAGGCGCGGACCAAAATAATTTTCACACAGAAAAAGACCGCAAATTGCCGCGGTCTTATACTGAGGTTTAGCCACCCTTTTTATTATTTTGCAATGCAAATGCTTGCTGCAAAACCTTTTTCCCGTTGAAAGTCCCATAATCTTCAGCCTTGATTAATCCGACTGGGACATTGTTTTCCTCACCTAATTCCATAAATTCCATCATTAAATACCTTACATGAGGACCGAGCAGCAAAACGTCTGCCTGATCGATCTGTTGTGTAACAGCATCTGTAGGAATTGCCCAAATTTCACAATCAATTCTTAGTTCTTCGGCACTTTTTCTCATTTTAGAAACAAGCAAACTTGATGACATACCCGCTGCACAGCATAACAGAATTTTCACTTGCATCCTCCTCAGGAAATATTTTCAGTGAGTAATGAACTGATTTGATCATAAGTTTTGCATTTAATAACCTTCTGAACCAATTGGCTGTTATCGACTATTTTTATCAACATGTCGTACATGTCTTGCAGGTTATCGGTGCTATTCTTTCCTACATTCAGCAAGCATACGAATTGAACTCTTTTTCCGCCCCAATCAATCGGGTTTCGTAAGGTGCAAATCGTCCAAAAGCTAGAATCAGTTTGCGGTGTCATCGGATGGGGGATGGCTACCAGGTTTCCATAACTGGTTGGTGATAATGCTTCCCTTTCCAAAACAGCAGTCAAATAATTCTCAGTTACAAAGCCGGATAAATGGAGGTTACTGCTTAAAAACCTCAATACTTCATCCCTCTCCTCAAAGTCCTGGTCCAAAAAAACAAGCTTCTTCCTTAGATAGAAAAGGGCATGGTTACTCCGTTCCTTGAGACAGCTTTCAATCTTTTCAAGATCACTTTCTCCCAGGATTGTATTGACATGGATGACCGGGATTGGCAATTTATAGGGTACCGGGACAGTGCTAATAATAAAGTCTATTGAATTGAGCTCTGCATTAAGCAGATTATAATAGGGTGTTGTCCCGGCAATTTCCATTTCAACCGCGAACTTCGACCGAATTTTTGACTCTAATAATTTGGCACTGCCCACTCCCGAAGCACAGACAATCATGCATCTCTTCGTTCCTTTTTTCCTTCTTTCCATTGCGGCGCCAATATGCAAGGATAAATATCCTACTTCATGCTCGTTAATATCAATATTCAGTTCTTGTTTTATTACGGATCCTGCAATAACAGCTGCCTGAAAGGCCAGTGGATAATTCGACTTAATATCATTCAAATAAGGATTAGGCAGATTTATTCCGTACCTGAACCGATTAAGGGCTGGCTTAAGATGCAAACTCATGGCAATAAAGAGCTCTTTGTCATTTTTTATCCCCAAGTTAAGCTCTTCGTTAATCGTATCGACTATTTTATCGATTAGAAGGTAAAGGCGCCTGTCAATGATCCCATGCATGTCACGCTCACTAAAATTGAGTTCTGATATTATTTTCGTCCCTAATAGATGAATCGTAATATAAGCAATTTCAACCACCGGAAATTCGATTTTATAAATGCTCTCAAGGGAGGACACGATTTCTTCCGCGACCCTGTACTGCTTGCGCTCCTTGAGATCATCCAATTCTGCTGAAATTACATTGATATATTTCTTGTTTTGAATTCTGGTAATGGCAATGGCAATGTGGATTAAAAGATTACTCAGGCCGATATCCGAAAGGGTTATTCCATGCTCTTTTATATTTTCTATGATAGTCGAGCGGATTGCTGAGATATCTTCTTTTGTGATTGCCTCTATTCCAGCTGTTCTCGGGTCAAAATCAATATCGAAGGTGTTAAAAACCTGGTCAGCAATGCATAAACGGATTTTGAATTCATCCCCTTTACACTTCAAGCCAAAATTAGGACGCTTTTCTAATGTGATCCCATATGAATGTAAGATTTTCTTAACATCGCGCAGGTCATTATTCAGGGTAGATTTGCTGATAAACATTTCATCGGCGATATCATCAAGCTTGCTATACTCTTTCGCAAGCAAAAGCCGCCTTAAGAGATATTGGATACGTTCTTTAGGTAAAGCTGGGGTTTCTCCTGGTTTTTCATTCTCATTCTTTACGATTTCTTGAAGAAGCTCCCTGAATTTTTGGTCGTCTTTAATCACAAGCTGAAACCCGGTTCCTCTAATCGAATGAATATAGGCTCCAGATTTTAATATTAAAACATTAAGTTCCTTTATATCGTTTCTGATCGTTCTCGATGTCACACCGCTCAGCTTTGCTAAATACTCGCTCGTCATCGATGTTTCGGTTCTGATCAATTCTCTTAAAATGGAGGTTGTCCGAGTATTTAACATTATTCTCACTCCTTAAACCTTTGCGCATTCCTTTGAATTTTGTGGTTTTATACTTCTTTATTTCCAGCTAAAAAACAACAGCCTTCCTTAACATAGCCATGGATTAATGCGGTCCTGCTCACGCCTTTGATATCCTGCTGTTCAATAGGTTTTTTATAGGGATAAATGGGAGATTTCTAATCTATGAGGATATGTGAAGAGATTTGGGGAGTTTAGTTCACTTGGGACCTTAGGCTATTTATCACGAATCACGTCTTACACGAGTGCTCAATAGGATTATCCATAAATTCTCGGTTAAATTTGGCTGCTAGTTTCCACTGCAGGCGTCCACTTTCCGCGGGCGGTGCGGGAGCCTCCCGCCTTCCGCCCCAATCAGCAGGTGCTCAAAAATAAAGAACCTTCTTTAAAAGCGCTTACATCAATTATAAACAATTTTTCCTTTATTGGCATAAAATTTACTCATCATTTTGTACTATTACCATTTGTTTTAAATTCTCATTAGAAAATCTTTATACTCTCCAAAGCAGGAAAGAAGCTATCATTTATGTAACTTCTTTTCCATTGAATATCCTGCAACTTTTTCAGCAATGTGTTCACCGGTTTCTTAAAAAATATTTCAATGCCATTATATGAAATCGTTAACCTAATTTAAAGATGAAAGTTATGAATTTTCAGAAAATAAAACTTAAGGATCGGTTCTTAGTCACTGAGCATTTCTGTTCTAGGCTCACCTTGGAAGTCTAGTAATGCTGACAAGAAAGAAACTGTAACAGCATTGGCCAAGAAACATAGCTCTGCTTAAACAAATGATTTCAAGCGCCTTGAAAAATCCGGAAAAGAGGCAGTCCCGCCAAGTATTGCGAGCAAAAGGAGTATAAAAAAGTTCAATTTCACCTTTTTATTCTATTAATTAAAAAATCAAGGACCTTATTTGAGAGGTCCTTGATTTAGTATATTCTCAATTTCCCAAACTTAAATAAACGCGCTCAACAACAAGGTAAACCCAAACGCTACAAAAGAAAGTATTGTCTCCATCACCGTCCACGTTTTGAACGTTTCTTTCACAGTCAGTCCCATATATTCCTTCACAAGCCAGAAACCGGCATCATTGACATGGGAGAACATGAGAGATCCTGCCCCTGTAGCAATAACAAGCAGCTCAAGGTTCACACCTGACATATGAGCGACGACCGGTGACACGATTCCGGCTGCGGTTGTGAGAGAAACAGTGGCTGAGCCTGTTGCAATCCGGATCAATCCGGCTACCAGGAATGCTAGGACTATAGGTGATAGGGAGAGCTGATCGGCCATCGAAGCTATGGCGTTTCCTACTCCGCTTTCAATTAGGATTTGTTTGAACCCGCCGCCTGCTCCGATGATCAGAATAATAGAAGCGAGAGGCATTAAGCATTCTTCGGTCAGTTTTTTGATCAGTGTTTTGTCCATCCCTTGACGATAGCCTAAGAAGAAATAGGCGGCGAAGCAAGAGATTAATAGGGCAATAACCGGACTGCCGATAAATAGCAGGAATTTTTCGAGCCCTGCCGGCATGGACAGATACGGTGCTACAAGGGTTAACAGCATTAATATGACTGGAAGCAAGATGATTAAGAAAGATACGCCAGTTCCCGGAAGCTGGTTAATTTTTGTTTCTACCCGTACAATTGCTGGTTCTCCCTCCGGCTTCACTCTTTTGTGAATCCATTTGGCAAATAGAGGGCCTGCGATGACAGCTGTTGGAAATGCAATGATGAGAGAGTAGAGGAGTACTTTCCCTAGATTCGCTTTATAGATGCCGATGGCGGTCATGGCACCTGGGTGCGGTGGGACCAATCCATGAACGATGGATAAGCCGGCGAGCACCGGAATACCGATCAGTAAGATATTTTGCTTAGCTGACTTGCGGATAGCTATTACAAGAGGAAGCAAAATGACGAGCCCTACTTCAAAAAACACGGGGATCCCAATGATGAATCCGGATAGCAGCATCGCCCATGGCAGATTTTTCGCCCCGAATTTTTTGATAAAAAATTCAGCCACCTGCATACCCGCGCCAGAGTCAGACATCATTTTTCCAAGAATCGTCCCCAGAGCTAAAATTCCGATCAAATGACCGAGCACAGTGCCAACCCCTGTTTCATACGCGCTTACAATTTTGTCCATCGGCACACCGGCAAAAATCGCTAAAAATAAGCTTGCGACCGTTAAGCTGATAAAAGCATGCCACTTCCACCATGAAACTCCTAAAATCACAATGATAATCGCTACAACAGTAATTCCCATTAAATATAACGTCATTTCTCCCACCCCTTTTTAGTAACCGCTTACAAATTTATCAGCCTATGATTGATCCTCAAAAAGAATCACTGTAATTCACCACATAATTATGCTTCTCAGAATCGTAATATCCCTCGCTGTATTCGACGATCTTCCCTGATTCGTCACGCGACCGGCGAATTCTCTTTAGTAAAGCGGTTTGTTGATCAAGTTTTAGTACATCCAAAATATGTTTTGGAGGTATGGCAGCCCCAAATTCATCCTGGAAGGATTCAAGCCTGATGCTGTGTTCTTCTAAAAACCGGTACAGTGAATTGATCTGCAAGTCCCAAATTTCTTTTTCGGATAAATCTAAAGACAAGTAGTGCGTGAAATAAATATAAGGCTCTTGATTCAGCAAATATATCCGCTCGATTTTCAGGCAATTTTCTCCTGATAACGGTGAATGTCCGGCATTTTCCGGCCACTTCGCCTTTTGGATGCGAAGTATTTGCTTTGTGATGTGATGGCCTTCTTCTACTAACAGCTCGGTAAATCGTTTTCCCTTAGACAGTTTGGCATTGGACACATTTGCAATGACCGTTGTGCCGACCCCGCTTCTTTTTTCCACATAACCCTCTAGAGCAAGTTCCTTAATGGCATTCCGTATTGTGATCTTGCTTACTTGAAATTCCTCTTCCAGCTGCGGCTCGGACGGAATGGTGATGTGAATCGGATATACACCGTGCAAAATCCGATCCTTTATTATTTCTTTTATTTGCAGATAGAGAGGTCCCTTTTTTCTGCTTACATTCATCCTTCTATCTCCTGTCTATCTCTTTATATCTCCAGTCATTCCCTGCATTGCAGCAAGGATCTCAGCTTCTTGCGCCATTGGGGTATCACCAGCTGTTGTACAGGCAAGCATCCCTGAGGCAGCTGCAAAGTGAACGGTTTTTTCAGGTGAAAACGAAGCCAGCTCTCCATGAAGAATACCGCTTGCATACGCGTCTCCAGCTCCTATTCGATCATACACGGAAAATGAGATTTTTTCAGAAAATGTGAAAGAAGCGTTTTTGTATAAGTATCCTTGCAGTGAATGGGTGTTATCACTATTGATCCATCGATGAGTGCCTGCAACCGTGCGGATGTGAAATTGTTCAGCAATTTTAGGGATGAGATCCTTAAGCTGTTCCTCTTCTGATTCTGCTGCCGTTTCCATTTCTAAAATATAGATGGCATCCTTTTCATTCATCATGACAATATCGGCTATTGATAGCATTTCCTCATAATGAGGTTTCGCCGCATTGTAGCCTCCATCCCATAAGGACGGGCGATAGTTGCAGTCAAAGCAGACAAGCCCTCCTTTATCCTTCACCTTTCGGGCGAGGGTTTTCATCGTTTCTCGTACGTCTTCTGTCATCGAAAGGGCAATGCCGCAAAAATGAACAGCATCTGTGTTCCCGGCAATCTCCTCCAAATCGTAATCCGCAATAGAAGCTGTATTAAAGCTGCTCTCCAGACGGTTTGTATACGTCACCCGGCTTGCCCGCTGCCCGAAGCCATTTTCTAAAAAATAAAGGCCCATATACTTTCCGCTTTTGCCAATGTACCTACGGCTGATTCCAAGCTTTTGCAAAAAGGCAAGGGCCGCTTCCCCTAAGGGATTATCCGGAAGTCTCGTGACTACATATCCGTCATAGCCGAGCTTTGTCATGGCGGAAACGACATTTACCCCTGTTCCGGAAAAGGTATAGTGCAGCGTGTTCGCCTGTGAAAGCAGCTCATATCCTGGCACCTGCATGCGCATCATCACTTCGCCAAACGCTGTAATGGTTTTAGGCATAATGATCAACCAGCTTTTTCACGATCTCAAGCAAGACTTTTACATCCTCTGGTTTTGTTTTTCCGGATTCTTTCTCAATAATAGAAGAATAGACATGCGGGATGATCTTCGGTACATTGGCTTCCAGAGCTATCCCAACAATCTTCTCAAAATTATCTAAATCAATTCCGCCTGTAGGTTCTAAAGCAAATCCTTCTTCCCCGCAAGCCTTTGCGACTGCCCTGTACTCGTCTTCACATTGCAGTCCTTTCATCGGAAAATACTTCAATGCGCTTCCGCCCATATCCCGGACCAAAGCAATGGCAGCCTTAACCGGCACGATGGCTGATTCCCCTGCTTCAGCACTAATAGGGCCCGTGGAGATGTTAACATATCCTGGTTTCCCGCACGGTGAGACGAGGGCATTAATCCAGCTGTCCTTTTCGCCAAGGTTCGCTCGTGTCACCCCTACTGCAGGGAACACTTGATTGATGTGACTGCCGGCATAGGATTTCACAATTTCCGCAACGACTGCCGCCTGCTTGTTATCCCCAGCGCCAAGACCGATGGACACCGCTTCCTCTATCGCTGCTCCGCATTTATTCATTGCGGCAGCAGCCGTATCGGCATCAGAGAAATCCTTTGAAAGCACCCCAACCAACACATGCCCTTCTGCTGCTTCAAACACTTCCTTCGCATTTTCCAAGCTTCCAGCCAAAACATTCAGTGCAATACGATTTTTGTAAAACCGGTTTTCGATGTGTGTCATGCTTCTTTTCCTCCCAAAATCGCCTGTAATCTCGCTTCAATGACCTGCATGTCATCTCCCTGCAGCGGCCGGGGATCAATATCAAAAAAGCCCTGGCGGATGCCGTAGTCACGGGTGTAAATGGCAATGTACCCATTTTTCAGTTTTTCGTTTACTTCTTTTGCTGTAGTACCGGCTGCGTCGGGGTCGATACTAATGCGCGCCCGATAAATGGCCCGCCCCGCTTCATCCTGAACGATCGATACGCTCACTCCATTGATTGAGCTTAGGGATTCAAGAACCTTCAGGCTTTCCCGTTCTTCTTCGCTTCGATCTTTCTTCACAAAATACTCATCCATGGCCTGCAGCAAGCCGAATGCGGTTTCCTTCCCAACCTTCATGCTCCGGCCGATGCAGTGAAGCTGAACCTTGAGCCACTCTACGTATTTGTCCTTGCCGGCTACGATCCCTGATGTTGGACCTTCAATCGCCTTTGAGCCGCTGTAAATCGCAAGATCTGACACCTGGACATATTTTTTCAAATCCTCCTCGGCAGCCGCATCGATAAGGAAGGGAATATCGTGCTGCTTAGCCACTTCCCATGCTTCTTCAACAGAAATCATGTTTTTCTGCACTGCATGATGGGATTTGACGTAAAGAATCGCTGCCGTATTTTCGTTTATCGCTTCGATCAAATGCTCCGCTTTCCCCTCATTGGCGTAGCCGACTTCCACAGCTTTCCCGCCGCCAAGGTAGACCATTGTTTCAACTGGTGCGCCATATTGCACGTTATGCCCTTTAAATAGAAGGATTTCATTTTTCTGAATCGGCTCCTGATGCAGCCTTTCACTTTTGCGCCGGTTCCCTTCTGTGACAATCGCTGCTACAGACAAGGCAATTCCGCTTGAGGCCGAGTTCACCACAACTGCGGCTTCTGACTCAAGCAGCCCGGCAATATGCCGGCCTGATTTATCCACTAAATCAGCCATCTCCACATAATTCTGCCCGCCCGTTTTCATCGCATCCATTACGGTATCTGCTGGTGCCGACACCCCTAAAATGCTCATCCGTCCGCTAGCGTTAATGACCCGTTTCAAACCGTATTTAGCATTCAATGTATTCTCCATTGATCACCACTCCTTTTACCACGATAGTTTGATCAGCTGTCCGCTCTTCCCCTTCCGAATCCCGGAAGGTTGTTTTCTTGTTCTCTACTGTAAAAAAAGTCAGGTTTGCCGCATCTCCAATAGCGACTCTTCCAAGCTCTGGCCGTTTCAGCCACTTCGCCGGATTAATCGTAACAGCATCAATCACTTCTTTTAGGGAGTAGCCCAAGTATAAAAATTTCGACAGCACACTTGCCATGCTGTACACGGGTCCATTCAACCGGTTTTTACGATAAATATCTGTACTGATTGTGTTAAAACGGATTCCCGCATTTCTCGCCTGTTCGGCTGTACGGAAGGAAAAGCTTGCATTCCCGTGCCCAACATCCAGCTGAACACCCCGGTCAATTGCCTCTAAAAACTTAGGTAATGGCTTCCCGCTTTCGTCGAACAAATTATTCGCTTTTCCATTCAAGTAATGAGTAAGCACATCATTCTCTTCCAGCAGCTCCAGTACTTCATTAATATCAGGCGGACCTGAGCCGATATGAACCATCAGCGGAAGCCCTGTATCTTTTGAAAACCTCCTTGCCATCCGCAGCGGCTCAATGCCATTCGTGCCGACAACACTTTTGCTGATTCTTGCTTTAAGGCCAACAATATAATCCTTGTAGGCAGCAGCACTCTCTTTCAGCTTGTCTTCCTCTAACAAAGAAAGATCGGACAGCTCATCAATCCGCTGCAAACCAATCCGTGAAATATTTAAAAAAGCCAGCACCTTCGTTTTCGACTCTTCGCTGAGATGAATAAGATCCGGCAGCCGGTCCGCTCCCGTACTCCCGGCATCAACAATTGTCGTAACCCCTGTTTTATAGCCAATTTCATCTGCCTCATCACCATACGGGATAAATTCCGGAAAGGCATGCGTATGCAAATCGATCCAGCCACTTGAAGCATAAACCCCGTGCCCGAAATCCACCTTTTTGTCTCCATGCCCTTTTCCGGCAGGAACAATCTCTGCAATTCTTTGATTCTCTACCTTGATGTCTACAGAATCTCCATCTAGTAATCTCACATTCTGCAGCACGAAATTCTCACTCATTCTCCTCATCCTTTTCGGCAACAAATTGTATGCGTTTTCATTATTTTCTATGAGATTAAGTTAACATAGATTAAAATGCTAGTCAATATAACGTTATAATGTTTTGGTATCTTTATTTATGTATTTTTTTATGTTGGCCATTTTCTTCATCTCTTAATAAAGTTTTAAACTTTTATCCAGCTAATACAAAAAAGGAAAAGCAGGAACTTTGTCGGACGATGTCGATGGGCACAGTTTTTGTATCGACAAAAAAAATGAAATTTTAATAGGAAATATAAATTAAAAAACCGAAAATCCCGCAAAAATTTACAAATTGCGGGATTTTCGGATATTTCGGTATTTTGCGGTCTCCTAAAATACGAAAACCCGCTGAAAAATTTCAGCGGGTTTCCTTCATTTAAGAAGCATAAACTTTCTTTATTTGCAGGATAATCTCTTCCAACATTTCTTTTGTTGTTATTTCGTTAGTATACTCACCCTTTGTGTAGGCGTGCATTAGAATTTGCAGAAAATCTTCTTGCTTCATCTGTTTGGTATCCATTTGACAAGATTCCCTTTCATAATACAGTTTTAGACAACTCTGCACGTTGCTTATTATAATAAGAGATTGCTAAATTGGCAATCTTCCTTTAGACCCTTCCGATAAGTCCTGGTTTTTATCTCCCCGAATTTTGCGATATTGAAACCTTTTAAGTCAGGTTTTTTGTGCGGTATAATAGAGGAATTGAATACTTTGTCTAAATGGTGACAATTCTTAGCAGTCCTGTTTTCGTTAGGATTGCGCTTCCGTAAATACTATAAATACGTATTTATAGAGCAGTCGGGGCATCTTTTCTTAAATTTCCTTAAATCCTTTGTGAAGAATTTCTTCACAGTGATAAAAGTACTAAAAATTAAGAAAAGAGCCTTATGTCATCCATTTTCCGGAGAAGGAAAGGAGCATCCTACATGCTTGAGCAAGAGTTGGAGAGGAATACTGTACTGTTTGCTGCCGGTCAGCTGCAAAAAATTCTTTCTCCCAATGACGAGGATCACCGGAACCTGGTGAAAAAGGGAATGATTCTTTACAGACAGGGAAGTGTCTTCAATGTAAAGTCATCTCCATCAATAGTTACAGCAAAGGTACAGGATGTAACTCCTGTTAGCTGTGAGCTGGATCTGGATTTTATTCAGACGAGTACATGTTCCTGTCCAAATGACGGATTGTGCAGGCACTTGCTCGCTTTGTTTCTCTATATATATGCAAGAGTCGAGCGCGTTGGGACCTTTTTGGACACTTGGAACAGCGGCAAAAGCTCCAATGTCCTGGCCCATTTTCACGCAGCTAAAAAAGTGAAGGTGGATGATGCTTCACTTGATAGCTGGTACGAATTTTTCGACTCGGAGTATCAGGAATACCGTTCAAGCAATAATCTGCAGACGGCTGCGGGGCATTATGAGGTTTACTTTGACCGGTTAGTTCGGAAATCTCCTGTCAAAATGGAGATTAAACGTTTTTTTATTATTCATGCTGCTCTCGCGACGGCGCTTCGGATTCTTGATCTTCTTAATGAAAAAAAGACATCACAGCAAATGCAGTACTTGGCTGGCGCTTATATCAATAGTTTAGGGAAGCGTATTTCCACTGAGCTTAACGAAATGAAGCGTTATGCAATGCCGTTTGCGCTTGATCCGCTGCTTGATGCTAGTGTTGAGCGATTCAGGGAGCTTTTGTTCCACTCAAAAGAAATGCCGTTTGAACGGTTCAGTCTTTACCGGAATCTCTGGACGGCTTTATTGAACAGGGAAAAGTGGATCAATCAGGAAAGAGCGTATTTGCAGGATCGGCTTAAAACAGAAGATTTGTTTGGGCCTGAATGCCGTTTGGCTCTCGCTCATCTTGATTTTCTTCAGCGGAACGATGAAAGCATGAGTTCTTTTATAGAAGAAACAGGTGCTGAAGTGTATGCTTTTACCTTTGACTGGATTGGCGAGCTTGCGAACAGAAAGCAATGGAAACGGCTGAGTCAGTGGCTTGATTATATTTACACGCATGCAGGCGAATTTTTCAGCTCCAAGCTGCCGTTTGAAGAAAAGCGAAGTGCTGCCAGCTTTCTATTAAGTGTTCTTCAGGAATATTCGATTCAGACAAAGGAAGAAGATGCTTATGAGAAGGGATGCAGGGTGATGCTCCCCTACAGCTATGCTGAATATTCCTATTTTCTCGCTTTCAGGAAGCAGTTCAAAACGTGGGCGGAGCTGCAGATGCTGATTGGTTTTTCGATTGATGAAGTCGATAAGGAAACGCTGAAGGCTGCAGAAAAAGAAGCGCCGGAGTCTCTCCTTCCTCTTTACCATCAGTTTGTTCGAGTTGAAATCGGACAAAAAAACAGAGAGGGCTATAAAAAAGCTGTTCGAAAGCTAAAAAAAGTGAAAAAGCTGTATGAAAAGCTGAAGGTTAAAGAAGATTGGGAAGACTATTTGGAAAAGCTCCTTCAGGAACATAAGCGTTTGCGCGCTTTCCGGGAAGAATTGGTGAAAGGAAAGTTGATTCATGCTTAATTCTATAACATACAAGCTGCACATTGAACCGGCTGAAGCCTATCACTATTCTGTCTGGTGTACGGCGGAAGACGATGAGCCGATCGCTGTGGAGGAAATGAGGCGGAATCTGTTTACCTGGCACAGATCCTCTCAGAACGGGGCTTTCTTAGAAAACATTAGCTTTATCGGAATTCCTTCCTTTCTTTTATCTCCTTGGATGCTGGTCGAGCTTATTGGGGCGAGGCCGTTTAACTCCCTTGTTGAAATTGAAATGGATTTTGAGATAAAAAATGCTGGGCTGATTGAGGCGGCCGAAAAGGTATATGACCTGATATCAGATGGCGATTTTATGCCGGATTACCACGCATGGCAGCATCAGCAGGCTGGATTTAAACCGATTGAGGAGGAGCTTGAGGGCTTTGAGGCAGAATTGTTTAATGCTGCAGTAAGTGACTTTTTGGAACGGGATGCAAGTCTCCGCAAGGCATGGCATGAGGTGCGGGAGGCTCATCCCGCTCTCACCCATTATGAGGGTCATTTTTTGGATGAACGGGACTGGCTGGAGAAGATCGGTTATATTCTCGATGAGGCACCTTTTACGATTGGTCTGCGGCTGAATGAGCCGGATTATGACGGCGGCGAATGGCGGCTTGAGCTGCTTTTGCGGGATAAGGTTTTGGAGGAAAATGTTCGTGTTTATGACGGCAAGCGGTCGCTTCCCGCCAAGTGGAAGCCATTTGCTGAGAAGATTGAACGGGAGCAGGACCGGTTTAAAGAGGTTGTGCCGTGGCTTTCATTTACAAGCGGCACAACCCTTGTGACAGAGGAAGAAGCGTGGCAGTTTTTAACGGAGTCGAGCGAAAGGCTTGTGAATATGGGCATTGAGATTCTCCTTCCTTCGTGGTGGCAGGTTGTGAAAGAGTCACAGGTGCTCATGAAGGCAAAGGTATCCTCTACGCCTCGAGGCCCTTCTTACGTTGGAATGGACTCGCTTATTGACTTTAACTGGCGTTTTTCAACAAATGGCGTGGATTTTTCCGAAGAAGATTTTCTCAGGATGGTGAACGAAAAACGCCGTTTAGTAAATTTTCGCGGTCAGTGGATTAAGATTGACCCCGCTTTTATCCAGCATGTGAAAAACGTACTGAAGCGTGCGGAACGCGAGGGGCTTCATTTTTCAGATGTGCTTGTGCAGGAGCTCGCTGATCAGGAGCCTGGTGAAGACGGCGAAGAGCTGATTGATCCGAGGATTTTTGCCGGAATTCAAATTGAATTAAATCAGCAGATGAAAAAGATGATTCATCAGCTGACGTCCCTTCAGGATATACCGGATTATAAGGTACCGGAAAGCTTTCACGGGATGCTGCGGCCTTACCAGCAGCATGGTGTGAACTGGCTCCTGTTCTTAAGAGAGCAGAGATTTGGCGCGTGTCTCGCTGATGATATGGGACTTGGCAAAACGATTCAGATGATTGCATATTTCAGCTATTTGATTGAAAAAGAAAAACCAGAATATCCGGCATTAATCGTTGCGCCGACGTCTGTTCTAGGGAACTGGCAGAAGGAAATTGAGAAGTTTGCCCCTCATTTAACGGTGCATCTCCATTATGGGCCGAATCGGGTAAAGGGTGAAGGGTTTGAAGAGCGGATGAAGCAGGCGGATATTGTACTAACCTCTTACGGGCTCGCTGCGTCTGATGTCGAGGATCTGGCTGCGATGAAGTGGAGTACCATTTGTATTGATGAAGCACAAAACATTAAGAATGCTCATACGAAGCAATCGCGGGCCATTCGCCAGCTAAAGGGCACTCATCATATCGCCCTTTCCGGGACGCCGATGGAAAACCGTTTAACTGAGCTTTGGTCGATTTTTGACTTTACGAATCATGGCTATCTTGGTACCCTCCATGGCTTTCATAAGCGATTTGTGCTGCCGATTGAAAAGGATCGGGAAACGGCGACTGTTGAGAGGCTGCGCAAGCTGATTCGTCCGTTTTTACTGAGAAGAACGAAACGGGATGAGCAGGTTGCCTTGAACCTTCCGGAAAAACAGGAGCAAAAGGAATACATTCCATTGACTGTGGAGCAGGCTTCCCTTTATGAGCATCTTGTAAAGGATACATTTGAGCAAATGGCACAGGTAGCTGGGATACAGCGGAAGGCATTGATCCTGAAGATGCTTGGCAAGCTGAAGCAGATTTGCGACCATCCAGGCTTGTATCTAAAGGAAGAGCTGCCAAAACGGGTAGTGGATCGCTCGCTCAAGATCGAAAAGCTGATGGAGCTTGTCACAGCGATTCGGGAGCAGGAGGAAAGCTGCCTGATTTTCACACAGTATATCGCTATGGGTGACATGATGAAGCGGCTTTTGGAACGGGAATTCGGCAAGGATGTGCTGTTCCTGAACGGAAGCGTCTCAAAAGTGGACCGCGATAAAATGGTCGAACGCTTCCAAAGCAAGGATGTGCCGTTCCTGATACTTTCCTTAAAGGCAGGGGGAACAGGGCTTAACCTAACCGCTGCGAACCACGTCATCCACTTCGACCGCTGGTGGAACCCCGCTGTTGAAAACCAGGCAACCGACCGCGCCTACCGGATCGGCCAGGAACGGTTCGTGCATGTGCATAAACTGATCACAACAGGCACCATCGAAGAGAAAATCGATTTAATGCTTGAGAAAAAGCAGTCCTTGAATGAAGAAATTCTGCAAAGCGAAAACTGGATTACAGAGCTTACGACAGATGAGCTGGAAGAGCTGTTTACGCTTAGTGTATAAGGATGCTCGCGGGGAGGGGTTTTTATGGCAGAAGAGAAAAAGAAAAGAACGGCAAAGAAACAAGCTGTTCCCGCTCCGGAGCTGACAGAGAAAAAGGCTCCTGAGTGGGAGGAGCTCTATAGACTAGCGAAGAAGAAGGCTGGCGGGTTTAGGAAAATATGAATTAAGAAGAAGACAGAATTTCTCGGGATTCTGTCTTTTGTTTTGTAACGTTACAAAATAGAAAGATGGGTCTATTTCATCAATTTCACTATTTAAATTGACGCCATCTCTATTTGGTTTAATAATGTAATTCAAAGGAAAACTTTTACATTACAAATAATTTTTGTAATGTAATGGAAGCGTTAACAATCCAAAAGGAGCTGGAAATATTGAAAAAGAGAAGCATCCTGTTCATTCTGATCCTATTATTTTCTATGGCTGTCCCTGTATCCGCAGTAAAGACTCACACTATACCTATTACTCTCTCCCATTTAAACTTCCTCACTGAATCAGTAAAAATGGACGGAGAAGATATGCTGATTACTCATATTTACTCAGAGTATCCTGACTATAAATGGGTGGATGCATCTGGTGAAGGCATTGCCTGTGTTGATGATGTGGCGCGAGCAGCCATTGTTTACTTAACAGATTATGAACAGTCCCATCATCCAGATTCACTTGCAAGGGCTAAAAAGGCTTTGAATTTCGTTATGCATATGCAGGCTTCAGATGGAGAATTCTATAATTTCATAAACAAAGACCTCTCTATCAATAAAACTGGCTCAACAAGCAAAAAATCATTCGATTGGTGGGCCGCTAGAGGCATGTGGGCTCTTGGTTACGGCTACAAGGTCTTCAGCAAAATGGATCCGGCTTATGCTCAAAAAATAAATGAACATTTTTTGTTGGCTAATCAAGCATTGCAAAAGAAAATCAGTCCAAACTATGGCAAATTCACCATTCTTCACGGCTACAAGGTTCCTGCCTGGATCGATGGATTTGATGCCATGTCGAACGCCTTGCTTGGCTTATCAGAGTATTATGCTGTTTCCCCTAAAAAGGAGATAAAAAATTCAATGACCATGCTTGGGAATGGTCTTTCCGCATTCCAATACGGCAGCTATAGTGACTACCCTTTTAGCGCCCATCTGGACTGGAACGGATCTCCGACGCTTTGGCATGCATGGGGCAGTGCCCAGGCTTTTGCCCTGGCTAAAGCAGGAACCGTCCTAAAAAAACCGGAATGGGTCCAATCTGCAAAAGAGGAAGCTGATCACCTTTTTACTCACATTCTCGCAAATGGCATGATAAAAGAAATGGCACCTACCCCTTCAAAGGATGAACAAATTGCCTATGGCGTTAATATGCTAGTTCAAAGCTTCTCACAAATCTATCAAGCTACTCATGACAAAACATATGCAAAATATGCCGGCTTAGCTGCATCCTGGTTTACCGGAAATAACGATGCGAATTTCGTCATGTACGATCCAGAGACCGGCAGAGGATATGATGGATTAAATGGAGACACGAAAAAAGTCAATCAAAACTCAGGAGCTGAATCTACTATTGAAGCTTTGATGGCTATGCAAAAAATCAACCAGCTTCCTGAAGCTGTAAACTATCTCTATAGCAAAACAAACTCTCGTAATGGCACAAGGATTATGGAAGCAGAGAACTTTACCGCTGCCACAGGAAATCCTGCTGTTATTAATCCTGAAAGTCAATGGACAGGAGATGCAAGCTACAGCGGCAAAATTGTTTCTTTATTTCCAGGAGACTCCTTAAAAACAAAAATCCGATCCAAACAGAATGAAGCTGTCCTTCTCTATGCGGCTGCGGAGAAGACTGCTCTACCTAAGGGGAAAATCACCCTTGAAATAACGGTCAATGATAAAATCACAAGAAAATCCGCCATTTCTTATAACGGGGACAGTAATTACCTGACTTTAATCAAACTGGAAAAACCTGTTCCCCTGACAAAAGGAGAAAATTCTATCGAAGTTAAGGTAAAAGGCGAACAAAAAGAAAAAGTCATCTTGGATAATATTGTTATCCAGCCTGTGGAAGAATCAGCAGTTTTCACCTTGCAAAATGGAAAAATAGTTAAGCTGGAACGGAATTTTTCAAAAGAGAGAAACACACTGACTGAAAGCAGGTTTAACTAACTTATGACACGGGACAGGCTCACTAATTTGAGACTGTCTTTCTTAATAAAGGAGAAGAAAGAGATCAGCAAGCTATGGATATTCAGGGAACGCAAAAATAAGACAGCCTCGCTTAAGTGGCTGTCTTATTCGGATCCATCCCGTCCGGAAGATCAATGACATCATACAGGCCGAAAAAGTAGCCTGTGAGCCTGATATATTCCGAGATGGTGTGACTGATTTCTCTTGGATTCCGGTACCATGGGATTGGGCTGTCATATAGGGCAGATACATAGGTAAGCCTGATCCCGCTTCCATTGTATACCCGGTCAAAAGCGAGCTTCGATCTTCTCATGTGATAATCTGAAGTCACCACAATCGCACTTTTAAAGTGATATTTCTCTGCAAGCTTTTTTGTCAGCGTTGCATTGGTATAGGTGCTTGTTGCTTTTTGTTCGAAGATCAAATATTCAGGCTGAATGTCGTTGCTGAGCTGTTTTTTGCTTGATACTTCGAGTCCAAGCGGCGTTGAAAGCATCACATATTTGGCATAGCCCTCTTTATAAAGGGACATCGCTTTTTCAAGTCTGCCCCCATCCCCGCTCAGAACGATAATCACGTCTGATTTTTTTGGCTGCTCGTTTATGACAAGCATCGGCCGGCTGAGAAAGGCCAGGCATGCGAGAAGCAGAAGAATATAGAGGATTCGAATTATTTTTTTGATCATCATTCCACCGTGCCTTTTGGGATAGTGTCTCATCTATTATAACTGAATTTTTGGTTCTCCAATTGGAAAATTAGTGTAAATGAAATCAAAAATAGTAATAATAAAATATATATATAAATTCGATTAAAAACACATTTAAATACACATTTCGTTACTGATTTACATACTTTTAATATATAATGGAGGTGAGTTTTATTTGAAAGGGGTGCCACCAGCAAAACGCGGATTTACAAATGTAGCTTCGGTGACATTCACTTGAATAAAATCTTTGTTTGAACCTTCTGTACTAATGTTTAAATCGTCAATTGTGTTGGTTACTGTATAGTTTTAGGTATTTGTTCTTCAGAACCATCTTCAGAGTGATCTTCTTCAGAGCGAAGATACTCATCAAAAAAGGCTACCATTTTTGGTACAGCTTGGTCGACATATTGTGGAATATCATACATATCAAAATGAGTTGCACCGTCAAGAATAACCAGTTCTTTCAGTTCATTTGCCAGTTGATAAACTTCTTCACTTTGCCAACGTGTACCTGCTTTGCTTCCGGCAACTAACAAAAGAGGCTGCGTTAAGAAAGTGCTAATTTTATCGTCGATTGCAGTAAATGCCATGATTTTATCAACACGTGACGGGTAAAAAAAACCCTTAGGAAATTTATGGAAAGTTAGATTCGAAAAAGGGTACAGCCAACATTTTAACGAAATTATACGCTAAGAAAATATCTGGAATGAAAAAGCCGAATTTCCCTACTCTAAGGGAGATTCGGCTTTTGTTACGATCGATGTTAGTAACAGGAAGCTTTTATTACTAATAGAATCAATATGACTGTAACAAGATTAATCCAATTTTCACTTCCACAAAGAGGTGTTTTAATAGAGTGACGAAAAAGAGACCAATTTCTTTTCTATTAAGGAATTGGGCTTTTTTATTGAAAATTCCTTAACGTTGTAAATCCGCATTTTCCTGACGCTACCCCAGTAATAAACTGTCAAATAGAGCTAAAAAATTTTCACCATTTTCTGCAAAACTCAATAGCCTGAAAAACCGATCCCTACTGGAATCGGTTTTCCTTTTTTATTAATGCTATCTGTGGTTGTTGGGAGCTGGGTAGCGCTTGGGCAGTTCGAGACCACGCTGCTGCATAACCTCACGCAGCCTGTCCGGGTAGTCGGTGATTACCCCATCAACACCGTCGTCAATAAGCTTGTTCATAGTGGGTGCGTCGTCGACCGTCCACGGGATGACCTTCATTCCGTATCTGTGCGCTTCCTGCACCATGCGTTTCGTGACGTATGGCTCGTAGTTTTTGTCCGTTACTTTTCCGTCCTGCGGGAAACCGTGCACGGGGGATATGGCTTCTGCACCGAATGAGTGGACCGCCGCTACCGGGTCGCCCCCGAAGTCGTCAATGTCGATTCCTCCCAACCATGGAGACGCACCCGGCTGGCCGGGCTGCAGGAACTGCGGACCGTTGGTCAGTGCAACAAGGGGCAGTTGCGGCTCGACCTCGTGCATGCGCATGAGCGATCCCCAGTCGAAGCTTTCAATCGATACTCGGTGGAGCATACCAGCCTCGCGAACCTGGCGGGCGACGATTTGCACGAACTCTTCACGGGGAGCAGTCTCCTGCGGTGCTCCAGCCTCCACTTTCGTTTCGACGTTCATCCACACATTGTTGGCGTGGTAGTGCTTTACGAGGTCGAACACCTCGCTCAGTAACGGCATCCGAGCACCGGGGCTCAGGCGCTGCTCTGGAAATTGCGACAACCTTTGCGATCCGCAATCAAGCGTCCGCACTTGTGCAAGGGTAAGGTCCTTGACGTACTTGCCAACGTAGGGGTAATCAGGATCGCCAGCGAACACCGGGCCCGTGTCCTGGCACTTATCGCCCGAGATCTTGCGGTCGTGCGTGACGACAGCCTGATGGTCCTTGGTGATCTGCACGTCGAGCTCGAGTGTGCTCACACCGACTTCGAGAGCGCGGGAGAACGATGCTATCGTAGACTCGACGGTTAGCCCGATTCCGCCACGGTGCGCCTGCAGGTCAAACCCTTTAGGACCGTAACCTGACCGGGATGGGTTCTCAGCGGAAGAGGCAGCGTAAGCTGTTGTTGAAGCTACCATAAGTGCAGTAATTGTTGCTAATAAAACCTTTTTCATAAGCCCAACTCCTTATAAAATATACATTACTTTTATAGTTTAAATTGGTATTGTAAATCCCCGGTTACTCAAATAATAAGAAACAATAAAGAAAACTAAGTTTAATGGACTATAATTATTGAAGGAATAATGGAATAGAAAATGTCTTAATAGAGCAATTTCTTCTAGCAGTAAGCCTTTCTTGAACTAAACTGGTGAATCCTAGGGTAATGCAGCAATCGGAAGAATATTTTTACCTATCCAAGGAGCAGGCCCTGAAACTCGAAGACCACAAACTATTTCCCTTTATTGTCCCCTGAATTTTCCACCTGGAGCAATTGTCTATGTAAAACAATAGTGTTGATTCTTCACAAAGAGGCTGACTCAACAGCAAAAGTGCAAGGCACCTCTACACAAAATGGTGTATAAATAAGGTGCCTTACACTTTATGAGTTAGCCACTTATGGGATATTTCCTTAAAACAGTACTTGAGCAGCTTTATTTATTTTGGAAGTAAAAGAATCGCATCACCAATGGGGCGTTCTCCTGTTGGATCTGAAGGTCTGTTTTTAAGTTCGTTGCCGACAGTCATTGTGGTTGAACCACCGCCATCTAAATTTAGCGCGTCTTTTGCGCCAAGTGATTTCATTACAACGGCACTTTCATTAAAATTAGCCCCTACGCTCCAGCCGGGTTCATGCCCATCAATGGTAACAAACAGCAGATTTCCATTTGGTTTTATCCCTGCAAGTGTCCGCGGATTTCTGCGTTCTCCAAATCTATAATAAAATTCAGGGTTGTCCTTCATATGGAACCCTTCTTCCACAGGATTAAGTCTGATCTCTCCACCTTTTAATAAACGAGGGCCACCGTTGATCAGCTCAGTTGAGTCTTTAAAGTTTAACCGTTTACCATCCGCCGTTATGTTTTTCTTAACCGATATTTTCATTCCAACTTTGGCATGTTTATGAAGCCAAGCTGCTGCCTCACCCGTTCCAGCCAATACTGAACCTTCTTTTGGAATCGTTCCTCCCCGGCTGCCGCGACTCTGGATTACTTTTCCAGAAGCGTCTAAAACAGCTTCCGCTCCCTCTCCGGAATCGGATGACTCTCCATATAAAGAAGTATACTGGATTAACTCACTTTCATCCGTGCAAGTAAAATCGTGTTTTGGCAGTTCTGTAGGCGTGTCTCCGCCTACACCTCCGCAGCCGCGGATCTGGCCTGGTTTCCGATTTAACCCGTCAATTTCACGGCTAGTGCCGTCTGAAGAGGCAGCCGTTTGCTCGGAGGTAACTGAAGAAATTGCAGCATTTTGTCCAGATGATGAAGGGAAGATAAGACTTGAGCGGTTATTTACCGCCTCGCTTATGAGTTTCCCGCCAATCATGGATATACCCGCAAGGTCTCCCGGTGTACCATCACTGTCTGCCATGACGAAATATCCGCCATTTATTCCTGCAATTGCATGATGACGTTGACCCAAACTTGTTACTGTCTCTTTCCCGGTCACGACATCATTAGACAATGCAGGGCTTAGGTGTCCTTTATATTGATCAGGATCAATCTCGAGAATGTTCACGTTCCATGGACCTGTGGTTGATTTTCCGTCTTCGCCTGTATAAACTGTTTTAAGTCCTGTATAACCATCAGTTTCAAGCTTTTGCTGCATGGTTTTGGCAGTGTCTTCTTTCGTATAGGATCCAACTCGAACAAGATAGCCAAGAGGACCTTTTTCAGTATCGTCGGCCGGCCGGTTGGATATTGTCTCTATTCGTGGATGATATCCCTGAGAAGTGAGCTTGCTTGACAGTTTTTCTGCCTCGTCATGAGTTTTGAGAAACTTAACGTCTATCGTATAAACATCTGAATCAGAGGCAGTTCCCCGTTTGATATTGGTCTGAGTAACACCCGGCGCTACTTCCACTGTTTTTCTCGTTTCCTTCAGATCTGGAGAGCCTAATGGCAATTTATTTGTTTCAGTCTTAGTGCTCAAGGTTTGAGTTTGTGCGTGCACAACGCCACCAATGGCTGATTTGTCCATAGCAGTTGAAGGAATCAACGTTGCAGCTATTATGGGTATGGCTATTAGACTTTTAAACTTTGGCATAATTGTTTTACTCCTCTCTAGATGAATTTATACTTACCCATTTTAGTCTTCCGTTATTAAGCCAGCGTTAAGAACCTGTTAAAGATAATTGATATTCGGCTCGATTTTCTGCCATTTTACGTAAAAAAGGAATATCTATAGAAACACGTTATAAAGAGGCAGGAAAAATCCCCAAATTGAAAATACTGATTTTACCATTAAAACTGATTCACATAATAGGAGAGATCTGGACAAGAGAAGGAAATCCTAGGAAAACAAGTAACATTATTACTTTAACAATGCTTACAGCGTTGAATAGGCGGCACGAATTAAAACTTTATATGCGGCGGGGAGCAATGAAGAACGAACAGGGTAACCATCGAGGACCATCCTTTTTTTCAACTCACTAGCAATACCCCTATAAACATATAACGCCTTAAAGGCTCCCCTTCAAGGCGTTAAATATATTTTCTAATTTTATTAGGGTAATGGGTCCCTCTCTCCTTGTTTCGGACTGGGCTATATTTATCTCAATAATGATGGTCTTTGCTTTCTTGGCAAAGGTTAACGAATTACCGATAGAAGTTGTCGGGATAATCATTCCATCTTCTGTAATTGAAACAGCTTCCAAAATTACGAAATCTATAGGGGGTACAGCCAACATTTTAACGAAATTATACGCTAAGAAAATATCTGGAATGAAAAAGCCGAATTTCCCTACTCTAAGGGAGATTCGGCTTTTGTTACGATCGATGTTAGTAACTGGAAGCTTTTATTACTAATAGAATCAATATGACTGTAACAAGATTAATCCAATTTTCACTTCCACAAAGAGGTGTTTTAATAGAGTGACGAAAAAGAGACCAATTTCTTTTCTATTGAGGAATTGGGCTTTTTTATTGAAAATTCCTTAACGTTGTAAATCCGCATTTTCCTGACGCTACCCCTGAAAGAGAAAGGAATGGGCGAGTTGACTGCAAAGATGCTTGAAGAAATAGAAAAGATTCGGAATGGTTTCGAGCTCGGCTGTCGTGTTGGAGTGACGAAATTAAGCCGTTCCACACAATGGAGAGATGATCTTGAAAAATTCTCTGCTATGGAAGTTGTGGATCGGAACCAAACCGCAGCCATTCTGATGAAACCGGATTTGTTTAGGGTAATGGAGTATATTTATCAAATGGATGCTGAACTTGAGCAAGCCCAAATAGAATCATTATTTGAGCAACGCAGAGAACAACTGATTTCTCTTCTGGTGAAAAACTGGCATCAAAATCGAAGGAAAGTTTCAAAAAACGAAAAGACCATCTTTTAGGGTTATTAAATGGCGATCAGTGAACAATTAGTTGAAGAAGCGATTGAGTGTTTTGCCGCTATAGAAGGTATTGAAATGAATTCTGATGAACTTGTTGATGATGTTATTCTTGTTGCTTACGTGTTTGAAGAAGAACTTGCATTTAAATCGGCGATCTCACAAATAATAAACTCTTTGAAATTAATTACTCGAAATCGTAACATAGGCAACATTTAGTTAACAATTATGAAGGAAGGTTATCTTTTCACTTTCAGAGCAGAAGAGTCAATAAGCAGCCAGCGGATTTCCGGATTATGTATCAAGATACCGAGGGCCTTATACGGGTTCGCGGTTTCGGTCACAGGCACCTGCCTCGCAGTGTTTATCAAAGATTAATTAGCAGAAAAGGAAGATGACATTCTAATGGGAGCGTCTTTTGTTTGTCCATTTAAAAAATGCTCCAGCTCAAACTGAACTGCAGCATCATATTAATCCATCCTATTCCCCTTTAGCCTGATTGTCTACTGTTTTATAAAGCTCAAAATAATAGCCAATCAGCTTCACATATTCAGAAAGGGTAATTTTCACTTCCAGCGCATCCATAAACCATGGTTTTGCCAAGTGTTTTGTTGAGGAAACATACGTCAGACGCATGCCCGTTCCTTGGTAAACACGGTCAAATACGAGTTTGGCCCGTCTGATGTGATAGTCAGAGGAGACAACGATTGCGCTTTTAAAGTGATGTTTTTTCGCAAGCTCTCTCGTATACGTTGCATTTGTATAGGTAGTTGAAGCATTGTTCTCCACTATGAAATTGTCCTTCGGAATTTCAGATCTCAATTTGTTTTTCAGTTTCCTTTCAAAGCCCACCGGGGTTGAAAGCATAATATTTTTGGCATATCCCTTTTCATAGAGAGACATAGCTTTTTCCAGGCGGCCTCTGTCCCCGCTCAATACGATAATCACATCTGATTTTCGAGGCTGCTGGCCTGAGTCCAGTACCGTCCTGCTCAGTAAAAATGCTGCAGTGAGCAGCAATACAATAAATAAACTCCACAACAACGTCCGCCTTAATATC
The DNA here is from genome assembly GCF_049220665.1 of Chryseobacillus diguaensis. Lineage (NCBI taxonomy): Bacteria > Bacillati > Bacillota > Bacilli > Caryophanales > Bacillaceae > Chryseobacillus > Chryseobacillus diguaensis. The sequence goes on from NZ_JBMKNV010000004.1 coordinate 325,623, forward strand.
CGAACCACAATTTCACCGATCCTTTGCCATTCCGTCTCAAAAAACTGCTTTCGCACAATTTGTTGCTTTTCGTATAAGCTTTTATCACGCATTAGCCCTAGTTTCGGGGCATCTTTTCTAAAAGTCTTTGCGATACCCAATGTTTTGCGGGCTAACTATAGGTCATGAGCAACAAAGTTTTAGAAAAGAGCCTCTCAAAAAGAAAAACACACTTCCCTCAGGGGCAAGCTGTGCTTTTCGACCTCTCCTTATTATTACATCTCTGCCTGCAAAACAACAGACAAAATCCGCTCTTATACATAAGTAAATATACCCAAGTTTGCCCATGGTCAATCCTGTATACTCCCGGAGATTGGCCTGTCCGCGATGTCGGCAAATCCGCCAAAAAAGGAGCAATCCCTCTGGAGTGCTCCTTTCTTTACTATGATTTTATTTTAAGCCCTAATTCGCATTGCTCCATGACAAACTCGCTGAAAATGGCATTCGACCATGAAAACCATGGTCTAGTAAACCTTGATGGATCGTCAGCTGAAAACCCTTCATGCATCAGGCCAGTATCCGCATCTGTTGCTTCAAGCAAATCAAGGATTCTTTCTTTTTCAGCTGGATCTGATGCTGTCAGTCCCTGCATGGCAAGAGCGATATGCCAAATGTAGCCTTCAGGTGTATGCGGGCTCCCAATTCCGCTTGCAGCTGAACCTTCAAAGTAATACGGATTTTCTTTGCTCAAAATGAATTTTCTCGTATTTTGATAGATTGGATCATTCGCATCCCGATAGCCAAGGTACGGGATCGAAAGAAGACTAGGAACATTCGCATCATCCATCAGATGGACGTTGCCAAAGCCGTCTGTCTCATAAGCATAAATCGGGCCGAATGTCTCGTGATGATAGATTCCGTAAGATTCGATTCCGCCTTCTATTTCCTCACACAGGTCTGAGGCACTTTGTGCAAGCGTCGGGTCATTTAACACCTTCTCGGAAATCTCCTTCAAGTAACCAAGAACAACGGTCGCAAACATGTTTGATGGAACAAGATAGCCGTAAATGCAGGAATCATCACTCGGACGGAAGCCTGACCAGGTCATCCCTGCCGGCACAGTCTCACTCCCCTTGCCTTCTCGCGGCAGTGTATCAATCGCTGGGCTGCCCGGTCTTTCAAAGGTATAAGGAGAATTGCTCTCGTGATCCTGCTCCGTTTTCCAAACTTCTAAGATCGTTTCAGCAGCTTTCGTGAACGTCTCCGTAAAATGATCGGTCTTTCCTGTCGCTTTCCAAAGCAAATAGCTTAATTGCAGCGGATAGCATAGTGAATCGATTTCATACTTTCGTTCCCAAACGGATGGCTGCATGTCCGTTTTATCTGTTTGGTGCCCTGCCCCGTTCGCTTCTTCATTAAAGGCGTTTGCATATGGATCCAGTAAAATAAACTGAAGCTGGCGTTCCACCAGTCCCTTAATCAGCTTATAAAACTCCTCATCCTCGCGAGCGAGCGTAAGATAAGGCCTGATCTGGCACGCAGAATCCCTAAGCCACATAGCCGGTATATCCCCTGTGAAAATAAACGTCGTCTCATCCGGCTGCTTTCTGATCGTCGTTAAATATGTATTGGAAAAACAATTTTCAAACATCGCTGCAAGCTTTGGCCTATTGGTAAGCTTTTGCTGAACTCTCTCAATCATACCCCTCATTGATTGCGGCAATACCGTTTCGTTCATTTCTCCACCCCTGGTCTTTTCTTGATTCTATCTAATCACAGGGTGATAGACATATCAAGGGAGGAATTGGTTATGGATGAGATTTATTTCTTTATTAAGAACGTTTTTTCTTGAAAAATACCAGCCGCACCTGATCCGGCTGGTCCATATGGAGAATAAGGGGGAATTCATTGATTTTTTATAAAGGGGCTTTTTTGAGGGGGAAAGATAGATTATGTTTCAGCGAGCTCGCGCGGTTTGCCGCTCATGAAACGGACTGAGTCTGCGACAACTTCCGTTAGATAGACTCGTTTGCCTTCAGTGCTTTCGTAATTTCGGGTTTGGATGCGGCCAGTAACGCCAATGATGGAGCCTTTGCGGCAGTAGTTCGCTGTGTTTTCAGCAGTCCTTTTCCAGATGGTGCAGTTGACGAAGTCGGTGTCTATTTCCCCGGCAGCATTGCGAAAATTTCTGCTGACAGCAAGGGTAATGTTTGCGACAGGAGATCCATCTGACAAGTATTTCAGTTCAGGATCTCTTGTTAATCTGCCTACAAGGGTGACATGATTAATCACTTTGTACCTCCTCTCTCTTTTTCTCATAGCTATCGTAACGGAAAAAGGAGTATAGGTAAAATTAGGAAAAATAAGTTTTACCAGCCCAAAATCTGTTTGTTCTATTAAAATACCGGATTTCCTTTTCATTTCCCTTGAATAACAGTCTAACATTTTAATTTACGGAAATTTTTCAAAAAAAACCACTCACTTAAAGTGAATGGTTCCTGATTAGTAGCCAAGCTTTCTCAAAACCTGCAGATGCTCCTTGCTTCCAACAATCCGATCGGCCACATCTGGATCTGACTCTGTTTTGTCCTTCTTCGTCAGCTTATGAACAAGGATGCGGGTTACTGCTTCATCAATCCGCTGTTCTTTTATCTTGCCTGATTTAACTGCCTGAAGGACTCCATTATAAATTTCTTTTTGATGCTTGTATTCATGGCAGACAAGCAGAAGATCGGCACCAGCATTAACCGCTTCAATCCCCATATCTTTAAAGGAGTAATATTTATTAACGGCTCCCATCTCAAGATCATCTGTTACTACAATGCCTTTGTAGCCAAGCTTCTTCCTAAGAAGGTCTTGGATAATAGCTGGAGAAAGGCTTGCTGGCTTGACTTTGTCATAGGCCGGATACTTAATATGCGTCACCATAACGAAGAAATTCTGATTATCCGTATTCTTAATCATTTGCGTAAAAGGATATATATCTGATTTTTCCAAATCAGCGTCATTCGCCTTTACAGAAGAGGTATCTTTATGAGGGTCGATGGAGCTTCTTCCATTGCCGGGGAAGTGCTTCAATGCCCCAGTGATATTAAGAGAATGAAATGCGTCAACAATCTCTTTTCCGTATTGATATGTTTTTTCCGGCTGCATGCCGAGTGACCGCGTATCTTTAGCAGACAGATCCATTACAGGAGCATAATTAATATTGATTCCCATTGCCGCAAGTTCTGTACCATTCAGTTTGGCAATCTCGTAAGCTTCTTTTGGTGTAGCCTGCTGCCCTATTTTTTGCTGGGAAGGGATGGGAGACACCCTTTCCCTCATCCTCGTGATAGATCCGCCTTCCTGGTCAACGGCAATCATAAGCGGCAGCCTTAACCGTTCCTTCATAGCTTCCTTCTGTAAAGAGTTTGACAGGGAGGCCACTTGGCCCGGGGAGGACATATTTCTGCTGAAATAAATGATTCCTCCCACTTTTTTATTCCGTATCATATCCTCTGCTTCTGAGCTGATTTTCTGGCCATGAAAGCCGATCATCAGCATCTGTCCTACCTTTTCTTCAAGCGTCATCTGCTCAAGCAGTTCTTTTGCCTGCTCCTCGATGCTTTTAGATTTGTCTCTCTCCATCGGTTTTGCAGCAGGCTTCTTAGCTGCCTGAGGCTTTTCCCCGGCTGCCGAAGGATCTTCGTCTGATGTTTCTCCAGCCGTTTCAGCTGATTGCGGCTCAGCCGATTGCGGTTCAGCTGCCTGCCTGTTCTGCAAAAACTGTGGGATAATAACTGCCCCTGCAATAATAATGGCTGCCAGACAGACGGACAAAATTGTCCAATGTTTGTTTTTCATAAGGTTGGTTTACTCCTAGCGTAGTGTTATTTCAGGATCGTCGAGCTTCCACTCTCCATTTTCTTTGATCATGTGCCACTTGCCTCCAAAATCTTTGATATCCCCGTTTGCATCATAGGAGCTAAGCGAAAAGCTGACTGTTGCCGTGTCGCCTGAAAAATTATCAATGTTAATTCCTGATACATCATTTCTGTAATTAACTTCCACGCCTTTCTTCCAATTCCCAAAATCATTTTTCCCTTGATAATTGCTTGAGAAAAGCTGGTAAGCAGCCTCATAGGCCCCATTTGAAATGTCCAGGTAATGGGTGTTAACGGAATCAGCAATTGCCTGTTCCTCTGATCGCGTACTTCCATTTTCATCTAAATACGGGGTGTCATTTGTATAAGCAGAAGCTTCATCCACGAAAGAAAGGTCAATTTGTTCCCCTTCAGCCGTAATCGTATAATCAGCTGTTTTCTTGCCATTTTTTTCAGCATGCAATTTTATTGTACCATCTGTTGTAACTGGGCCAAAAGTGGCTAGATAAAAAAGGTATTAGAGAGGGTTACAATGGATTTGAACTAATCAGCTGGGAGCCAGCCCCAGAAGGCTATTACGTGCAGACAAAAGACTCCTTTACCATCTATTACAAGGATGGAACTTATAAGGATAAAACATTTCATTCGAAATTTCTGGTGGAATATGAGGATGGAACGTTTAAAGTCGATTCTCTTCTTAGTACAAATGAAATTTAATTTTTAAAGACTCCTCTTCTTTCAAGAGGGTTCTTTTTTTCATTCAATCAGTGTTTTTGCCTTGCCTCGGGGCATCTTTTCTTAAAGTTTTTGCCAAATCATTGGTCGTTTAAAAGAAATTTAAAGTGAGGAGCAACAAAGTTAAAGAAAAGAACCTTGAGAAAAGTGCCCTTTTAGAAAAATCAGTAATAGAGCCAGTCATATTTTTTAAAAGAGGCAATCCTAATGCATACCATTAGAAACTGCTTGGGGTGACCACTTTGCTCATTAAACTCTTGCTCTGGCTCGGATTCATCGCTCCATGGTTCTCATTATTCTTCATGAAAAAAGACAGCTTGAAACGGTATATGCCAGTTGCCGTTTTTGTTTCTTTATTGATTACCAACGTTTATGAGGCAGCCTACACCTTCAAGTGGTGGATTCTGAAGGAGTACATTATTCCTTGGGGATATATCACGAATACAGCGTTTGTGTACGGGATATTTTTTGTCGGAACCCTTTGGATTTTTTATTTTACATACAGGAATTTCAAGGTCTATATCATTGTTAATCTCATTGTTGATGCTATTTTTGCTTTTGGGTTACTGCAGCTTACTGAATATTTGAAGATAGACAGGTTCGTGAATCTGCCAAAATGGGGAGCTTACCTGATCATGGTCGGACTTGCCCTGATTATTTATGTCTATCAGCGCTGGCAGGAAGGAATTTTTAAAGAGAAGGCTTGAGCAATAGGTTCCTTTCATGTGTTATAATAGTCAGAAAATGGGCGGTACATGAGGAGGACCCGGATATGAAAACCTTTAGGCTTGTTGGTATGAAGCTTGAGCGTTCGGAGGATCCCGAAAAACGGTATGCAGAAATTCCTCTTGAGGGCGGATTGATTATCAACAAGGAAGACGGGGAAAACCGCTGGATGATTGAGGCGCTGTTAAATAAAAATTATCTGTCTTTTTTTCAGGAGCTGAAAGAAAAAGATGAAAACCTGAACATGCTTGTTACCATCACTAAGACGACCAACACTCCTGCAAAGGTAACAGCAAAAATCCGACAGGTTGTCGAACTGGAACAGGATAATGTTTCAGTGATGTTTGAAGGAAGCCTTGGAGCGAATAGACCCCGCGGCGATGCGGAAAAGCTTCTCTGCGAGCTGATTGATGAGGGACTTGGCGGCGAAGACTTACTGCATGCCTTCTCAGTAAAGTGGCACGGCCAAAAAGAAACGGAATCAAAAGCATAATAGAAATGGCACGCAAAGCTGCGTGCCATTTTTTATTTCACTGCTATTTTGAATTTTTGTCCAAATATCACGCGGTCGCTTTTTGGTTTGTTCAGTAATTTGATGTCTTTTGTGGAGACCCCAAACGTTCTTACTCTTTGGACTAGGTTTTCACCCTTACGGAACAGATTCAAGCAAATTTTCTCCACATTCGCGATACCTTTTTCTTTGCCTTCAAAGGCTGTATAGCCGGTCTCGAATTCTCTAAAAGGTATTGAGCCATTCCTTTTTCCAATAGGCTCCATGTAAGTTAATTTTTTGACGGCATATTTCTTTGCCGGGATGAAAAAAATATGAATTGATGAGCGAAATTTTGGCTTATTCAAATAGAAGGAGGGAAGATCAATGAACAATTGGATGACAGCTCTTCTTAATGCTAATCTTTTTGGTAAAAAAAGAAGAAATAAAGGTAGAGGCGGATGGGTATGGGGCACATTAATAGGAATTGGATTAAGTGCCGCAGCCTATGTTTTTGGAAGAAATCAAAACATGATGGGTCCGCTTCAAAATATGATGAAGCAAGGATCCCAAAATCAGAATATGGGCGGGTTAACTGAATTCTCTAAAGAGCTTGCCCCTAATAACATGCAAAACACTACTAGCGGGAAGCAGGCTCCACAAAATCGCGCTTCACATAACGCGAATCAAAATCCACATAATAACCGCTAGTAAAGACAATGGCATCCGGAACATCAATTCCAGATGCCTTTTGTCTGCCAACAGAAATAAATTATTATTTTTGAATAGCAAACATGATCTCGGCTTCCATTGCTATTTCTCCATCAACTGTAGCAACAGCCTTCCCTTTGCCGATGCCTCTGCGAATTGAATGCAGCTCCACATTCATCATGAGGGTATCACCCGGCCGTACTTGACGTTTCCATCTGCATTTTTCTACGCCAGCAAAGAAAGCTATTTTCCCGGCATACTCAGGCATGGATAAAAGCGCCACAGCACCAGTTTGGGCACAAGCTTCCAGTGTTTTCACACCTGGAAATACTGCATAGTCTGGAAAATGCCCATTAAAAACTTCTTCAGCAGCTGTAATATTTTTCTTTCCTACAGCTCGTTTGCCCGGTTCTAGTTCCTCAATAGTATCTATAAGCAGAAAAGGATACCGATGAGGAATAATCTCTTTAATTTGTTCAATATTAAGTTTCATTATAAAAATCTCCTTTTAATGGCTCTGTTGTTAAACTTTGTTTTTTTTCATCCATTTAAGTGAATATAGAACAAGAATACAGTTGCAAATTTTAAGAAAAGATGCTACGAATCTAATCTTTATGCTTGGTCTAAGACTATACAATAGATATAATCTTTAATAGAACTTTTCTTACACTTTTACGGAAACCCTCTTTGGGAATTTCAAGCATAATATAGGCGATTCTCCTATAAAACAATACTACAATTAAGGATTAAGCACAATTCACTTCCTAAATGGTCATTTCCACATCGGTTTCATTACTTGATTTCCTGGATTTTTGCGGAATTCCTCTTTTATACAAAAAAAAGGAAGGTCCTCCCTTCCTTTCCGTGAAAAAATATAGTCCAGTCAGGATTTTTTTTCAACAAGGTCAATGATATGCTGCCACGTTGACCACTTTAAGGCATCCAGCGGATTTTGACCGCCAAGCACTCCGTATCCGACCATGGCACCTACAGCCAGAGCTATAGCCATAAGCAAAACAACGATGATGAGGCGAAGCCAAATAGGAAACAACCGGATTCTGATTTTTTCGGTTCTTTCCTTATTGTCTTCTTTTTTGTTCAGTTCTTCTCTTGTCGCTGTTTTAACTTTATCTTCGGAAACCAAAGTGATAACTCCTTTTAGAGAAGGTTAACGGATCCCGTTAATTAAACCGAGCATCTGGTCACCCATTGTGATGGATTTTGCATTGAGCTGGTAGGCTCTTTGGGAAATCATCAAGTCGGACATTTCCTTTGAAAGATCCACGTTGGACATCTCCAAAGCTCCCTGCTGCATTCCGATTTGCTGCATTAAGCCTCCAGTAAGAGCAGTTAAAGCTTGCGGATCTCCCGGATTCAAGCTATATAGGCCTCCGCCTGATGGAATTAATGACTGCATCTTGTTCACTTGCACAATACCAAGGTTTACTTGCTGCGTTGTTCCGTTTGCTGCGGTCGCTTCAATCGTACCATCCGCTGTTATTTCGAAATCTTCTGCACTGCCGTCAAGGAGGATCGGCTGATTGTTATCACCCAATATTTTGTTTCCTTGGGAATTCACAAGTATGGACTTTCCGGAACCGTCAGTCAGCGGGGACAAATACATCGCTCCATCTCTTGTATATCGAACCTTGCCACTATCTTCTACTTTTAAAAACTGGCCAGGCTTGGTAAAGGCAATATCAAGCTTTCGATCCGTTGTTTTCAATGTTCCTTGAGAAAAAACGAGGTTTTGGCTCATAACAGCTCCGGCACCAGGACGAAGCCCGTAATCTGTTAGGCGCCCGACTTCCTTCGCTTTGTCAGGCTGGTTGTCAATCTGCTGGCGAATGACCTCTTGAAAGCTTGTATCGGTCCGCTTGTATCCCTCTGTATCAATATTGGCTATATTATGCCCAATTGTGTCCAATTGTTGCTGAAGCTGTCCCATCGTATTACCGGCACTGATCATCGTACTAAGCATAGCTGGTTTATCCCCCTATTATCGGATCCGGCCTATTTCGTTGGCGGCTTTGTCCATGCTTCTGTCATAAGCTTGAAGAACCTTCTGGTTAGCTTCAAAAGAACGGTAGGCTGTCATCATATCAGTATAGGACCGTGCCGGATCAACGTTTGACCGCTCCACATAGCCCTGCTTCAGGGCGTACTGAATCTGTCCGTTTCCAACTGCACTCGGAAGATTGCTGTTATCGACAGTTCTGAAAAGACCATTTCCTTCTTTCACAAGGTTTTTTACATCTCCTGCAAGGCGTACATCAATTTGGGCAACATTTTGCCCATTCACCATCACATTGCCCTCCGGAGTAATTTTGTAATCCTCTCCTGCAACTGTGATCGGCTGGCCTGTGGTTGAGAGAACGGGATTTCCAAGTGAAGTCAGCTGGTTGCTGCTATTCAAAGTAAAGTGGCCATTTCGTGTATACTTTGTTTTGCCGTCAGAGGCCTGAACGCCAAACATTAGAAATCCTTTTAAACCGGACTTCGCATTTTGAGGAACAGATTGTTCTACGAGAGCCATATCTGAGGCTAAACCTGTTTCACTAATTTCACCTTGTTCAAAAAGAGGCATTGCCTCTTGTATATACGCGCCTGTATTGATTGATCCAATCGGCGTTTGAATTCCAAAACTTATATTGCTGCTTGTAGGGGCTGAATGATTCTCCATGCGGTTAGGAAGCATTTCTGGAAATGCACGCATAGCAGACTGATCAGCTTTGTAGCCGGGTGTGTTCACATTGGCAATGTTATTCGACAGCATCTCTGTTCTGCGCTGCTCGGCAATCATGCCTGAAGCAGCTGTGTAAAACCCGCGAAGCATTCATTTCACCTCATTTTTATGAAGCCTTTCCCACAAATGGCTTCTTTTTCTATTATATAGGACGATATGCCAGAAGACATAAAATATTTTTTTTCGACAAAAACCAACAATTACAACTTCTGCCCCTTTATTTATCGGCACTATTTCGTATAATTTAATAGGAACATTAATTGTTCCCCTTTCAAATTGTGTTTGACCCGGTCTTTGCTCCCACTTTGACCGGGTCCTTTTTATTTTTGTCATATTTTGTCGAAATCAAGGCTGGTTTAGATTTTAGCCTTGCAGGGAAAAGAAAAAAATTAGACAGCAAAAAAGCCCGGCAGCGATACCAGGCTTTTTTCATTTAACCAAACTTGCGTCTTGAAAGCTTGTCTACATTATCAAGCATAATGCCCGTTCCAATGGCTACACAGTCCATCGGGTTTTCTGCAACAAGCACAGGAACCTTCAGCTCTTCAGCAAGAAGCTGATCCAGTCCGTTAAGAAGGGCTCCTCCGCCTGTCAAAATCACGCCTCTGTCAATAATATCGGCAGAAAGCTCCGGCGGTGTTCTTTCAAGTACTCCTTTTGCAGCTTGTACAATAACGGCCACTGACTCTCTAAGAGCTTGTTCTACTTCTTTAGTGGTTACCGTAATGGTTCTAGGCAATCCGCTTACCATATCGCGCCCGCGAATCGCAATTTCTTCATTCCGTGCGCCTGGGAATACTGTTGCGACTTTGATTTTGATATCTTCTGACGTACGTTCGCCAATCAATAGCTTGTATTCCTTTTTAATGTAATTCAGGATTTCTGTATCAAACTTGTCCCCTGCCATTTTAATGGAGGAGGCGGTAACAATATCGCCCATTGATAATACAGCAATATCCGTTGTACCGCCGCCTACATCGACTACCATGTTTCCGCTTGGCTGAAAAATATCCATTCCCGCTCCGATAGCCGCCACTTTTGGCTCTTCTTCAAGGAAAACGTGTTTCCCGCCGCTTTTTTCCGCTGCTTCTTTAATCGCTTTTTGCTCAACAGACGTAATGTTTGTCGGACAGCAGATCAGCATGCGCGGTTTTGAAAAAATCCCTTTTACATTTAACTTATTAATAAAATACTTCAGCATGGATTCTGTCACTTCAAAGTCTGCTATAACGCCATCCTTTAAAGGGCGAATCGCAACAATATTCCCAGGTGTACGGCCTACCATACGTCTTGCCTCTTCACCAACAGCAAGCACTCTTCCTGTATTTTTATCCATAGCCAAGACAGACGGCTCATTAAGGACAATGCCTTTTCCTTTAACATGTATCAGCACATTTGCTGTTCCAAGGTCTATACCAATATCCCTAGCAAACATTTCACCATTTTCCTCCTTGCAAATCTCTTTTCCCGCTTTTTTCCCGAGTGGGCCCTAATTTCATATTGTATCATAATTTGCTAAAAATAGGGTGTTTTTGTTAGTATGCGGAATTTTTTGATTTGCAATGAAGATTTTTTGATTTCTTACTTCACTGTTTCTTCTTCCAGAATTTCATCTTTCTTATATTTCAGCTTTGTGGCTTCCCCGCCTCGCAAATGGCGAATGGATTTATGGTAATCGAGGATTTCCTTCACTTCATTAGCAAGTTCAGGATTAATTTCAGGCAGCCTTTCTGTCAAGTCTTTATGGACAGTACTTTTGGAAACACCGAATTCCTTCGCAATCACGCGAACTGTTTTCTTTGTCTCAACGATATACTTTCCAATCTTGATTGTACGTTCTTTGATGTAATCGTGCACACCACTCGACCTCCCTAAAATGGATGTGAGAAGTGTGAAATGAGACCCGCATACGAAGGGATTCCCGCAGCATTGATGATTGTTGATCCTAAGATGCCTGTATTATTTCGTTCACATTGAACACCCACGATCCTCACCTCAAACACTCTCTTTGTTAGGTTTGTAACATTTTATTAGCTTGGGTGCGGATATATGCTAAAAAGTCAGTGGGGACAAGGGGTTTCTTCTGGTTTGTTTGGTTATTGCTGTTTTTTGAGGCGGTATTTGTAATTTGGGAGGAGTGATTTGTTCCTGGTTTGGACGGGGAGGGTGGCTCTTTGTTCATTTATTTTATGCTGCTGGAGGCTGGTTTTGACTTCGGCGGGTTGAGTGAGGATATTAATGGAGGTTTTTTCATTAATATTGTTGAGGATTGGAATTCTAGCGGGTGGCTTTGATTTATCGGCGGCGGGTACGGCGGCTCCTCTTTTATCAGCGCCAAACATCCATTTATCAGCGGACCGCACTTTTTCATCAGCCCCTCCCCTACTCGCTCCCATTGCCAGCAACACCATTTTAAAGTCCCCTACCCCATCAAATAAAAAACCCCCATCCATCAAGGACAGGGATCCTGCACACATTAAGCGTTAGAAGTCTGGTCTGCAGCTTTAGCGTCTTTTTTATCGTTCTTTTTTTCGCTGGAGTTGTCAGCTTTTCCGTCAACTGCTTTTTCTTTTGCAGCTTTTTCAGTAATAGCTGTCGCCGGCTTATCGATGAAATTGCTTGGGTTTACGGCTTTGCCATCTTTGCGGATTTCAAAGTGGACGTGAACGCCAGCTTTTTGGTTATACAGGTTTTTGCCGGATCTTCCGATGATTTCGTTTTGAGCGACTTTATCCCCTTTTTGTACATCAAGGACAGATAGGGATTGATACATTGTGACAACACCATTTGCATTTTTCACTTCGATCACGTTTCCAAGGACAGGGTCTTTTTCGGCTTTTGTTACAGTACCGCTTAGAGCTGCTGATACGTCAAATTCCTTGCCATCCTTGCTTGCGATGTCGATCCCTTTATTTGGGCTGTACGTGTTATTATAGGAGACAAGTGCTGCTACTTGATCTTCTTTTGATGCGTTAAGATCGTAGAACTTCGTTACAACTTTTACTGATTCTTTGTCTAGCACTGGCAGTGATACAGTTTCGATGGCTTTGTTTACTTCAACGGACTGATGGCCTTTTGAAGTATTCGGATTTGTCGGATTGTCAGCTATGTGCTTTACATCGTTGCGTGCTGCTTGATACCAAAGTACACCTGTTAAAATCACGGCTGCACTGACTAAATAGATTGCAGGAAATACCCAGCGTTTTCTTAAAATCTGCTGAAATTTAGAGCTTAGAGAAGTACGTTTCTTTTCTTCCTCTCTCATCTTCATCACCTCAGCAATCATTCTGAACACAATTCAGAAAATATATACATTTGCTTAAAAAATTTTTAACCCTTATTGTTTGCTTGAGGTCTTTGAATTATACATATTTGTTTTTTGGGGTGAAAAAAGGAGTTATTTCAATGAATCGAAACGTCAAATGGTTTTTCACAATTGCTCCTTTTCTTTATGCAGCCTTAATTTGGTATTTGTCCAGCCAGCCTGGAAAGCCGCCTTCAATTGGGTTAACCTTTTGGGATGTATTTAAGGATTCGCTTCATTTGATTGAGTTTGGTATTTTGTATTGGCTGATTGCATTTGCTTTTGCTGCGCATGGGCGGTTTACTGCCGGTGTGAGCGCTGCAATGATTTTTGTCTGCATATTGTTTGGAGGAATCGATGAAATTCATCAGCTTTTTACACCATGGCGCTCTACTACCTGGATTGATCTTTTTAAGGATGCAATTGGGGTGAGTGTATCTTATATTATTTTGAGGAATACGTATTTTACGGATAAAAATACTAGAATGAAAAAATTCATTTCATCATTGGATCAGGGAGGAAATCATAATGGATATTAATATTCGTCAGGCGATGTTGGAGGATTTAGAAAGTATCGTCGCTATTTATAATTCAACTGTTGCTTCACGGCTAGTGACGGCAGATCTTGAACCAGTTACCGTTGAAAGCAGGCAGGAGTGGTTTGAGCAGCACACGGCTGACCGCCCTCTTTGGGTCGCTGAGGACGCTGAAGGGAACATCTGCGGCTGGGTTAGCTTCAATACGTTTTACGGCAGGGCGGCTTATCAGTACACGGCTGAGGTCAGCATTTATGTGCACGAAGGGTACCGCGGAAATAAAATCGGCCATGAGCTATTGGAAGCTTCCATTGCAGCGGCACCTTCTCTGCAGATCAAAACATTGCTTGGCTTCATATTTGGGCACAATGTGCCATCATTGAAAATCTTTGAAAAATTCGGGTTCGAGCAATGGGGCAAGCTGCCGAAAGTGGCGAGCTTTGAGGACGGGGAACGTGATTTGATTATTATGGGCAAGAGAGTTTAATGAGCAAAAGCACCCGGAGATGTGATTTCCGGGTGCTTTTTTTTATACACTCTTCTTCTCTTCATTTTCCCGAAGCCTTCTTCGGAGTTCTGCAGCGGCTTCTTTTGGATTCTTAATTTGGACGACGACGTATTTGTATTTTCCGCTTCCGTCAAGTTCGACCATGAAAAAGGGCTGTTTGCGCTCAAAGGAGAGGAAATACCATTCATTTCGATAGAGGTAGCTGCCTTCATAGATGTAAAGTGGCGCAATAGCGGTTCCAGGCATTCTGAGCATCCAGAATGGCGGTTCGAAGACATCTACATACACGCTCTTAATCTGGTCATATGACATTTTCACTTTGCTTTTCAAGGCAAAAAAGGCTGGTGCACCAGTCAGTTTGACAACACATTCGTTTTCAGTAAATTGAACAGTTCTTCCCATCGCAAGTCTAGCTCCTTTCATTTGGCAGAGCATTTTCATCGACTTTCCTATTGTTCTTAATGAGGAGTTAAGTGTGAGGAGTCTTTCTTACATCTTGTGGGGTTTATCCTGTTTGGAGGGTGCAATCATTCTACTAAACGGAATGAATCTCAGTTCTGTTTAATAGAAATGGAACTGTGATTGTCCTTTCTTCCATATTATCATAGAAAAACCCCCTGATAAAAAGGAAAAAACCGGCATAAGCCGGCTGATTTCTTAGATTAGTATTTAGCTGTTAGTGTTGGCATGTACTGTTCGGCAGAAGCTACTGTTGTGCCTTTGTAGTAATATTTCACAATGTCAGTGAAGCTTTTTCCTTTTTCGGCCATAAAGTTGGCGCCATATTGGCTCATGCCTACACCGTGGCCAGATCCGATCGAGTTGATGACAACATTCCCGCCTTTTAAGGACCAGGTGAAGTCGGCGGATGAGAGTTTTAATTTTTCTCTGATATCTGTTCCACTGAGTTTTTTGCCGTTAAAGCTGACCATACCGACGCGTTTGCCCGGTGTCCGTTCGATAATGGTTCCGATGGAGCTGCCATTGATTCTTACGCCAAGGAGATGCTCGAACTGTGCCACTGAGAAGATTTTTTGGTTGTAGAATTTCGGTGACTCCTGGTCCCATGGGCTTTTCACACTTTTTAAATAAGGAAAGGAATTGGACCAGACAGCCTCTGAGTTTTCTGTATAGCCGTTGCTCGTTGAGAAAAACTGGGCATTAATCGGCTTGTTATTGTAGGTTAAGATTTCTCCGCCCGTTGCTGCAACAGCATCCTCTACTTTTTTCATTTTCCAGCTATAATCGGGCCCCCATAAGCGTTTCAATTCTTCTTTATTTTTATACACTTGATGGTTCGTGGTATCCGTCACAGCGGCATTATCAGGTGTTGCAAGATGCTTATCGGCTAAAAGGTATTTGATGATATACGTTCTTGCTGCGAGCGATTGCGCCTTTAATGCTTCGCTTTGAAATTCGGCCGGCATTTCAGAGGCGACGACACAGGTAACGTATTCTTCTAGAGGAACTTTTTCAACGGTTCTCAATTGAGTGCGATAGACAGGCACAGTAACAGAAGCATCAACGGCTTTTGTCTCCCCGTCCCCCGCCGCTTGCTCTTGCTGCTTTTGCAGTGATTCTGATAGGTGCCCATTTGTTTTGTTAGTAAATGGTGAGACGAGCATGGCTGGAATCAATAGAATGATGATAAAGAATCCAAACAGTACAAATAGTACTGGTTTCATTGAGTTCATCGTCAACCCCCTGATAGATTTGTATTTTCTCTTTTCATCATATGGGGCTGGACAACCATTTATGACTTCCTTTTCAAGTCACTTTTTCAAAAAATTTGTTGGCAATTGACAGTTTCATTATCCAGAAACCCTTGCTGCAAGCCGTGAGGATGGAGTATAAAGCACTTCCAAATAGCGACAAGCTATCAAATCTATCAATTGAATGAACTCTTATGTAAGCATTTTCATAATTAAAAAATCATATATATGAAAAAAGCCAGAGCACTGAGCTGCTCTGGCTTTAGAAATAATAATGAAATAAATACTGGATACTCTTATGCGTTTAGGTCGGAAACAGCTGCTTCTTCGATTTCGATCACTGAATCTTCTGTTACACGTTCGATGTCTGCTCCAAGGCCAGCCAGCTTGCCATTGAAGTCTACATATCCGCGGTCTAAATGTTTCAATTCAGTCACGCGTGTATACCCTTCTGCAGTCAAACCGGCAAGAACTAATGCAGCTCCTGCACGAAGGTCTGTTGCAGCAACTTCTGCACCTTGAAGGGAACCAGGTCCGTTAATGATAACAGATCGGCCTTCAATTTTAATGTCTGCGTTCATGCGGCGGAATTCTTCCACGTGCATGAAGCGGTTTTCAAATACTGTTTCAGTAATCATGCTTGTTCCTTGCGCAGCAAGCAGTAATGACATCATTTGCGATTGCATGTCAGTCGGGAACCCAGGGTGAGGCATTGTTTTGATGTCAATGGCTTTTAGTACTTCAGGTCCGATAACACGCAAGCCATCTCCTTCTTCAATGATCTCAATTCCCATTTCTGCCATTTTCGCAATCAGGGATGTCAAATGTTCCGGAACAGCGCCTCTTACAAGAACGTTCCCTTTTGTAATCGCAGCGGCTACCATGAAGGTACCTGCTTCAATACGGTCAGGAATGATTGTGTGGCGTGCACCATTCAGATGCTTTACGCCTTCGATGCGGATTGTTGCAGTTCCCGCACCGCGGATTTTACCGCCCATTGCATTGATATAATTCGCCAAGTCCACAATTTCAGGCTCTTTTGCACAGTTTTCAAGAACAGTCGTTCCTACTGCCAATGCTGCAGCCATAATAATGTTTTCAGTTGCGCCAACGCTTGGGAAGTCGAGGTAGATTTTAGCACCGATAAGTCTTCCATCTACTTCTGCGTCGATAAAGCCGTTTCCTACTTTGATCTTAGCTCCCATTGCTTCAAAGCCTTTTAAATGCTGATCAATTGGACGGGAGCCGATTGCGCATCCGCCTGGAAGGGCGACCCGGGCATGACCGGTCCGCGCAAGAAGCGGTCCCATAACCAGTACAGAGGCACGCATTTTTCGAACATATTCAAATGGCGCTTCTGTTCTGAGCTCTCTTGATGCATCTACAATTACCTGATTATCTTCAAAATGGACGTCTGCTCCTAGATGGCGCAGAACTTCATTAATTGTATATACATCGGAGAGCGTAGGTACATCACAAATGATGCTTTTTTCTTCACTTGCTAATAAGGATGCAGCGATAACTGGCAAAACGGCATTTTTTGCGCCTTCAACCTTTACGGTACCGTTTAACTTTTGACCGCCGCGGACGATGATTTTTTCCAAGGTTTTCCCCTCCGCGTCCCAAATTCTCTATATTAATATTCAGTCGTTATGATTGGTGTTCCTATTGTGACCGTAGGATTTTCGCCCAATCCAGCGTTTCTGAGTGCAAACTGCACATTCATTTTGCCTTCTTTGGCAGGGATGGCCAGATCCCAATCGTTTGTTAAAGCCGATACCGAAATGAAGTTCTTTTCTTCAAGCTGTTCCTTTGGTACCGCGTTAAATTCATGGAGCATGGCTTCTGCTTTAAGCCGCAAAACACCTTCAATTTTACCATCATAATGACCATTGATACAAGAGAAAATTGCTGTTTTTTCATTTAAAATGTCGAATGATTGCTTGTTGAATTTTTTTACAATTTGGTCCCAATCCCTGGGCGCGCCTTTTCCCTGGACCTGATACAAGATATACGATTGAGAATTAGCATTTGTGAGGGTGGCTACCACCTGAAGCTTGTCAAAACCTTTTATCTGCTTGTTATACCTGGTACCAATTGCTTTCACAAAATTCCCTCTGGTTTCAAAGCTCCATTTAAATAGACGATGCTCCGCTGTGAAACGTTGCACATAATCTGCAGGATTTTTTCCGCTCAGAGTCTCTGATTTTTTGGAATACAATGTCCACTGATCAAGCCTAGCCCCCTGATCCGCTAAAACACCAGCGATTTTTGCAATGACAGGCTGTTCGCACTCTGCGTGAACCATTTTTCCGGCAAAAGCCAAACCTACTAAAATACCAATAAGTAAAATTGCTGCAGCTTTATTTTTCATTTCCGTCCACTTCCTCTCCATAGTAACAGTGTTACCGGATTGGAAGCAGCCATACTATTGAATACTCGTCAATATTCAACAACACGATGTTTTCAGACGGGAAAAGGTGCACTCTTTAAGTAAATATGTCCTATTAAATGACTGCCCCTGCTATCCCTTCTCAATCCATATTCCCACGAAATCAGTGGACTAAACTTAATCTAAGGCTGTTTTCGCTAAAAATAGCACCTGCGCTTGCTGATTAGCTTCGCGGCATCTTTTTTTAAAATCAGCAAGTTTATCCATGCTCTATAATCACTTAAATGGATGAAAAACAACAACGTTTAAGAAAAGATCCTAAAATAAAGAAGGAAGCTGACGTGACCAGTAATAATAATCCATAAAAAAATTGGAGACAAGTGATGCGATGCCGATTGTCAATAAAATCAGCAGGACTCTCGCCTGTACCACACGGTTTTTTCTGATGAATTTTTCAAAATTCAGTGACTGAAGCGCCCACCAGGTAACACAAATAAAGAAAAGGTGCGAAATGAGGCCTACAAGTGCCCCCTGCCCAATTCCGAATTGATCCATATGTATAACCTCCATTATCATTAAAAATAAAATAGAAGAGGTGGCTGCCTCTTCTATTATATAGAAACGTTCACGAAAAATGTTTTCATTTTTACATTATGTGGTGTCGGATTTTTGAACAATTTTTTTCTTGCTTTCTATTTAATCAAATAGAATAGATTCAGTCCAGCGTTGGGAAAGAGTCCAAGAAGGACAACGGCTATGGAGCAGATGGCCAGGATAGTCAGAGACGGCCAGTTTAGTGATAAACGCTTTTGATTCTCTGCATCCTTAAAAAACATTTGAGAAAAAATGCCGAAATAATAAACATAGGAAATGACGGTGGCTGCAATCATAATTGAAGCAAGCATGATCATCGGTACCTGTGCTGAAAAGGCGCTCATAAAGATCCCGAGCTTTGCAATAAATCCTGCCGTACCTGGAAGCCCTGCGAGCGACAGCAAAAACAAGGTCATCGCAACAGCTGCAACTGGCGACCGTTTATACAAGCCTGAAAAGGAAGAAAGGCCAAGTCCGCCTGTCTCCTTCTCTACGAACTGAAGAACACTAAAAGCACCAAGGTTCATAAACAAATAGGCGAGAAGATAAAACCAGATGCTTTCAAAATAAAAATGCTGGGCAAAGGAAACAAAGGCGACCAGTACATACCCTGCATGGGAAATCGATGAATAAGCAAGCATCCGTTTCACATTGGTCTGCTTTAAGGCGGTGACATTTCCGATGATCATCGTTGCAGCAGCGATGACAGCAAGAATGGCCTGCATGGAGAAAATGACCGGCTCCTCTTTTCCTTGAGGAACAATCGTAAAAATAGATAAAAAAATTCTTAGAATAATAATGAACCCTGCTGTTTTCGAGACAACACTTAAGAAAGCTGTGACAGGAATCGGCGCCCCCTCATAAACGTCAGGCGCCCACATTTGAAATGGCACCGAGGCGATTTTAAACGAAAGGCCGACAAACAGAAGGAAAAAGGCAATTCCCATCAAGTATTCACTTTGGGCGTCTGCGAGGTTTTGCAGGATATGGAACATGTCTGTAAGACTGGTCGTTCCGGTAATACCATATAAATAGCTCATTCCAAACAGGGTAATTGCTGTTGAAATTCCGCCGCTGACTAAATATTTCAGTGCCGACTCGTTTGATTTAATATCGTCCTTTTTCAGTCCTGCTAAAATGTAGGACGAGATGGATAAAAGCTCAAGGCCGGTAAACAGCGTAATCAAATCCCGGCTTGAACTCATCATCATTGCCCCAAGCAATGCTGTAAGAAGCAAGTAAACATATTCCCCCCGCGCCCTGATGCCCCTTCCTTTTTCCTGAAAAACCAGAAGAAGTACGATGCCTGTTCCTATTAAAAGAAGCAGCTTAAACATTTTTGCAAATTCATCAAGCACAAAGCTGTCGTTTAAAATAGTAACGCTTTTTGTTCCAAACAGAAGAACAAGGCTTACTAAAGCAGCACAAATACCGAGAAGCGCCCCCCAGATCAGCCAATTTTTTTGTTTTTTTCCTAAAAACAAATCAGCAGCAGATAAGAGGAGTGCTGTTCCGATGATGATCCATTCAGGCGTCATGGCATACCAGTGAAAGCTCGCTAACGTATTCATATTCATCGGTTATCCCCCCATTCCTTGCAGGATCGTTTCAATCGGAAGCTGCAGCGGCCATGCAAGAATATTAGGGTACACGCCGATCGCAACGATAAACAGCACAAGAACAAAAACGGGCACTGTCTCGTACCATTTTAAATCAGCTGGGCTTCCGTACTCCCGCTTCTTTTGGCCAAAGCTTATGGCAAGAAGAGCGCGGAGCAAGTAAGCTGCTGTTAAGATGAGTCCGAGTGCTCCAATGGCGCCAAGCTCTGGCTGTACATGAAAAAGGCCGAGAAAGGACATAAACTCACTCACAAATCCTGACATCCCCGGCAAACCAAGAGAAGCCATTGCAGCAGCCATCAAAAAGCCTGAAGCAATCGGCATCGCCTTGGCAAGTCCGCCAAGCTCCCTGATATCTGTCGTCTGGAGACGGTTCGCCATCACTCCGACCAGGAAGAACAAAAGGGCTGAAATAAATCCGTGCGAGACGGTCTGGAAAATGGCCCCTTGAATCCCTGCTTCATTTAAAGCTCCCAGTCCTATCAGGACAATTCCCATATGGGAGATACTGGAATAAGCGAGGATCCTCTTAAATTCATGCTGAATAAGAGCAAGAAATGCACCATACAGGAGATTTACAAGCCCCAGAATAATCAGCAAATAGCTGACTGAGTGAAAGGCTTCTGGAAATAAACCGAGCCCAAAGCGGATCATCCCATACGCTCCAATTTTCAAAAGAATGCCTGAATGCAGCATAACGATCGACGGCGGTGCTTCCACATGCACCTTCAGCATCCATGTATGGAACGGTACAATCGGAAGCTTAATGCCAAAAGCGAGCAAAAGAGCAAGCAGAAGGCCGAGCTGAAAGCCTTGTGACAGGGCACCATCTGACGTTTGAATCAAGGCTGCAAGCTTGCTGATATTCGAAGTGCCTGTCATAGCGAAAAGAAGGATGATGACAATCAGCAAAATCGCAGAACCAACGCCGTTATAAAGCAAATAATGAAATGCAGCCTTTTCTCTGTCCAAATAGCCCCACTTGCCGATCAAAAAGAACATAGGAATCAAGGTAACTTCAAAGAAGATAAAAAAGAGAATTAAATTTTGGGCAGCAAACACACCCAGCATGCCTATTTCAAGCAGCAGAAACAGAAGAAAGTAAGCTTTTACACTTTGTTTGATATGAACGGATGCCGCCGCTGCAAGCACTGCAAGGATAGCGGTCAGCAAAAGCATTGAAAGAGAAAACCCGTCTGCCCCAAGCTCATAGTCAATCGTAAAGAGCGTCTGACCGGTAATTTTGACTGCTCCAAGAGCAATCCAGCTGTACTTTTCGCTGAAGGATACAGGATCAATTCCTAGCATGTATTGAATGAACAGTACCCCAGCTAATACTAATGCAGGAAGTGTTGCGAGAAACCCTGTCAGCTTTATCGTATTTTCCTGAACCCTCGGAATAAACAAGAGCACAGCCATGCCAAGCAAAGGGGAAAAGATCAGTGCTGATAGAATAATAGAGTTCATTTAAAAATACCCCCCTGTGACTGCATAGATAACTAAAAGAATGGCGAGTCCGAGAAAGGCAGTTGCCGCGTAAGTCTGCACCTTGCCCGTCTGAACGCCCGCTCCCCATTTTCCAAGTGAACGGATAAAAGCGGCGACTCCGCTGATGATGCCTTCAACTAGGTAGCGGTCGATAAATTTAAGAAAGATAGCAATCCAGCTCACCACTCGCAAAATGGTGATGCTGTAAAGCTCATCTATATAGTACTTGTCGTACAGAACCCGGTGAATGCCTGGTATCCGGGAGCTGAGCCAATCTCTTGGGACAGTTTTTTTCACGTACATTGCATAAGCGAGCCAAATGCCAAGAAGAGAATCAGCGGCTGCGAGGATCATGATCCACCAAGGGCTATCATGCTGTACAGAATGACCTCCGCTCAGCCAATTTCCGAGAAAAGTCCCAAACCACGGTGTATTTATGTAGCCTGCGAATATGGCAAAAAACCCGAGAACAAGCATCGGAATCTTCATAAATAGGCCTGGCTCGGCTGCATCCTGTTTAGCTTCCCCTGTAAATACGAGAAAGAAAAGCCTGAACATATAGAACGCTGTAAAAAAAGCAGCGATAACGGCAATCCAGAAAAGTCCTGCGTTCCCGCTCGTCCAAGAGGCTGAAAGGATTTCGTCTTTAGAGAAAAATCCTGAGAACAAGGGAAAGCCGCTGATGGAAAGGGCACCGATCAAAAAGAGCGGACCCGTGATCCGAAGCTTTTTCCACAACCCGCCCATCTCATGAATATCCTGTGTGTGAACGGCATGAATCACACTTCCTGCCGCCAAAAACAGCAAGGCTTTGAAAAACGCATGTGTAACAAGATGGAAGACTCCTGCTTCATACCCTCCTGTGCCAAGTGCAAGCATCATATACCCAAGCTGGCTGACGGTAGAGTATGCCAAAACCCGCTTTATATCGTTTTGAACAAGCCCGATGCTGGCTGCAAAAATAGCGGTGAAGCCACCGATTACAGCAACAACTGTAAGAGCTGCCGGACTTGCTTCAAAAAGGGGATAAACGTCAGCTACCAGGTAAACGCCTGCTGCTACCATCGTTGCTGCATGGATGAGAGCTGAAACTGGCGTTGGACCCTCCATCGCATCCGGAAGCCACGTATGAAGCGGAAACTGGCCTGATTTCCCCATCGCACCTATGAAAATCAAAATGCCAATCAGCGTCAGCATGTCAGGCGGAATGCTCCCTATTTTTGAAAAGATTTCGTCAAATTCAAAGCTTCCTGTTTGCCAGAAAAGCAGGATCATCCCGATGAAGAGCCCTACATCCCCGATCCTCGTCATAATAAAGGCTTTCTTGGCAGCTTTTTTCGCCTCATTTTTGTAAAAATAAAAACCGATTAAGAGGAAGGAACCAAGCCCGACAAGCTCCCAAAATAGGTAGAGCTGAAGAAGATTCGGCGCCATCACGAGGCCAAGCATAGCGAACGTAAACAATCCCAAGTATGAAAAGAAAACCGGATACCGCTCGTCCCCTTGCATATATTCTTTTGAATACAGATGAACAAGCAGGCTGACAAGTGAAACAACAAAAAGCATCAAGGCATTCAGCGGATTGATTTCGAAGCCCGCTGATAGCTGATAGCTTCCGATCTCAAGCCAAGGCATTTCCGCTTTAAAGCCGCCGTGCATTAAACAGTCAATAAGCACCAGCAGGGAAATGAGAAAAGCAATGAGCGAAAATCCAATCGCGATAAGCGCGCTCTTCTCCCGCCACTTTCTCCCTAATAAAAGGAGCAAAAGAAAAGAGGCCAGCGGAAAGAGCGGTATGGTAAAAGCATATGGCATCATATCGAGTCCCCTTTTTCGAGGTTGCTGAAATTTTTATGGAGCTCATTTGCAAGGATTGCTGCTCTTCGAGAAGAGCCTTAATTTTTCATAGAATCATATTCATCAATATTGACTGACTTTTTGTTGCGATAGAGAGCAAACAGAATCGCAAGGCCTACTGCTGCTTCTGCGGCAGCAATGGTTATCGTGAACAGCGAGAAAACTTGTCCGGTGATGCTTGGGTGAAGCGTGTATTTGCTGAAAGCGACAAGGTTCAGGTTCACAGCATTCAGCATGAGTTCGATGCAGATCAGGACAATGACGGTGTTGCGTTTTGTCAAAGCTCCGTACAGACCAATACAGAATAAAAACAGTGCAAGCACGAGGTAGGCGGAAAGCGGGATCGAATTCATGCTTCATCCTCCTCTTCTTTTTTAGCCAGTACGATGGCACCGACTAAGGCTACTAAAAGCAATACTGATGTAAGTTCAAATGGGATGACGTGCTTCGTGAAAAGGGCAATTCCGATTTGTTCTGTATTTTTCTCATGAAGCGCAGCAGGTGTTTTTTGCCCAAAATCAAGCTGGTAAATCCCTTTGTATACGACAAATGCAAAAGCGATGATTCCGAGAAAAACGAGAAGCTTCTTTAGCCTGCCAGGACTTTTTTCGTTTTCGTCCTGATGATTTGTCAGCATAATTCCAAACAGCATAATGATTGTAACGGCTCCTGAATAAATTAAAATTTGAACCGCTGCGACGAATTCAGCTGAAAGCAAAACATAAAGCCCGGCAATGCTCACAAACGTAAAAATAAGCGAAACGACCATATGGACAACCTTTGTCACATTCAGCATGAGGATGCCTCCTGTGACAGCTACTAATGCGAGACCGATGAATGCTGCAAATTCTCCTGTCATTTTTACACCTTGTTTTCCTTCCGGATATTCGTATCGTTCTCATCAAGCCATTCCATATCCTTAAACAGCCGGTCTCTGCTGTATTCGGCGAGTTCAAAATGATTTGTCATTACAATGGCTTCTGTCGGGCACACCTCTGTGCAAAGATCGCAAAGAATGCAGATTTCAAAGTTAATATCATACGTATCAATAATTTTTCCTTTTTTAGCGGGATCGGGATGTTTTTTTCCAGTCAGATGAATGCAATCTGTCGGACAGATATTGGCGCACTGATTGCAGACAATGCATTTTTCCGGATAAAACTTCTGAATGCCCCGAAACCGGTCCGGCAGCGGAAGCGGTTCATTCGGATAATCATAGGTTACTTTTTTCTTGGAAAGGTTTTTCAGCGTATACGTTAGTCCTTTAGCCAAGCCTTTCATCTTCCTCACTCCTTTCGTGCTGATTGAAATCAACAATTACTAATGCATATAAAAACCTTTCACAAGTGCTGTTAAAAAGATATTCGCCAGGGCAATGGGCAATAGCACCTTCCAGCCAAACTCCATCAGCTGATCGGCTCTAAGGCGCGGAAACGTTACCCGGAACCAGATTAAGGTAAAAACAACCAGGCTGAATTTCAAAGCAAACCAGATGGCGCCCGGGATAAACCCAAGAAACGGAATGGGGTGCCAGCCGCCAAGAAATAGTACAGTTGTGAGAGCTGCCATGGCAAAAAAGTAAACATACTCAGAAAGCATAAAAAACGCCCAGCGAAAGCCGGAGTACTCAACGTGATAGCCTGCTACAAGCTCTGATTCCGCCTCTGGAAGGTCAAATGGAGTCCTGTTTAGTTCAGCGACAGAAGCAATCAGGAAAATGAGAAACCCGATCGGCTGAGCAAAAATAAACCAGACGCCCGTTTGTGCATCAACGATATCATTTAAATTAAGACTTCCCGAAAGTAAGACAACTCCGATCACCGACATGACGAGCGGTATTTCATAGGAAATCATTTGGGCCGCTGCCCGCATTCCGCCAAGAAGAGCGTATTTGTTATTCGAAGCCCAGCCTCCCGTAACAACCCCAATCGTTGTCAGGCCTGAAATGGCGATATAGTAGAGAAGGCCGACTCCAATGTCTGCAAATTGAAAAGCTTTCGTAAACGGTATGGCAGCGAGTACAAGGAAGGCTGGCGCAAATGCCATAACAGGCGCCAGGATGAAAAGAGGCTTATCCGCAAGCTTTGGAATGGTATCCTCCTTCAGCAAAAGCTTCAGAACATCTGCAACCGTCTGCAAAAGCCCCCACTTACCTCCAACCTGATTCGGTCCAATCCTTCCCTGCATAAAACCCATAACCTTTCGTTCAGCGAGAATGCCGTATGTGACAAATCCTAGAACGGCAAAAAGAAACAGCACAGCCAAGAGGAAAAAGAGAAGAAAATTGGTCAGGCTTGGCGTTTGATGAAGCAAATCCTGTATCATCAGCCATCCACCTCCCCAAGGACGATATCAATCGCGCCAAGAATCGTGATCAAGTTGGCCATGTTTTCGCCTTCCAGAAGCTTCGGCAGGATTTGAAGGTTGTAGAAAGATGGCCTTCTGAATTTCAGGCGGTACGGCTCTTTTTTTCCGTTAGAAGCAATGTAGCAGCCAATTTCTCCTCTAGGCGACTCAATCCTGACGTATGTTTCCCCTTTAGGCGGTTTGATGATTTTTGGCACCTTAGCCATAATAGGTCCTTCAGGAGGAAACTGCTCAACGGCCTGTTCAATAATGTTCAGCGACTGGACAATTTCCTCCATCCTGCACTCGTATCTCGCAAAAGCGTCCCCCGTTTCCCGAACCGGCACATCAAAGTCAAAGCGGTCATAAATGCAATACGGCTCATTTTTCCGAAGATCCCATTTCACCCCGGTGCACCTGAGATTTGCGCCGCTCAAGGAATACGCGATCGCATCCTCCTTTGTATAAATGCCAACGCCTTTGACGCGGTTCAAAAAGATTTCATTTCCTGAAACGAGGTCGTGATAGCCCTTCAGCTGCTCCCTCATATATGGGACAAACTCTCTGATTTTATCCAGCCAGCCCTCAGGTGCATCCCACTTTACCCCGCCGACCCGCATATAGTTGAAGGTAAGCCTCGCGCCAGAAAGCTCTGTCAAAAGGTTAATGATCATCTCCCTTTCCCGGAATGCGTAAAGAAAAGGACTGACAGCACCGATATCAAGCAAATACGTCCCCCACCAGACAAGATGGCTTGCCACCCGACCAAGCTCCATCGCAAGAATTCTTAAATACTCGGCCCGCTCCGGCACCTCGATGCCTGCCATTGTCTCAACTGCATGGCAAATGACATAATTGTTCGTCATAGCTGATAAGTAATCCATTCTGTCTGTATATGGAATAATCTGAGTGAACTGAAGATCCTCGGCAAGCTTTTCCGTCCCTCTGTGGAGGTAGCCGATGACAGGCTCTGCTTCCTTGATCATCTCCCCGTCGATTTTGATCACGAGCCGAAACACTCCGTGAGTACTCGGATGCTGGGGCCCTACATTCAGGAGCATCTCCTCTGTCCGAATCATGAACTACACCTCCACATCATACGGTTTATAATCCTTCCGGAGCGGATGGCCTACCCATTCATCGGGCAGCATAATCCTCTTCAAATTCGGATGCCCCGTAAACACTATCCCAAGCAAATCAAAAGCTTCCCGTTCCGGCCAATCAGCCCCCTTCCAGAGCGGAACTGCAGAAGGGATCTCAGGTGACTCCCGATCAATCTCTGTTTTAAGAGCTACTGAAAGACCATGCGGATACGAATACAGCTGCAGAAACAGCTCCATATGCTTCTCATAATCCGTCCCATGAAGCTCTGACAAATAATCAAACTTCAGCTCAGGATGATTTTTCAGCTGCTCTGCCACTTGAAAATAAGATTCTTTCCTTGCTACAACGGTCGGCATCTCTTTTGACAATCGATTAATAAAGGAATCTTTTAATGCATTTTCGCCAAGCTCCTTCGATAGAATCGAGACAATGTGATCGAGGTGCGGCTGATTTTTAGATGGTGTTTCTTCTTTAGGCGGTGTTTCATTTTTGGAAGCCAGTGCTTTTGCCTTCGCTGCAGCGGCAGCCTTTGCTTTTGCAGCTGCTATGGCTTTTGCTTTCTCTTTGGCCTGATCGTCTTGGAAGGTATTTTCTGTGTTTTCGAGAGTTTTGGCTTTCTCTTTTGCAAGAGCGGCTGCTTTTGCTTTTGCTGCGGCTGCTGCCTTTTGTTTTGCCAGGTCAGTAGAGGATTCTGCGGTGTCTGTGTTTTCTGCT
Source organism: Chryseobacillus diguaensis (assembly GCF_049220665.1). Classification (NCBI taxonomy): domain Bacteria; kingdom Bacillati; phylum Bacillota; class Bacilli; order Caryophanales; family Bacillaceae; genus Chryseobacillus; species Chryseobacillus diguaensis. The sequence goes on from NZ_JBMKNV010000004.1 coordinate 353,050, forward strand.
TTTGCTTTTTGCTTTGCGAGAGCGGTTGCTTTTGCCTTTGCTGCTGCGGCAGCCTTTTGCTTTGCCAGATCAGCAGAGGATTCTATGGTGTCTGTGTTTTCTGCTTTTGCTTTTTGTTTCGCGAGTGCGGCCGCTTTTGCTTTTGCTGCTGCGGCTGCCTTTTGCTTTGCCAGGTCAGTGGCGGTTTCTGTGGTGTCGGTGCTTTCAGCTTTGGCTTTTTGCTTTGCGAGAGCGGCTGATTTCGCTTTTGCTGCTGCGGCTGCCTTTTGTTTCGCCAGGGAGTCTGCATTATTCGCTGAAGCTTCATATTGACTAGAGGCAGATTCTTTTGCCTTTTTTTCTTCCATCTGTTTCTGCGCGGCCTCTTTTGCCTTTTGAGCCGCTTCTTTTTTTTGTTCTTCGAGGCTCTTCACATCGCTCATTAAAGTACCTTCTTCCCGGTCCTTGCCTCGTAACGGATTTTTTCCTTAAGCTTATTAATACCGTAGATTAAGGCTGCAGGATTTGGAGGACATCCTGGGATATAAACGTCAACAGGGACTATTTGATCGACCCCTTTTACGACAGCGTAGGATTTAACATAAGGACCTCCTGCGGTGGCACAAGAGCCCATCGCAATAACCCATTTTGGTTCTGGCATCTGATCATACAGCCTTTTAAGAACAGGAGCCATTTTCTTTGTCACTGTTCCGGAAACGATCATCACATCTGACTGTCTTGGAGAGGTTCTGAAAAACGATCCAAAACGATCAAGATCATAATGGGAAGCGCCTACCCCCATCATTTCGATTGCACAGCAGGCAAGTCCAAATGTCAGCGGCCAAAGGGAGTTGCTTCTTGCCCAGGCTTTCAGCTGTTCAAGAGTGGATAGAAAGACATTGCGGCGAAGCTCCGCCATGTCTTCTTCAGGGATATTCATTACTCTTAAATCCATTTCAGCACCTTCTTCTTCCATGCGTATATGAGTCCTATCAAGAGCATGACGACGAAAATCAGCATTTCAACCAATGCGAAAATGCCAAGTTTTTCGTAGGCGACTGCCCATGGATACATAAAAACAGTCTCGACATCAAACACCACAAAAAGCAGGGCAAATATGTAATAACGGACATTAAACTGGATCCTGGAGTCATGAAAAGGTTCAATCCCGCTTTCATACGTTGTCTGCTTCGCTTCAGTCGGTGCACTTGGACGAAGCAATCGCCCCATTGTTAAGGCAACGGCAGGAAGCAAAAGACCCAGCAGCAAAAAGATAAACACAACCATGTAGTTGTTGAAGTACAAATTGAAAGAACCCATACTCCCCCTCCAGTAAATTTATTTTAATTTTCCAACTGATCATAATATTCTAATAATATAATCGCTATCATTATACCAAAATTAGCCTAATGGTGTCGATAAGCCTTCCTATGGCATGGACAAACTCTTTACTCTTTACATTTATATGGCCTAAAGGCTGTAAAAATGTGCGAAAAAATCATCTTTTTTCTGATATTGATATAAATTGGGGGCATGTACCAGAGCTTTGAGAGGCAATCTATCGAAATACTGGAGAAATCTATCCAAAAAATGAGAGAATCTATCCAAAATGCAAATCAATCTATCCAAAAGAAAAAACGCTCACCCTTGATAGGATGAACGGTTAAGAAGGCAGCCTTGCTGGAGCCGGCTGTCTTTTGTAAGGCTTTCTTAGCCCGTAAACTCTTTTTTTAGAGAGAATTTTATAGAGGTCGCGCTTAATTTCGAACGGGATGGTTTCAGTATGATAGATAATAAAATAAGATTCCTTCAAAGCTGTCCAGTAGCCAGGTTTGTTTGGCACCCACCATATTCCGGACAGATCTTTCAAAAAAGCTTGAGCACTCTCATGATCCGCATTGTCTCTTAATCGGCGGATATTCAGATTGATTTTAAAGATAAAAAGGATATGCATCACGGTGGCAAAAACTGCTGCCAGTCCAACAACGGCCCCTAGCCAAAATACTGTCAACCAACTCAGCTCCTTTTCGGGAGCAATCATCCAGCTCATTTCTCCCAGGTTAAAATCATTATCTTATTCTTTCATAATACCTAATATTTTCCTATTTTTCTACACTTTTCTTCAACTAGGAAACGAATGTCATTCACCAATTTTCACCAATTTCCACCAGTTTTCATGTTATACTGAGAATCGTAGTCTTTCATGCTGGGAGGTATCAAGATGGAAGAAAAATTTGATGTTGGTGAGGAATACGGCAGAAACTTGCCTCAGTTTCCCAATGAATTTTCAGCAATTGCCTTTTATTATGATTACCGGAATGAACAGCTGGATATGCTGATCGAAATTGCAAGCCACTATGAAGTGAAGCTTAATTTTGCACCAGATAGCCTGATTAACCTGGAATCTTTATACTTTCATTTGTTCCGTACGAACGGACTGTTTGAATTTCAGCTGACTCTGGACGAGTTTGAAAGCTGCATGTCTATCTATTTTGGCGAAGTTGTTGTACGCAGCCTTCAAAATACAGACTGGGTTGTTTCAAAATACCCTTATGACGAAGAAAAATACGTAATGGGCTTGCGCCGCGGCCGTTTTACCGATTATTTCAGCAATCTGTTTGATCACCATTATCTGGATTCAAAAGATGAGCTGGAAATGAGTATTTATCAGCGCTACTTGAGATTGAAGAAGCGTGCTGGGTAAAATTCTGGCAGCTCAGCATCTTCAACAAACTTAAATCATACACCCAAAAAAAGGACCCCATCGCCTGGGGTCCTTTTTATTAGAATTTATTTTCGCTTACGTCAATCCGGTTGATGGCACGGCGCAGAGCAATTTGTGCACGGTGGTAATCAACTTGATCAGCACTTTGATTCAGGCGGCGTTCTGCGCGTTCTTTTGCTGCGCGGGCGCGTTTTAAATCAATTTCTTCTGCTGTTTCAGCTGCTTGTGCCAAAATGGTTACGTTATCCTGCCGCACTTCTATAAAGCCTCCGCTGACCGCCACAAGCTCTGTGGCGCCATCCTTCTTCAGGCGAACGGCCCCGATTTCAAGGGGAGCCACCATCGGAACATGGCCTGGTAAAATGCCAAGCTCACCGCTCTGAGCTTTTACACTTACCATTTCAACTTGCGCCTCATAAACTGGGCCATCGGGAGTAACGACATTGACTGGTACTGTCTTCATACTTTACCCTCCTAAGGACCAGAGATTAGACTTCAACACCCATGCTTTTCGCATTTTCAATTACTTCTTCAATGCGTCCAACAAGGCGGAAGGCATCTTCCGGAAGATGGTCATACTTGCCATCAAGGATTTCCTTAAAGCCTTTTACCGTTTCCTTAACAGGTACGTAAGAACCTTTTTGTCCTGTAAACTGCTCAGCTACGTGGAAGTTTTGAGATAAGAAGAATTGGATGCGGCGTGCGCGCTGTACAACCAATTTATCTTCATCTGAAAGCTCATCCATACCCAGGATTGCAATGATATCCTGCAATTCTTTGTAACGCTGAAGTGTTTGCTGAACCTGGCGGGCAACATCATAATGCTCTTCTCCGACAATTTCAGGAGAAAGCGCACGTGAAGTTGAAGCCAATGGATCAACCGCTGGGTAGATACCCATTTCAGAAAGCTTACGCTCAAGGTTTGTTGTCGCATCCAAATGGGCAAACGTTGTAGCAGGAGCCGGATCCGTATAGTCATCGGCTGGTACATAGATCGCCTGGATAGATGTTACTGAACCTACATTTGTAGATGTAATACGTTCCTGAAGCTGACCCATTTCTGTTGCTAGTGTCGGCTGGTAACCAACGGCTGATGGCATACGGCCAAGAAGGGCTGATACTTCAGAACCTGCTTGTGTGAAGCGGAAGATATTATCCATGAAGAACAAAACGTCCTGAGACTGGTCATCACGGAAATACTCAGCCATTGTAAGACCTGTCAAAGCAACACGCATACGTGCGCCAGGCGGCTCATTCATTTGTCCGAATACCATGGCTGTTTTCTTGATAACACCAGAATCTGTCATTTCATAGTAAAGGTCATTACCTTCACGTGTACGCTCACCAACACCGGCAAATACGGAGATACCCCCGTGCTCTTGAGCGATGTTGTGGATCAATTCCTGGATTAAAACGGTTTTACCTACACCGGCACCACCGAAGAGACCGATCTTACCACCTTTAATATATGGAGCAAGAAGATCGACTACTTTAATTCCAGTTTCAAGAATTTCTACTTCAGTAGAAAGGTTTTCAAATGTTGGAGCCTGTCTGTGAATCGGATCACGGCGGACATCTCCTGTAAGAGGCTCATCAAGGTCAATGTTTTCACCAAGTACGTTGAAAACACGGCCAAGAGTGATATCGCCTACCGGTACAGAAATTGGAGCTCCTGTATCAAGCACCTCTGCACCACGAGTCAGACCATCAGTAGAGGCCATAGCGATCGTACGTACAGAGTCATCACCCAAATGAAGAGCAACCTCCAAAGTCAGCTCGATTGCTACATCCTGGTCTTTGCCGGGTGCTTGTTGAATTTTAAGAGCGTTGTAGATTGCAGGCAAGTGGCCGCTTTCGAATTTTACGTCTACGACCGGGCCCATTACTTGTATAACGCGTCCTTTCATCTTCGCTTTCCCTCCTTACTGGCTATTTCAAATATTCACGTATTTTATAAATGCTATTCCAAAGCCGCTGCTCCGCCGACGATCTCAGTAATTTCCTGAGTGATCGCAGCCTGGCGCGCACGGTTGTATGAAAGCGTAAGAGAGTCAATAAGCTCTTTCGCATTATCTGTTGCACTTTTCATTGCCGTCATCCTTGCAGCATGCTCGGATGCTTTACTGTCAAGAAGTGCTCCATAAATCAGGCTTTCTGCATATTGAGGCAGAAGGACCTTCAGGATTTCATCTTCATCCGGTTCGAATTCATAGGACACTATTTTGCTGCTGTGTGAAAGATCCGTTACCGGGAGAAGTTTTTTCTCTGTTACAACCTGCTCGATTGCACTCACATAATGGTTGTAGCAAAGGTAAAGTTCATCGATTTTCTCGTCCGCAAAAAGGTTTACCGCTTCAGAGGCAATGGCTTTAATGTCAGCGAAGGTCACATCATCTCCAACTTGCGTTACTTCAGAGATGACATGGCTGCCGCGCTTCATAAAAAAGTCGCGCCCCATTCTGCCGATTGCCACAATTGCGTAATCATCTTTAGATGAATGGCGTTTTTGAATGGCTTGGAAAACGGATCTCAGTACATTACTGTTAAATCCGCCCGCAAGTCCGCGGTCTGATGTGATGACAATGTAGCCTGTCTTTTTCACAGGTCTTGTTTCAAGCATCGGATGGCTGACTCCAGAGATTCCCTGTGCCACATTTGATACGACTTCCTGCATTTTCTCCATGTAAGGAACAAATGCTTTCGCATTATTCTCTGCACGGTTTAATTTGGCAGCCGACACCATTTGCATCGCTTTTGTTATTTGGCTAGTCTTTTTTGTTGAGGTGATTCTCGATTTTATATCGCGTAAAGATGCCAAAGATTCTCACCACCTTTTCTCTAAAATCCCGTTCTATTGACATGAAAAGGAAAGGGAGAAATCATCTCCCGTTCCAATTATTTTTCTGAAGTAACAAAGGTTTTCTTGAAGCTGCTGATTGCTGTGTTGAATGCATCCTCATCAGGAAGAGTACCTGTTGTGCGAATGTGATCCATTAAATCAGTATTGTTTTGCTCAAGATAAACTTGAAGATCTGATTCAAAGCGTCGGATATCAACAACTGGAATATCATCCAGGAAGCCGCGCGTCAAAGCATAGATAATCGCTACTTGTTTTTCCACTCTTAACGGTTTGTTCAAGTCCTGTTTCAATACTTCAACTGTACGGGCACCACGGTTCAGCTTAGCTTGTGTTGCTTTATCAAGATCTGATCCGAACTGGGCAAATGCCTCTAGCTCACGATAAGATGCAAGGTCAAGACGAAGCGTACCTGCTACCTTTCTCATCGCTTTAACTTGTGCGCTTCCTCCAACACGGGATACAGACAATCCGGCATTTATCGCAGGTCTTACACCTGAGAAGAACAGGTCGGATTGAAGGAAGATCTGACCATCAGTGATAGAGATAACGTTTGTCGGGATATAAGCTGAGATGTCTCCAGCCTGTGTTTCAACAAACGGAAGGGCTGTCAGTGAACCTGCACCCTTTGCATCGCTCAATTTCGCAGCGCGCTCAAGAAGACGGGAATGCAAGTAGAATACGTCACCTGGGTATGCTTCACGACCTGGAGGACGGCGAAGCAACAGGGAAAGTTCACGGTATGCAGCAGCCTGTTTAGTAAGATCATCATATACTACAAGCACATGCTTGCCGTTATACATAAAATGCTCACCCATTGTTACGCCTGCATAAGGTGCAAGGAACAATAGCGGTGCAGGCTGGGAAGCCGCAGCTGTTACAACGATTGTGTAATCCAATGCACCATGTTTGCGAAGTGTTTCTACAACGTTACGCACTGTAGATTCTTTTTGTCCGATTGCTACATAGATACAGATCATATCCTGATCTCTTTGGTTAAGAATTGTATCGATTGCAACAGATGTTTTACCTGTTTGGCGGTCACCGATAATCAATTCACGCTGTCCGCGTCCGATCGGTACAAGAGCGTCAATCGCTTTGATACCTGTTTGAAGCGGTTCATGAACAGATTTACGGTCCATTACGCCTGGTGCAGGGCTTTCAATAGGACGTGTTACAGTCGTTTCAATTGGGCCAAGTCCGTCAACTGGCTGCCCCAATGGATTTACTACGCGGCCGATCAATGCCTCACCAACCGGAACTTCCATGATGCGTCCTGTACGGCGTACTTCGTCACCTTCGCGAATTTCTCTGTATGGTCCTAAAATAATGATACCAACGTTGCTTTCCTCGAGGTTCTGAGCCATACCCATAACACCATTTGAAAATTCAACAAGCTCTCCAGCCATGACATTGTCGAGGCCATGAGCACGAGCGATACCATCACCAACCTGGATAACCGTACCAACATCGCTTACTTCAATGTCAGATTGATAGCTTTCAATCTGTTTTTTTATCAGCGCACTAATTTCTTCTGCTTTGATGCTCATGAATTTCACCCCTATCTACGTTCTTTTTACAAGTGTTCGTTCTATACGTTCAAGTTTACCGCTAATGCTTCCGTCATAAATCCGGTTGCCCATTCTGATTTTCACTCCGCCAACTAGGCTTTGGTCAATCACATTTTCCAATCGCAGTGCTTTTTTTCCAATCTTTTTAGCGAAAGCAACGGAAAGCTCATTGAGCTCTTCATTCGATAAAATTCGTACAGAGTAGACGATTCCATCTTCTGTTCCGCTTTTTTCGTTTGAAAGTCTTGTAAATTCATCTGCCATCTCATTAATCACATCAATGCGATTACGGTCAACGAGAAGGCTGAGCGTGTTTAAAACGGCTGGGTTCAGCAGTGACGCAAAACCGCTTTGCACGAGGCTCTTTTTCTCATTAACACTGATTTTCGGATGATTAAGCATTGCTATTAATTTTGGATTACTTCTGAAAACCTGTTTGACTACTTTCAGATCCTCTTCAAATGCTTGAAGGCTCTCTTGTTCCAATGCGATTTGAAAAAGTGCTGAAGCATAGCGCTTTGCTACGATTTCATTGCTCATCGCATATCTCCTACTTCATTTATGTAGTCATTGATCAGTTTTTCTTGTTCTTCTTCATTTAATTCTTTTTCAATAACTTTTGAAGCAATCAGCACAGACAAGGAAGCAACCTGTTCACGCAATGCAGAAACTGCTTGCTCTTTTTCCTGCTGAATTTCTTTTAATGCTGCTTCTTTCAGGCGTTCACCTTCAGCACGAGCAGTTTTGATGATATCTTCTTTTTGCTGATCGCCAAGCTTCTTGGCATTTTCAACAAGACCTTGTGCTTCAACACGTGCCTGTTTCAGCAATTCACGCTGTTCTTCTACAAGCTTCTGGGCTTCCAGATTCTTTGTTTCTGCAGCGCCGATTTCATTCGCTATATAAGTTTCACGCTGCTTCATGATATTCATCACTGGACCAAGCGCAAATTTTCTAAGCAGTGCCAAGAGGACCAGGAAAATGATAAGCTGGAAAACGATATCTCCAGTATTCCAATGTACTTCAGCCAATCCAAGTGCGAGATTTGTAGTTGACATAGCTCGATTTCACTCCCTTCAAAGGTTGCAATATGCGTTTAGGCTCTGTTTCATGAGTTATCCCCCGTTCTGGAGGATAAGATTCGAGCCATTTATTAATTAGAAAAGGAATTATTTAAGGACATAAAGGAAAGGCGAAGGTTCTTTCGAATGGTCTTCCGAATGATCTTCGCCATTTCTTCTTATGAGATGGATCCCTTTAATCGGGACATCTATAAAAGATTATTTACCAATAACCATGAATGCGATAACGACGGCGATAATCGGAAGTGCCTCAACCAACGCGATACCAACGAACATTGTTGTTTGAAGAGTTCCTCTAAGTTCCGGCTGACGAGCCATACCTTCAATTGTACGTCCTACGATAAGTCCGTTACCAATACCTGCTCCAACTGCCGCCAATCCTACTGCGATCGCAGCTGCAATAACACCTAACATCATAATAAAAGTCCTCCTTTAATGTATAAAAACTGTAAGATTTTTTGTTTCACTATGGTAATGAAGTATTAATTAATGGTCTGTGCTCACTTTGTGAGACATGTAAACCATTGTTAACATTGTGAAAATGAAAGCTTGAATGGTTCCGACAAAAATACTGAAGCCTTGCCATGCCATCATCGGAAGGATTGCTCCGATTGTTCCGCCAATTCCGCTAGTTGCAAGTCCCGCTAGAAGCTGTAGAAGAATCTCACCGGCAAAAATGTTACCATAAAGCCGCAGACCCAACGTAAGTGTGTTGGCAAATTCTTCGATGATCTTGATTGGGAGCAGGAACCAGAATGGCTTTACATAATCTTTTAAATAAGAACCGGTACCTTTCATTCGGATACCATAATAGTGACTTAGCACGACAACCATGACGGCAAGCGTCAGTGTAATCACTGGGTCAGCAGTCGGTGATTTCCACCACAATTCATGTCCAACTATTACGTTGAAAGGCAATCCTAGCATATTAGAAACAAAAATATACATCAAAAGGGTAATTCCTAGTGTTAAGAAGCGCCCTCCGGTGTGCCAGTCCATCGTATTGCTGATAATATTTCTGACAAAATCAATGACCCACTCAATGAAGTTTTGTCCGCCAGTCGGTTTCAGTGCAAGAGACCGTGTTGCGATCACTGCGATAAGGAAAACGATGACACTTGCAATGGTTATCATCATAATGTTTGCCAGGTTGAAATAAAGACCCAGAAATTCTCTTACAGGTGCTTCGTGATTCAACGATATTCACCTCTCTTCCAGCTATGAACGTAAATGAATAATGAAATAATCTATCATAATGACAACATATATTGTCATTAATCCAATAACCACAGATACAATGTTGAATTGCTCAGGAAATCTAATTCCAACAAGTACAGCTATCCCTGCAGACGCCATCCTTGACAGCGTTCCAAGCGAGCGAACTTTTTTGCCTTCATCAAATGCCCGGCCAAACTGCTTCTGCTTCCGTACCATTGTCCAAAGATTATATAAACCGAAGCCTGTCCCCAGAATAAGTCCAAGGAAAATGGATTTGTACCCAGTAAATCCATAGCCTAACACAAAGAGAGCAAGCAAAAAAAATATGTATTTTAGGTATCTTTGGAACATGAGGTGTAAGTCAGACATGAGATGCTAGTCTCCTAGGAAATAGTGGTGGACAAGCTTCAGCATTCCATATATGCCTGCAGAAAGTCCAAAAAGAAGGCCAATTATCAAAAACAGCGGTGCAGAATGAACATACCCGTCTATCCATCTGCCAGCAAAAATGCCTATCAGAACTGATCCAGCCAGCTGCGATAGTATTGCATACATAATTGCCATAGATTGTAATGGATGGCGCTGTTTTTGTCGCATTCGCAATCCTCGCGATTCTAGTGAAAAAAGGATTATAAAGGGGAATTTACGAGTAATTTCCATGATTTGAAAACCTTATCATTACCCTTGTTAAGCATACAATAGGCAATAGGTGATGTCAATGCGATTCAGGCTAAAAATTCACGCACAGCAACGCCTATCACAAATTGTTCACATTTTTTCCATTCATCCCATATTGACTTAAAACCTTACTTCCAATTCGACCTCCATAACGTTTTCCTGTTTTCCTTTTTTGGCAAATATTAGCGCTTTATATGACCCTTCTTGAATTTGAAGTTCCTTTTTATGAATCACTTTTTTAAATATCCCCCTTTGAAGATGCTTTGCCCAGTCAAGATAGCCTTTAAAGGTATAGGTGACAGGATCATATAAAGCAATTCCAGCTTCATCTGCTCCGCCCGGAAGGTACATTTCATATTGCAGTGAATTTCTCTCTGGTCCACGCTTAAAGTCGAATCCCATTACACGCGGGTAATCCGGTTCATTTATGACAAATAAGTAAGGTATTTTTCTTTCTTTTCCCTCTATATAAATACTGACCCAGCCCTGATGAATGCCTTCCTTCATCTTATATGGATAAAGTTCAAGCGAGACAGATGCTTCCCTTGCCTGATGAGGAGCAATTTTTAATTTATGAGGAAACTGCCATGTCACTCCTTTTTGTTTTTTCGGATATGAAAAGGTAACAGACTTCGTTTTCTTCGATAGGTTTTCGATCGTTAAAAGTGTCTTTTTCACTGTTCTCGGAGCTTTCGAAGAATAGCTAGAGAAGGTCATGGAACCAGGAATAATGAGTTCTTCAGCATTTATTGCTGCTGGTATGTCGATTCGCCCAGCTCCCTGCTCAATCGGTTCATAAAGACTGTTTCTTTCCTTATATAATGGCTTCGCTGTTGTCATTAACGATGCTTTCACCTGCATTGGACTCCATTCCGGATGTGCCTGTTTGATTAATGCTGCCGCTCCAGCGACATGCGGTGCAGCCATGCTCGTGCCCTGAAGAGAAAGATAGCCATCTGGGACTGTACTGTTAATGGCCATACCTGGTGCCACAAGATCGGGCTTAATCTGCCAGTTTACGGTCACAGGTCCCCTTGAACTGAAATCAGCCATTTTGTCCCTGCCTTCCTGAGAGATTATCTTAATTGGAAGAAGCTTTTTGATCTGTTTTTTCAGCCATTTACCTTCATCCCTTGAAATTGCTGCGACAGGGATTCCAATCTCTTTTTCCAGACTTCCTGAGAATTGCCCTTTTTCATTGTTATAAATAATAAGACCAGAGGCACCTGCTTTTTTAGCATTGGCAGCTTTTTTTGAAAAAGGAATTCCTCCTCTCTCGACTAAAGCGATCCTCCCCTTGGCTTGTGGCGAAAACTCTGATGGCTTTCCTTTTCCGGCTAAAACGAGATCCTGATTCTGCAGAGCCTTCCACCCAGCTGAGCATTCCATTGAATCGAGCTGAACTTTTCTTTCTAATCCTTTTACATGTAAAAAATAGATTTTCATCGGCGGCGAAGAAGCGCCAACAGCAATCGATTTACCGGAGGTTCCAGGAGATCCCACCGTCCATGGTTCAGGACCGGAGTTCCCGCTTGCCGTAACAGTTACAATTCCTTTTTCTGCTGCCTTATCAAGTGCCAGACTTGTCGGCCAATCCGGTCCGTTGATACTATTTCCAAGTGATAAATTTAAAATATCCACTTTATCTTCGATGGCTTTGTCAATCGCAGCAATGACCTGCTCAGAAGTTCCGCTTCCGCCTGGACCTAGTGCGCGATAGGCAATTATGTCCGCTTCAGGTGCGACTCCTTTCAGTTTCCCATTTGCTGCAATAATTCCTGCCACATGGGTTCCATGAAGGGTAGCGGTGCTATCCTCACCCTTTGTTTCCATCGGATCCTCGTCACCATCAACCAAATCGTAGCCACCCTTAAAATTCCCTTTTAAATCAGGATGACCGTAATCGATTCCTGTATCAATGATCCCAACCTTCACTCCTTTTCCCGTCAGGCGATTATGGTTTTTATCGTAAAAGCGCCTCGCTTCATCTCCTCCTATAAATGGAACACTTTTGTCTATTTCTGTTTGGTAAATTGTAACGGGTCCTGACTGGATAACTGCAGGATCGTTCAGCAGCTTTTCTGCACTTCGTCTTTTTCCTTCTATAGAAATACCTTTGAATACATTCGTGTACGTATGTTTGATTTTAATGTCAGGGTTCTTCCCAGCCTTTTTTAGAAAGCTCCCCCATTCCTGATCTCTTACTACAATCACCATTTTCATGATGTCTGAAAGTTTTTCTTTAGGAAGGGGCGGATGCTCCGGAAATTTTACAGCAGCTGCAGACGGCTGAAAGAGAAAAAAACAACTCAGTAGGATAAAAAACGTTCGTCGCATGTGATCACCTCAGAACGTATTATTCTCTAAACTAGATGGAATTATTTAGGGGGGATTCAGGAGTCTTGTTTGATTTTTAGGGTTTTGGACATTGCGTTACTTGGATAACGCTTGTAAAAACCTGTATTCGCTTATATGGAGAGGTCATATCGCCCCTCGATACGTGCTCAATGGATGAATTCCAAAAAACAAGGCTGACCTGAATTAGCAAGTCAGCCTTGTCCATTTTATTATTTGCTGTTTAAGCAATGATTGCTGATAAGTCGTATGGGTTTAGAACACTTATATAGACAAGCTTAGTGAAAAAAAACAAAGTTTAAGAAAAGAGCCTTATTATTTCGTACCGAACATTCTGTCGCCTGCATCTCCTAGACCAGGGACGATGTATCCTTTTTCATTCAGCTTTTCATCCATGGCTGCAATATATATATCAACGTCAGGATGAGCATTTTTCACTTCTTCAACGCCTTCTGGAGCTGCGATCAGGCACATGAACTTGATGTTTTTCGCGCCGCGGTTTTTCAGGCTGTTAATCGCCTCGACAGCGGAACCCCCTGTTGCAAGCATTGGGTCAACAACGATTAGTTCACGTTCTTCTACATCAGTTGGAAGCTTCACATAATACTCGACAGGCTTTAGCGTTTTAGGATCGCGGTAAAGACCGACATGTCCGACTTTAGCAGCTGGAATCAGCTTCAAAATTCCATCTACCATACCAAGTCCTGCACGAAGGATTGGAACGATTCCCAGTTTTTTGCCTGCTAGAATTTTTGATTTTGCTGTTGTTACAGGAGTTTCGACATCTACTTCCTCTAAAGGAAGCTCTCTTGTAATTTCAAAGGCCATTAATGAAGCCACTTCATCGACAAGCTCGCGGAATTCCTTTGTACCTGTGTTCTTATCACGAATGTATGTAAGTTTGTGCTGAATCAACGGGTGATCAAAAACATAGACTTTCCCCACTCGGCTCATCTCCTTTTTGTTTACACTTCCATAGATTTTACATAAAAAGCGCTGTCGTTTCAAGGCACAATCTATGGGAAATGCCGACAAATGATCAAATTAAAGAATGTTATCGGCATTTTTCACCTTTTCCCGGGGAATAACTCGAAAAAACGAAATTTGTTTCTCTTTGGCTCAATCACAAACAAAAGGATTGGCAAATGCCAACCCCTCCTGTCTTATTGATATAAAGGAAAACGCTCTGTTAAAGCTTCCACACGATTTTTCGCTTCCTCCAGCTTTTCAGCTGATTCGTGGTTTTTCAATGCTTCTGCAATGATAGAAGCAATATTGTCCATATCTTCCAAACCGAAGCCGCGTGTCGTAACAGCTGCTGTACCGATACGGATGCCGCTTGTAACAAATGGGCTTTCAGGGTCAAATGGAATGGTGTTTTTATTAACAGTAATGCCGATATCATCCAGCACTTTTTCAGCTATTTTGCCTGTCAGGTTTAGAGAACGAACATCAAGAAGGACAAGATGATTGTCTGTTCCGCCTGATACAAGCTTCAGTCCTTCTTTTTTCAATGATTCTGCAAGACGCTGGGCATTTTCGATGATGCGCTTAGAATAATCTTTGAAGTCTTCCTGAAGGGCTTCTCCAAAAGCGACTGCTTTTGCTGCAATCACATGCATAAGCGGTCCGCCTTGAATTCCAGGGAAAATTGATTTGTCGATTTTCTTCGCAAATTCTTCTTTGCACAAAATCATGCCGCCGCGAGGGCCCCGAAGCGTTTTGTGTGTTGTTGTTGTAACAAAATCAGCATAAGGGACTGGGTTAGGATGATGTCCTGTAGCGACAAGACCTGCGATATGAGCCATATCCACCATGAAGTAAGCTCCTACCTCATCAGCAATCTCGCGGAATTTTTTGAAGTCAATTGTCCGGGAATAAGCACTTGCTCCGGCTACAATCAGCTTCGGTTTATGTAAACGAGCTTTTTCTGCTACATCTTCGTAATTGATTAAGTTTGTATCCTTGTCCACTCCGTATTCAACGAACTGGTACTGAACACCTGAGAAATTAACAGGACTGCCGTGGGTTAAGTGGCCCCCATGAGAAAGATTCATACCAAGTACTGTGTCACCATGTTCAAGGATCGTGAAATAAACCGCCATGTTAGCTTGGGCACCGGAATGCGGCTGAACGTTTACGTGCTCAGCACCGAACAATTCCTTCGCTCTGTCACGGGCAATGTCTTCTACTATATCAACATATTCGCATCCGCCGTAGTAACGCTTGCCTGGATAGCCTTCTGCATATTTGTTTGTCAGAACAGACCCTTGTGCTTCCATTACAGCCTGGCTTACAAAGTTTTCAGAGGCAATCAATTCAATCTTTGTCCGCTGGCGTTTCAATTCCTTCTGAATGGCTTCAAATACAGCTTCATCTTGCTTTGGCAAAAATTCCATTCCATCTTCCCCCTTTAATCATGTATGGTTTAAACAACTCTTTTTACATTGTACACGAATCCTGCTAGGATTGGAAAAGAAATTCGGAAGAATCCTTTTGTGAAAACGCTTTTCTGCGAATGATAGGTAGATTATCACCGATGAATGTTCGGCAAACAAAAAAGCGCGGCTCCAAAGAGCTGTGCTTCATGTGCAGGATAAATTCTCATCGCTCTGTTTATACACTGCCCGTTCGCCGCCAATGAGTTTCGGTCTTGTTTTCGCCATTGTGACATGGGCATGTCCAACTTCCAGAACAGCACTTCGAATCGGTACGGCTACATGTTTTAAATGCATGCCGATGAAGGTATCTCCAATATCAATGCCGGCATCTGCTTTGACAAATTCCACAACTACCGGATCCTCCATGTGTCCATATGCAAAAGTCGCCATAGCCCCGCCGGCTCTTCGGACAGGAATTACGGCAACCTGTTCCAGCCCTCTTGCTTGAGCTGATTTGCTTTCCATCACAATGGCACGGTTAAGATGCTCGCAGCATTGAAAGGCAAGTTCAATCTGGTTTCTTTCCCTAAAATCGTTTAAGGCGCTAAAAATCATTTCTGCAATTTCTTTTGTTCCTGCTGTTCCTATTTTTTTACCGATGACTTCACTTGTGCTGCATCCAACAATAACGAGTTCGGAAGGCTTTAAAGAAGCTTGGCTTTCCAAATCAGTCAAAACGATCTGAAGATCTTTTTTCCATGCTTGTATTTCAGACATTTCCCATCATCCTTATTGGCTTGATTTTTCAAAACCCTCAATCTTTTCAATTCGCCGTGCATGTCTTCCGCCTTGGAATTCCGTTTCCAGCCACGTTTTAGCAATTTCTCTCGCTAAGCCCGGGCCGATGACTCTTTCACCCATGGCGAGAACGTTGCTGTCGTTATGCTCGCGGGTTAGACGGGCGCTGTATACATCATGAACAAGCGCACAGCGAATGCCGGTAACCTTATTTGCTGCAATGCTCATTCCGATTCCTGTTCCGCAGATCAGAATTCCTCTGTCCGCTTCCCCGTTCACTACTTTCTCAGCAACAGGAACAGCATAATCCGGATAATCGACCGAATCAGCTGTCTCACAGCCAAGATCTGTATACTCTATTCCAAGCTCATCCATGAGCTGTTTGATTTCACTTCGTATATTCATTCCGCCATGGTCACTTGCAATGGCAACCTTCATTTTCCGCACCCTTCCTTTATCTTTCTTTTGTTTCCAGTTTTTTTAACACCCGTTCAATTAACTGTTCCAGCTCATCCCTTGTTTTCCGGTACGTTTCAATCGTACTGCCGTAAGGGTCGATCACATCGGCTTGGGCTCCGCCGTTTTCAGACGCAAATTCGGCGAGCGACCAGGTTTTTCTTCCTGCTTCCGGAAAACGGTCTACAATCAGCTGCTTATGGGAAGAAGTCATGCTCAGAATGTGAGTTGCCCACTCGATATGTTCTTTTGTTAAAAGGGCTGCAGAGTGATTCGGTTCAATCCCTTTTTCTTGAAGGACTTCAATAGCCAGGCGGGATGCTTCACTGCCGTCCATGGCATACACGCCTGCCGATTTTACATTGATGTCCCCAGTGGCTTTCAAATGTCTTAATAAGGCTGCAGCCATTGGACTGCGGCACGTATTCCCTGTGCACACAAAAAGGATATTCGTCATGTTCTTCCCTCCCAGTATCTCCACTTCTATTATAATGCAATTTGAGCACAAACGACAGGCTGGCACTTTTCCGGTTCAATTAAAGGCTCTATTCTTAAACTTTGTTGTTTCTCACCTATATAAATGAATTTCAAGCAATTATACAACTGATCATTTTAAGAAAAGATGCCACGAAGCTTATCTTAAATGCGTTTTCTAAACATATACGAGCAGCAACAACAATCTTTGCGAAAACAGCTTTTTAAAAACAACACTCTTTAGCAAGTCAAAATGCGTAATAAAAGTTTTTTCGACCAGCAGCAATCTCTGCAAAAACTGCCAAATAAAAAAAGAAGATCGCTCTTCTTTAATGGTACTGCATGATGATCAAAACGGTAAAAACAATTTGATTCCAAGCGCAAACAAAATGGTTCCGCCTATCGCTTCTCCGTAGCTCCCAATCCATCCTTTTACTCTTTTTCCGATCAGCAGCCCGAGCCAGGTCAGAAGCATACTGACGACGCCAAAAATCAGAAGGGCAAGATAGGTTTTGCCGCCGTATATACCAAGACTTAAGCCAACAGAAAAACTGTCGAGGCTGACGCTTGTCGCAAAAATAAAAAGACCAAATCCAACTGGGGTTATTAAAGGAGAGTCCTCCTTTTTAAATGAAGACAAGATCATCTGCAGACCAAGGAGCATTAACAGTACAGCTCCTCCATAGGTTGCAATGACTCCAAGCTTGTCGGACAAAAGCTTTCCGATAATCATACCGGCGAGAGGCATCCATATATGAAAAAAGCCGATGGTAAGGCCTATGTAAAAGATCTGTCTGAGCCTAAGCTGAATCATTCCCATTCCAAGCCCGACAGAGAAAGCATCCATTCCTAAAGCAAAAGCCATCAAAAACAATGTCAGAAGTTCACCAATATATGCTTCTAAGCTCATTCTTTACCCTCCCGGACATGCCTGCTTTTAGCCTATGCATGTCCACGAGGGAATAGAACAAATCCGTATTTGCTATTCAGTTATTACACGCTGGCCGGCAGCCTTTAAAAGACGGTTCATAATGGCTAGGCCCACTCCTTCTTCAGAAAAATGTTCACTGTAAATAATCTGAAGGTTTTCCACTTCGTCAAATTGGCGAAGCACATCGTAAAGCTTCGCCGCAATAGTTTCAGGATGCTTTCTGCTCCCGCATGCTAAAACAGCATCTGCTCTATATGTATTTTGATTTTCTATTGTGGTTAAAACACCTGCTTTTTTGCCATCGTTTTTCGCTTTATCCACAAGCTCCTGGATAAAACCGCTGCTGCCTTTCACAACGATCAGTTCAGCTTTCGGTGCATAGTGGGTATATTTCATCCCCGGAGATTTTGGTGTTTCTCCTTCTTTTAAAAGAGCACGATCCACTTGTACTGCTCCGGCAGCTTCTTCAATTTGTTCTTTTGTGATGCCTCCCGGGCGTAAAATAACCGGCACCTCACCTGTGCAATCAAGAACTGTTGACTCTACCCCTACTCCAGTAGGACCTCCATCCACAATACCGGCAATTCTGCCATCTAAGTCATGCGCCACATGCCGGGCAAGGGTCGGACTGGGTTTACCCGAAAGGTTTGCACTTGGTGCTGCAATCGGCAGTCCCGCCTCTTTTATTAATGCCAGGGCCAGCGGATGATCAGGCATCCGTACACCAACCGTTTCAAGTCCAGCTGTTACAAGGGAGGAAAGCCCTTCTTTTTTCGGGAGCACGAGTGTCAGCGGTCCCGGCCAAAATGTGTCGATCAATTTTTCCGCAAGAGGCGGAATTGAGCTTGCAACATCCATTACCTGTTCCTTTGAAGCGACATGCACAATTAATGGATTGTCGCTTGGTCTTCCTTTTGCTTTATAGATCTTTTCCACAGCTTCATCCGATGCAGCATTCGCTCCAAGCCCATAAACCGTCTCGGTTGGAAAAGCCACCAGTTCGTTTTTCTTTAATAACAGTGCTGCCTGTGAGATTTGTGGATAACTTTTGGATAAATCATCTTTACTATCCACAGTCCAGCTAAAAGTTTTCATATTTCTCAATCTCCTTGTTTCCTTCATTTTCTCCTATTTACCACGCTAATCCTCATGAAAGTATAAAAGAGAACCTTAAAGAAAACAAGCTTTATCCACATTTTGTGGATAAAGCTGTGTGATTCGTGGATAACTTTGTTGATAATTGAATTTTTAGAATGATTTTTCAAGTGACCGATCAGTGTTATTCACATTTTTCATAAAAAGCTGTTAAGAATTTTTCGCCATTAAGGTTGCGCCCTTTTTGCTCATCGAAAGCCGGACATGCTCAGATTTCATTAAATGCTCAGGGACGCTTCCGTCAAATGCTTCAAATCCGGCAAATCTCAAAAAATCCATTGAAGACTGCTTATTCGTAATCAGGAATAGCTTAGTGACAGCAAGCTTTTTCCCAAGAGCCCCTGCACTTTTAAACAGAGAGAGAATATGAGCCTGATCAAGCTTTTCCGAAACAACGAGAGCACGCAGCAAACCGTCCTCCTGAAATCTCTCCAATCCTAGGGAAGCAACAATATCTTCTTTATCATCTTCCATAATCATAAAACAATCCACAGTTTCATCCACACCCGCAGTTATGACGCCCGCTTTCTCCATAAATGCCTTCAGCTTGTTCAAATCTTTCATTTCCGCCATTCTTAATTGATAAAACATTCTTCCACCCCGTTTTATTCTTGATACTCCCAATCTATGAGGCGAATCTTTTTTTATTCCTTTATTAATAGAAATCGAATTTTGCTGTGAACAGAAAACAGCCTAAAGGAAAGGCTGTTTAGGAAAGGATGTTTTCGCAAAGATTGTTGCTATTCGCAAGAGATTTTATCACGCACCTGAGACTCTCTTCGGGACATCTTTTCTTAAAGTTCCTGCCAAATTTAAGGCCGTGTAAAAGAAATTTAGAGCGAGAAGCAACAAAGTTTAAGAAAAAGAACCTTAAGAAAACAGATTTTGAAACCACTCTACTAAAAAGAATTTCACTTCTACTTTTTCTCCTTTTTCGCTGCTGTCTGTATGAACAGACCCTTTGCCGTCTTGCTTCACCTCCGCTGCCTGAGCCACAGGTGCACCTGTTTCCTTACTCGGATCCTTTACGGCTTCACCGTTTGAAAAATCCAGAAAACATAATGGAGGAAACAGAACACACCACCAATTTGCACCTTCGCCCTGTCCAAGAGTAATAAGAATCGCTTCATACTTCCCAGCAGGATAAATATAATTTCCGTAAAGCTTTGTCGGGAAATCTACCTTCTTACTGAACTCTACCTTAATGGACTGATTAGAATGCTCTTTTTTCAGCACTCCTTCAGCAATGGCTTTAATATGCGGCAGGCGGCTTCTGATCAGCTTGCGGGCTTCATCAATGCTTGTCAGGTCTTTGACCCATTTTGTAATTTCCTTGTTCACTTCATCTCTGATTTCACGCTTTAATACCTGGTCCGCATCAGCATTGCTATTGGCCAAAATCCGAAGTCTGATCGCTTCATCAGGTATAACAACTGGAGCCTGTTCAGCATGCGCCTTCAATGGTTCCCTATACGTACTAAGCAAAGCACCCGCTATTAATAGAAAGATATATATAATGGCAATCACTTGTTTTTTCATTTTCTCCACCATCCCCTCGTTAAAAATAGTATGGGCAGGATGAGAATCTTTTAAACATGGGGGTAATGGAAAAACTTTCAATCTAGTAAACTAAAGCGAAAAAAAGACCAATTATGTTTGGTCTTTTTCCTTTTATTCCATAGCTGCAACATTTCTGAATTGTATTTAAGCCAAGCGTTCAAATCTGTTTTGTTAAAGTATTGTCAGTGATTTTCTGAAAAATTGGTATTCCTGTAAGTGCCGCTGATGGTCTTCCTCTGTCCAGCCTCGTGCTGCAAGCTTTTTCAGTGCCTCTTTTGAGTAAGATTGTTTCGCCAAATCCCTCATCGTTATGCGGGCTGCCTTTGTGAGATAGTTATCGACCACTCCGGTTGGAGGTTCAATTGGAAACTCTATATCCAGCTGCCAATATCATAGAAGCAGATTATTATCCAAATGAAAAAGAGCCCTTCATCAGAGGGCTTCAATTTCTGCATAGACCATACGATCTTTTCCGTTAATATCAAGGACAACTTCTGTATTAGCATTTGGAAAGGCTGCTTTTAAAAGGGCTGCTACATCTTCTCCTTGTCCTGCACCAATTTCGAAAGCTATTAGAGCTTTCTCACCGATAATAAGCGGAATTTCATCACAAAGACGTCTGTAAAAATCAAGGCCGTCCTCGCCTCCTGCAAGTGCACGAATCGGCTCGTGGTCTTTCACTACTGAAGAGAGACCGATAATATCTGCATCCGGTATATAAGGAGGATTCGAAACAATAATGTCTGCCTGTTTTCTGCATGTTATAAAAGGATTGAGCAGATCTCCTTCATAAAAAGCGACGTCCGCATTCAGCTGCTTTGCATTTTTTCTCGCAACCTCGAGCGACTCAGGGGCAATATCGATAGCAGACACATGGAATTGCTTGTTTTCCAATGCAAGACTGATTGCGATGGCACCGCTCCCTGTTCCTACATCAACTAATTCAAGCCGGGCTTCTTTTCCGTATAGTTTTTCCGCTCTTTTTAACACGCCTTCCACCAATTCTTCTGTTTCAGGCCTCGGAATCAGAACCTCTTCATTAACATGAAACGTTCTTCCGTAAAATTCTTCATAGCCAGTCAAATGCTGAACAGGAATGCCTGCTGCATGCTTCTCTACATCTTTTTTAAAAGAATCCAGTTTCTCTTTATTTACATCCATTCGCAGGTTCGCCAAAAGCGTGGAACGGTTCATGTCCAGATGGTGTCTCAGCAAGAGTTCACCGGCATTTTCATCTCTTCCCGCAGAGACTAAAAAAGAAGAAGCCCATTTGAGGGCTTCAAATACCGTTTTCATCTTTATTCTGTCGCCTGCTCAAGCTTGTTGGCCTGATCTTCCATGATAAGAGCATCGATCACGTCGTCAAGCTTCCCTTCAAGGATCTGATCAAGTTTTTGAATGGTTAAGCCGATCCTGTGGTCTGTCACACGGTTTTGCGGGAAATTGTACGTGCGAATCCGTTCAGAACGGTCACCTGTTCCAACAGCAAGCTTTCGGTTTTGGTCATATTCAGCCTGTGCTTCACGCTGGAATTTATCATAGACGCGGGCACGAAGAACTTTCATCGCTTTTTCTTTGTTTTTGATCTGTGATTTTTCGTCCTGACAGGACACCACAACGCCTGTAGGCAAATGCGTCAAACGAACGGCTGACATTGTCGTATTAACACTTTGTCCTCCGGGACCGCTTGAAGCAAAGGTATCCACACGGATATCTTTTTCATGAATGTCCACTTCAACTTCTTCTGCTTCCGGAAGACAAGCCACTGTAGCAGTAGAAGTATGAATCCGTCCGCCAGATTCTGTTTCTGGCACACGCTGAACCCTGTGGGCTCCATTTTCAAACTTCATTTTAGAATAAGCGCCTTTTCCTGAGATCATGAAAATGATCTCTTTGTAGCCGCCGACACCTGTTGAGTTTGCTTCCATTACTTCCGTTTTCCAGCCCTGCATCTCTGCATACCGGCTGTACATCCGGTATAAATCACCAGCAAAAAGGGCCGCTTCATCTCCGCCTGCTGCCCCGCGAACCTCCATGATTACGTTCTTGTCATCATTCGGGTCTTTTGGCAGCAATAGCACTTTCAAGCGTTCAGAAAGCTCTGTTTCCCGCTCATTCAGCTCGGAAAGCTCCTCCTTGACCATTTCTTTCATATCCGCGTCAAGCTTGTCATCAAGCATTGCTTTCGCATCTTTAATTTGTTCTGCAACATCTTTATATTCACGATAGGCTTCAACTGTATCCTGTATATCAGATTGTTCTTTAGAATATTCACGAAGTTTCTTCGGATCTCCGATAATATCCGGATCCATTAGGAGCTGATTGAGTTTCTCGTAACGATTCTCAACCGCCTGTAAACGATCTAACACGTTCTTCACCTCTATTTTTGTCCGTAACGTTATAATTATAGTATAGGTTAGTACAACAATCAAAAGCAAATTGAAAAGGAGATTTAACGAGATGCTCAAACGAATCCACCACGTTGCCATCATCAGTTCTGATTACCAGGTATCAAAAGCTTTTTACACTGAGAAATTGGGTCTGGAAATTGCAGAAGAAACCTTTAGAGAAGAAAGAAACTCTTACAAGCTCGATCTTAAGGTTGGAGACTCCTATCAAATTGAACTCTTCTCCTTTCCAAATCCCCCTGAACGGCCAAATAAGCCTGAAGCAAGAGGCTTAAGGCACCTTGCCTTTGAAGTGGACAATATCGGGGAAGCTGTTGAAATGCTGAACTCTAAAGGCATTGAAACTGAACCTGTCCGGGTTGATGAGCTCACAGGAAAAGCATTCACCTTTTTTAAGGATCCAGACGGTCTTCCACTTGAGTTATACGAGCGCTAATTTCGACAGCAAAAGCTGAAATAGCACTTCCTTTGCCGAAACAATACTTGTTTTGTCACACTGAAAGGAGATTGGCTCCGGATGGCGAACACCCCAAAGTAAAAGGGGGAATGGACGATGAATACAAGTATGGCTGCCAAGCATTTAGGTGTCTCATCGAAAACGATTCAGCGCTGGGTCAAGCAGCTGGATTTGCCCATGGAACGAAACGAACTTGGCCACTACCTGTTTGAGGAAAAGGACATCGAAACACTCAAAAAAGTTCAAGAACAGCTGAACAGCGGAATCCTGCTGCAGGACATTGCGATCGAAAAGAAACAAGCCGTCCGCAAAGGGACCGCCTCCCTTTCCATGCCGCCTGAGGAAATAACAGATATCATGGAGCGGCTAAAACGGCTGGAAAAGAAAATGAATGACAAAGCGGATGCTGTCGTCTCTTATCAGCTGCTGCAGCACCGAAGAGAAATGGAAGAACTGACAAACAGGGTAAAAAAGATAGAGCAAAACCTTGAGCAGCTCAGCTCTGTACTGAGTGGTACAAGCCACGATGAAAACCCATTTAACTTGGACATTATGAAGGACAAAGAGAAATCTGAAAAAAAGGGCATTTGGAAGGCTATTTTCAGTTTTTGATTTAAGGGCTGCACTGCTTACGGGGTGCAGCTTTTTTGTAGATTTTTAGAGAGAAAAGGTTATTTATCGTACTCTTTGCAATGGGTTTAGTGGCTGGCTCTTCCATTCTTCATTTTTGAACCTTGAAAAGGCAATTTTAAAAGAGCCGGTTACGGGTTACTGGACGAATTCACGATCTTACATGCCGATTCACGGATTTTACTGTCCAAAACTGCTTTCTAACGAGCCGAACTCCTCTTCTTACTGTCCGAATATCCCATTTGACCGTCACGCCCATTTCCAAGCTCCCATCTCAAAATCCCAGAACAGCACAAAAAAGCATGATCCCAGTGACCATGCCCTCATTTATTAGAATTTTTGCTCGTCTTTTATGCTGTTTTCGGCTCTTGCAATGCGGCTCAGCTGTTTTCCGGGCACCTCGTGATGGTGGCGGCAGCGCGGCTCATATGATTCTGAGGCTCCCACTAGGATGATCGGATCATCATAGGTTGCGGGTTTTCCATTAATCAATCGCTGTGTTCTGCTTGCTGGCGATCCGCAAACGGAGCATACAGCCTGGAGCTTTGTGACCGTTTCAGCTATTGCCATAAGGCTTGGAACGATTCCGAATGGTTCCCCGCGAAAATCCTGATCAAGGCCTGCAACGATGACACGGTGTCCGCGATCGGCAAGCATGGAGGCAACCTCGACGATATCTTCATCAAAAAATTGCACTTCATCAATGGCAACGAGATCGGTTTCGTCCGTCACATTAGCCAGTATATCGCTGGAATGAGAAAGCGGCAGACAGACAATGGTTGTCCCATTGTGCGACACAACTTCTTCCTCGCTGTAGCGATTATCAATCATGGGTTTAAATACTTTCACGTTTTGCTTCGCATATTGTGCTCTGCGCACCCTTCTGATCAGCTCTTCTGATTTTCCGGAAAACATGCTTCCGCAAATGACTTCGAGCCATCCGCTTTGTTTCATTACGTACATATTAAACGGGCTCTCCCTTCGTCGTCATTGCTTTTTGAGTTGATTGACCGCATCAATCATCTGATTTATTTCGATTATTTACAGGCCGAAAGTACTAACTTTTACCTTTTCCCCTGCTTCTGTTCGTAAAAAAAACAGGCAAGAATCGTACTTGCCTGTTTTCTGTACAGCTTCTTATTACTTAATGCCGTATTTTTTATTGAATCGGTCAACACGTCCGCCAGCTTCAGCGAATTTTTGACGTCCAGTATAGAATGGATGGCATTCAGAGCAAGTCTCAACGCGCACCTCGTCTTTAACAGAACCTGTTTCAAATTCGTTTCCACAAGAACATTTCACCATGACTTTTTTGTAGTTTGGATGAATTGCTGCTTTCATTTGTTTCATCTCCTTCCGCCCTGAATCATGTAGAAACAGAGTTGTCTATTCTGGAAAAGCGATGGAATATCACTAACGAATCTCCAGAATGCATATGAAAAAATTATAACAACTGTCACTCCCAATTGCAAGAGGGAGAATTTTGAAAAGGGAAGTTTTAAAAAATTCCTCTTACATTAAAGAGCTTCAAAAATTTATCTCTTCGCTCCAGCTAAACCAGCTGGCTTAGACTCTACTGCAAGCAGATCAAAGAATTCATCATTTGTTTTGGACTGCCTTAATTTTTTCAGGAATTTTTCTGCGAAATCAGGCGTATCGGACATCGCTTTGCGGATGGCCCAAAGCTTTTCGAGATTTTCCTTTGGAATTAGCAATTCTTCTTTACGCGTACCGGAACGGCGAATGTCGATTGCCGGGAAGATCCGTTTTTCAGCAAGAGAACGGTCAAGATGAAGTTCCATGTTTCCAGTTCCCTTGAATTCTTCGTAGATGACATCATCCATGCGGGATCCTGTATCTACAAGAGCGGTAGCAAGGATCGTTAAGCTTCCGCCTTCTTCCAGGTTCCTGGCAGCTCCGAAGAACCGTTTAGGACGATGGAAAGCGGCCGGGTCAATACCGCCGGACAGCGTTCTTCCGCTTGGAGGAATGACAAGGTTATAGGCTCTTGCAAGACGCGTGATGCTGTCCATCAGAATAATAACATCCTTCTTGTGCTCGACAAGGCGCATCGCGCGCTCAAGTACAAGCTCTGCCACTTTAATGTGATTTTCAGGCACTTCATCGAATGTCGAGCTGACTACATCACCTGCTACTGATCTTTCAATGTCTGTAACCTCTTCCGGACGCTCATCAATTAAAAGAACGATTAGTTCTGCTTCAGGATGGTTCGTTGTTACGCTGTTCGCAATCTCTTTTAAAAGCATCGTTTTACCGGCTTTTGGAGGAGCAACGATCAGTCCGCGCTGTCCAAATCCGACTGGCGCAATGACATCCATGATACGGGTGGAAAGGTGCTGCGGCTGAGTTTCAAGCACAATCTGCCTTTCCGGATAAAGCGGTGTCAAAGCAGGAAAGTGAACACGTTCTTTAGCCGTTTCAGGATCATCGCCATTAACTGCTTCGACATGAAGAAGACCGTAGTAGCGTTCGTTTTCCTTAGGAGGGCGAACCTTACCGGAAACTTTATCACCGTTTCTTAAATCGAATCTTCTAATTTGGGAAGCTGAAATATAAATATCTTCAGAGCTTGGAGAATAGTTGATCGGACGAAGAAATCCGAATCCTTCCGATGGAATGATCTCCAAGACGCCTTCCATGAAAAGAAGGTCTTCCTGCTCAGCATTCGCTTTTAAAATGGAAAAAATCAATTCTTTTTTCGTTAACTTGCTGTAATAGGACACTTTATAATGTCTTGCAAGCTCGTACAACTCTTTAAGTTTCATATGTTCAAGACTTGAAATAGAAACTTCACTCATATAAACACCACTCTTTAGTTATAGGAATTCTTTATTAATGTTGTTCTTTCACCCAGTTTAGGGATAGTAGTTAGAGAAGGAAAAGAAGATGAGCTGAAGTAGATAAAAGCAGCATGTTTTTTCTTTTTGCAGCACTCTTTATTTTTACCTTATTTCACTAGATTAATCAATCATTTTCAAGACTCGTAACGGATTTGAAATAAAGCTGGAGGTTCTTTACAATAAGGTTTGCAGGAGGAAGCCAAAACGATATGATTTTTAAAAGAAAGCAGGCATGCTGCCCGCTTTCCAATACTCTTTATTTCATCACAAGATTTGGTTTCATTTTCAGACTGTGCCTGCCGTCAATAAAACGGACAGTACCAGATTTAGCACGCATAACAACGGATTGAGTTGTCCCACTCGCAGCTTTAAACTGGACACCTTTTAACAGTTCGCCGTCTGTAACGCCAGTTGCTGCAAAAATTGCGTCATCGCCTTTCACAAGGTCTTCCATGCGCAAAACTTTTTCAACGTTCAAACCCATTTTGATGCAGCGTTCGAGTTCTTTGTCATGCTGAGGAAGCAGTTTGCCCTGAATTTCGCCGCCTAGACATTTTAACGCTACAGCTGCAAGCACCCCTTCCGGAGCTCCGCCTGAGCCGAATAGTATATCTACACCAGTATGGTCAAAAGCTGTATTAATGGCACCTGCTACATCTCCGTCATTAATGAGCTTAATGCGGGCGCCTGCCTCACGCAATTCATTTATGATATGAGCATGGCGTTCACGGTTGAGAACTGTTGCAACCACGTCTTCAATATCTTTATTTTTTGCCTTTGCGACAGCTTTAAGATTATCAAGAATCGGTGCTTCAATATCGATGCAGCCTACTGCTTCAGGACCGACTGCGATTTTATCCATGTACATATCAGGAGCATGAAGCATGTTTCCATGATCTGCCACCGCGATAACAGCCAGAGCGTTCCAGCCGCCATGTGCCACAATGTTGGTGCCTTCAAGAGGATCAACGGCTACGTCTACCCTTGGACCGTATCCGTTCCCTAGCTTCTCACCGATATAAAGCATCGGTGCTTCGTCCATTTCCCCTTCGCCGATCACAACAGTGCCTTTCATCGGTACGGTATCAAATACATCTCTCATTGCTGATGTTGCTGCGTCATCTGCTTCATCTTTTTTGCCTCTTCCCATCCATCTTGCAGAGGCTAACGCTGCTGCTTCAGTGACGCGTACCAGTTCCATTGACAAGCTTCTTTCCATTGTTTGTACTCCTCCCCTTTGAAAACCTTGCTGTAATTTTTGCAGAAATTAAAAAAGGCTTTACTTTAGTGATTGTAACAAACTAAGTTAGCTGTTGCGATAAATTGTCCAAAGAAAAAGTTTCCAAAAGAGCTTTTTCCAAGGGATGTTAACGCTCTTTTCAGGTCAGGAATTTTGGAGCTGCTCAATTTCCTGGTCTGTCATTCTTTCCCGCCAGATGGTTGCTCCCATGTTCGTCAGCTTCTCTTCAAGCTTACTGTATCCGCGTTCGATATGCTCAAGTCCTGTGATTTCCGTGACTCCATCTGCCAGCAGTCCCGCTGCAACTAGAGCTGCGCCAGCACGCAGATCGCTTGCTTTTACTTTCGCTCCCTGCAGCTTGCTAGGACCTGATACAATGGCAGAACGGCCTTCCACTTTTATACTGGCATCCATTCTTCTAAGCTCATCAATATGCTTAAAGCGGGCTGAATAAATCGTATCGGTTACTACGCTTGTCCCGATTGCCTTCGTCAAAAGAGACGTAAACGGCTGCTGCAGATCGGTTGGGAATCCAGGGTAAACAAGAGTTTTAATATCAACAGGCTTAAGATCCTTCTGGCCTCCTACGATCCAGATCTGATCGTTGCTTGTTTCCACATGAATGCCCATTTCCCTTAGTTTTGCGATAAGCGACTCAAGATGAAGCGGGATCACATTATCAATCAGCACCTCCTTGCCCATTGCTGCACCGATAATCATGTAGGTGCCTGCTTCAATCCGGTCAGGAATAATGGTGTGGCGGCAGCCATGAAGCTCTTCCACTCCATCAATACGGATGACATCCGTACCAGCCCCCTTGATTCTTGCGCCCATACTTGACAAGAGTGTTGCCACATCGACAATTTCCGGTTCTTTTGCAGCATTCTC
This sequence comes from Chryseobacillus diguaensis, assembly GCF_049220665.1. NCBI lineage: Bacteria > Bacillati > Bacillota > Bacilli > Caryophanales > Bacillaceae > Chryseobacillus > Chryseobacillus diguaensis. The sequence continues at coordinate 381,754 of NZ_JBMKNV010000004.1, forward strand.
AATAACTGTCTGCCCTTTTGCTAGAACAGCAGCAAGCATAATATTAATGGTTGCTCCTACACTGACAACATCCAAATAGATTCTTGCACCTTTTAATTCGTCAGCGCGCAGATAAATGGCACCCTGCTCATTCGTAACCTGTGCACCAAGCGCTTCGAATCCTTTAATGTGCTGGTCTATCGGGCGAGGGCCTAAATGGCAGCCTCCTGGAAGGCCAATAACCGCTTTCTTAAAACGTCCGAGCATAGCACCCATTAAGTAATAAGAGGCGCGCAATTTTTTCACTTTTCCGCTTGGAAGCGGCATGGAGATCATCTCTTCTGGATTAACGATGATTTCACCATTTTCCAAAGCAGCTTTTCCTCCAATTTCCTCTAAAAGATCTTTCAGAATATGGACATCTGAAATATCAGGCAATCCTTCAATTGTTACTTGTGAATTTGCAAGGATTGTAGCTGGTATAAGCGCGACTGCACTATTTTTGGCACCGCTAATGTTGACGGATCCTTTTAACAGCTCACTGCCCGCTATTTTTAACTTTTCCATGGTGGTTCCCCTTCCCAAGAAGTTGATCATTGAACGACAGGTGATTTGGAATGGTTAAAAAATATCCCTTTTCAACAAATATTTTCCATAATCCGGAAAAAGAATACAAGTTAATTTATATTTTAGAAGCTGTTAAGCGAAGATTGTTTTACTTGAGGGCTTTTTGACGTTTTAGCTAACAGCTTTCATAAAAAGTTCCCAGTATCTTCGCTTCTGGTTTCAGGTTTACATTTCGAATACCTTTTTCTATTGTAAGACACTTTTCACTGAACCTCAAACGATCCATCTGCCAAAAGCAGGAACCAAACGATCTAAATGGCAAGCCGAAGCTTGCCATTTCAGAAAGATTCAGGACCGTTTGTTCCAGTCTGCCAGAAACTTTTCAATTCCCTGATCTGTCAGAGGATGATTAAAAAGCTGCTGGATGACTTTCAGCGGCATGGTAGCGATATGCGCACCCCTTATCGCTGCTTCCGTCACATGCATGGGATGCCTGATGGAGGCAGCAATGATTTCCGTTTCAATTCCGTGAATATCAAAAATTTGTGCAATCGTTGAGATGAGTTCAAGCCCATCTTGTCCAATATCGTCAAGCCGCCCAAGAAATGGCGAAACATAGGTAGCACCTGCTCTCGCAGCAAGCAGCGCCTGATTCGCATTGAAAATAAGGGTTACATTTGTTTTGATCCCAAGCTCTGAAAATACCTTTACTGCTTTAAGCCCTTCAGGTGTCATAGGGACTTTAACGGTAATGTTTGGTGCGATTTCTGCGAGTTCCCTTCCCTCTTCAATCATCTCCTGAGACTTCAGTGAAACGACTTCTGCACTGACAGAACCTTTTACAAGGTTCGTAATTTCTTTTAACCGATCATGAAATGATATATTTTCCTTGGCTACTAAACTAGGATTTGTTGTGACACCAGAAAGTACTCCCAAAGCCTCTGCTTCCCTGATTTCGTCAATATTTGCCGTATCAATGAAAAAAAGCATTTGTTTGTTCCTCCTAAGGTTTCTGAATTATATGCCTTTTGGTATCGCTTACTTCACTTCATGATGAGAAACCGCCCGTTCAAAAGGCGGCTTCTTCACTTTTATGGATTAGTTCGCTTTTCCAGCAGAACCAAATTCGCGCATTTTGGCTTTAACAGTTTCCTTGATTGCATCGCGTGCAGGTCCAAGGTATTTACGCGGATCGTATTCTTCGGGTTTTGCAGAAAGTGTTTCACGAACTGCTTTGGCAGAAGAAATTTGGTTTTCTGTGTTAACGTTGATTTTAGCAGTTCCGAAAGAGATTGCTTTTTGGATATCTTTCGTCGGAATTCCTGTACCGCCGTGAAGCACTAGAGGAAGACCTGTAGCTGCGCCAATCTCTTCCATTTCTTTGAATCCAAGATTCGGTTCGCCTTTGTAAGGACCATGAACAGAACCAAGGGCTGGAGCTAATGTGTCGATGCCAGTACGCTCAACAAGCTCTTGGCACTCTTTAGGATCAGCATAGATTACACCTTCAGCGATTACATCGTCTTCCTGTCCGCCAACTGTACCAAGCTCAGCTTCAACAGAAATACCGTGGAAATGAGCAAGCTCAACCACTTTGGAAGTGATTTCGATGTTTTCTTCGAACGGATGGTGAGAAGCATCGATCATTACAGATGTGAAACCTGCATGAATGGCTTTTGCACAAGATTCGTAGCTTGAACCGTGGTCAAGGTGAATCGCTACAGGAACAGTCACTTTGTACTCTTCCATAAGAGCTCCAACCATTGCTACAACTGTTTTGAATCCGCCCATGTAACGGCCTGCGCCTTCAGAAACCCCAAGAATAACTGGTGAGTTTTCTTCCTGTGCAGCTTGCAGAATCGCTTGAGTGAACTCAAGGTTGTTCAGGTTAAATTGTCCAACAGCGTAGCCTTCGCTTTTCGCTTTGTTGAGCATTTCTGTCATTGATACTAAAGGCATATCGAAAATCCTCCTTGTTTTGGGCTTGCATTCTACCCTTTTGCATAGCAGACAAAGAATAGAATAACCAAATAATCCTTTTTATGTAGCACAAGAATGATACATTTCTTTATTCAACATAAGCATACCAAGTTCTAGCAGAATCAGCAACATTTCGACAGTTGTCAGAATATTTAAAAGAAACGTCAGTTAGAGCGGATTGGAAGATACTTTTTGACAGCAGCACGGATCTCGTCAATATCAAATGGCTTGGCGAAATGCGTAAGCGCCCCAAGGTCCTTCGCTTCCTGAATCATATCAAGTTCCCCATAAGCAGTCATTATAATAACTCGGATGTCCGCATCAATTACTTTCATCCTTTTAAGGATTTCTATTCCATCCATTCCAGGAATTTTCATATCAAGAAGAACAAGGTCGGGTGAATGCTGTTCTACTATTTCTAGCGCCTGAAATCCGCTTGCAGCCTGAAAAGTCTGATACCCTTCCTTGTGAAAAACTTCATTCAACAAAATTCTGATTCCATATTGATCATCAACAATTAAAATTTTCTCATTCAGCATAATCGACACCTCTTCGCGTATTTTCCAATGGCTCTCCAGTTATCTATCCTAATTATTCTTTTTGGCATGACCAATTTCCTGCACAAACGGCGACAACTTCTTCGACAATTTCTGCATTACTTTTCTTCAATACCGCTTTTTCGTATAATAGAGGATACCATTTCAGATAGATAAAGGAGAAAGCCCGTGCTTAAAATCTTTACAACACAGCTGACCGGACACTTTAACCGAATAGCCCAACAAGAAGAATTAACGATAGAAGACGGCGCTCGCCTTTTGGCTCAGGCTGCCGTTGGCGATGGTACCATCTACCTTCATGGGTTTGATGAATTAAAAGCCGTGCTGGCAGAAGCCTTACTAAGCCAAGAGCCTATTCCCAACGGCAAACCTCTTTTCAATGAGGAAGGAAAAATGGCAGAGTTAACTGACGCCGACCGCATCCTGATCTTTTCCCGTTTTTCCAATGATAAAAAAGCTCTTTCTCTAGCAAAAAAGCTGCAGACAAAGCAAATTCCTTTTGTCGCCGTTTCTGCATTCATGAAAGAAGCAGAGGAAAACACCAGCGACTATGCCGATGTTTATATTGATTCCAAATTAAAAAAGCCTCTTATCCCAGCAGAGGATGGAAGCAGATACGGTTTTCCTGCAATTATGACAGCATTGTATGCTTACTATGCCTTGAGACTTACTTTGAAGGAAATTCTGGATGAGTATGATGAGGATGAACTCTAGTCCTATTTTGATATGGAATTTTGAAAGAGGATTTTTGTTAATAGCTCTTTTCGCTTCGATTAATGCGATTCGTATAAGTTTTGCAAACGAATGAGACTCTCTTCGGTGCATCTTTTCTTGAAATTCCTGCCTAATTGACAAGTATTTTCAAGTTATAGAGACGATAAAGCAACAAAGTTTAGGAAAAGAGACTTGTCAACTTGGCTGGTTTTTGATATGGGATTGGGGTTAGAAAGGGAGTTTGAGCAGCTAAATAGGCGGCTGATGAGAATTTTCATGTGCTTTTGATAGAGAATTTCGGCTTTATGAGCTGATACAGCGGTTTATGAGCGCGTACAGGAGTTTATGAGCGCTCACGAGTTTTTTATGAGCGGACACACAGATTTAAGAGCGCGTACGGTAATTTTTGAGCCCTCTCGCAAATTTAAGAGCGTTCAGCTGCTTTTATGAGCGAACTTCCAAATTTATGAGCGCTCTGAAACCTTTAAGAGGGAACTCTCAGTTTTTTGATCGCCCAACCGTTCAAAAGCGAACTCTCAGGTTTTTGAGCGCCAAGCCCTGCTAAAAAGCACACTCTCAGGTTTTATGAGTACTACCCGCTCCCACCCACATCGTATCCCATCAAAAAAATCCCTGGGGTTCAATCGAGGCCACTGAAAAAGTCTTTAAAGGATAACCTTTGTTAAATTGGCCGGTTGATTTCCTTTACAGGAGGCTTCGCTTTCCGCGGGGCGTGCAGTAAGCCTCCTAAGCCTCCGCAGCGCTAATGCGCCTGCGGGGTCTCACCTGTCCCGCTGATCCCGCAGTAGTCTCGCACCTTCCGTTTCAATCAGCCTAGTGCTATGAAACCAATAAACTTTAACCAGACTGCTAGAGGTCAAATCCCTTACTTTTAAAGGGATCTGGCTTTTTTATAATAGAGATAATCTATTCGAGTAGGGGTGGTTCCAATGATGGGGTCTGATTGGCATGGAAATGCAAGGAGCCATGGCCATATTTACCGTCTATCTAAAAAGAGTACTGAAGCTGGCGGGGGAAAAATAGGGTAAAAAAGAGAATTGAAAACATGAAAAAAGCCGTATTTATTCCAAATATATGGAATAAATACGGCTTTTTTGTATTTAGGCCTACCAGGAAATCAAAATCGGCAGATTTTCAGTGGCCTTGTTCAATCGCAGGGATTTTTCCTTACAATTTTTCAGCTGTTTTAAGAGAAGCGTGAATGAATTCACGGAATAGCGGCTGCGGACGAGTTGGTCTTGATGTGAATTCCGGGTGAAATTGGGAAGCCACAAACCAAGGGTGGTCCTTCAGCTCGATAATTTCAACGAGTCTTCCGTCAGGGCTTGTACCAGAGAAGATAAACCCGGCATCTTCCATTTGCTGGCGGAACTCGTTGTTGAATTCATAACGATGACGGTGGCGCTCATAGATGACTTCATCCTGATAAGCTTCGTAAGCTTTTGAGTTCTCATCAAGCTTACATGGGTAAAGACCAAGACGAAGAGTTCCTCCTAGGTCTTCTACATCCTTTTGTTCAGGCAGAAGATCGATAACCGGATACGGAGAAGCCGGGTCAATCTCTGAAGAGTGAGCACCTTTAAGCCCGAGAACATTGCGGGCATATTCAATGGAAGCCACTTGCATGCCGAGGCAGATTCCAAGGAATGGCACTTTGTGTTCACGCGCATATTTAACCGCGATGATTTTACCTTCGATACCGCGGTCACCGAAACCGCCAGGAATCAGAATGCCGTCAGTATCAGCAAGCATCGTTTGAACGTTATCGTCAGTTACATGCTCAGCATTGATCCATTTGATATCAATGTCAGCATCGTAAGCATAACCTGCATGTCGCAATGCTTCGACAACAGAGATATACGCATCCTGGAGTTCAACATATTTTCCGACCATGGCAATGCGAGTTGTAGAAGAAAGGTTTGTCACTTTATGAACAAGCTCTTTCCATTCTGTCATGTCTGCTTCAGGGCAATCCAGCTTCAAGTGCTCGCATACGATTTGATCGAATGATTGAGCTTGAAGAGCAAGCGGTACAGAGTAGAGGGTATCAGCATCTGTTGCTTCAATAACGGCACGTTCATCTATATCACAGAATAAGGCAATTTTGTCTTTCATATCCTGTGAAATGGGCGCTTCTGTACGTACAACGATGACGTTTGGCTGAATGCCGAGGCTTCTCAATTCTTTTACACTATGCTGGGTTGGTTTGGTTTTCATTTCTCCAGCAGCTTTCAGGTAAGGAACAAGTGTACAGTGGATGTACATAACATTGTCTCTGCCGATATCACTTTTGATTTGGCGGATTGCTTCAAGGAAAGGAAGGGATTCGATGTCCCCTACTGTTCCGCCGATTTCTGTGATAACGACATCAGCGTTTGTTTCTCTTCCAGAACGGAAAACGCGTTCTTTGATTTCGTTTGTGATGTGGGGAATGACTTGAACCGTTCCGCCAAGGTAGTCTCCGCGGCGTTCTTTTTTCAGTACTGTGGAATAAATTTTTCCTGTCGTGACATTGCTCAATTTTGTTAAATTGATGTCAATGAATCGTTCGTAGTGGCCTAAATCCAGATCCGTTTCCGCGCCGTCGCCTGTAACGAACACTTCACCGTGCTGGTATGGGCTCATGGTTCCCGGGTCAACGTTAATGTATGGATCAAATTTCTGAATGGTGACGCTTAAGCCTCTGTTTTTCAGCAAACGGCCTAGAGAGGCTGCTGTGATGCCTTTTCCGAGCGATGAAACCACACCGCCGGTTACGAAAATATACTTTGTCATTTGATGCTTTTCCCCCTCGAATTTATGGATGTATATATTGTGCGCCAAAGCGTAATAAAACATTTTCCGCCAAAAAAGAAAGGTTTTATACTGCGGCATAATAGATAGTATGGATGCACTCTTATGGATTGTAGTTCAGCATGAAAACTGCTATTTCAGCAGAAAAAATAAAAAAAGCAATAAATAAGAAAGCTCCCTTCCAAATCAATTCAGAAGGGAGCTGATAATTATTCATGAAAGAACAATGTCTCAATTAAAGAGCCCAAATAAAATACTACCTACTGTCCTTCAGAAAGTCAAGCTGATTTTCATGATTAGAAGAAACAGTCCTGAAGACCGATATTCATCTAAAAAAGGTGCCTTATTGCATAAAAAGGCACCTCATTCACAAACTTGCGAACCAGGTGCCCTGTTGAATTATTTAGATTTCTCATCTTCATCGAGGTCTTCATCATCTTCCTCGTCGTCATCCGTGTCTAGATCTTCGTCAAGATCGAATTCTTCTTCTGCAAGATCCTCATCTTCTTCATCTGCATCATCAGCGTCAATGTCATCTTCGGCTTCTTCTTCAGCATCATCATCGAAGTCATCAAGTTCATCGAAGTCAAGATCTTCTTCCACTTCATCGAAATCTTCTTCGTCAAGTTCCTCTTTAGCAGCTGCTTTTTTGCCTTTTTTCTTCTTAGGCTTTACAGTCGGGGCAATATCTTCTTCGATTTGGTCATATGGATACCATTTGCGAAGACCCCACATAGCATCTTGAAGGGCAAGGAATCTGCCGTCAATGTTTAGATCAGTATAAAACTGAGCAATTTTTTCTTCAACCTGCTTGTCAGTTAACTCAAGCATACTTTTAATTTCTTCCAAAAGCTCCTTGAATGTTACAGGCTGCTTTTTTTCTGTTAATAAATCAAAAGCCAATTCTACCATTGCCATCTCTTTTATTTGTTCAGGCGAGTATTTTGTCAGGCTCACACCAGGCACTCCCTTTCAATAATCTTTCATGATCTGAAACCTTGCACAATTGCTCAAGCCGTATTGGCTAAAACCTTATGTATAAAGGCTCTTTCACTTTATGTTTGGCTGTTTTTCTTATTAGTTCATAAAATGCAGTCAGACTAGCTTCTGGGATCTTCTCTTAATAAGAAAATATACCTTTTAGAAGCCAGAAATGAGAGCAAATATCAACAAGGTTTGAGAAAAGAGCCTTATGTTTTCACGGAATAAGATTGCTAGAGCTTAGAGGGCATGCTTATCCCTATATTTAATAACCTGCAGTCATACCATTCATTATAAACAATTTCCAGCACTTTATGCTACCATATTTTTTCGGGTAAACCAACTGTTCCATTATGTTTGCCTTTTCGATGGAAGAAAAAGCAGCGCCAGCGTATTGCCGGCGCCTCACTTTCTACTAATCACTATATTATTACCCGCGGTTCGATTTGATTTTGTCGAAATTGTTTTGAAGCTGTTCGAGGCGGACCCGGCCTTCATCTCTGATCCGTTTGTTATCATCCTCGATTGCTTTTGTTTCCTGCATGCCTTTTAAAATAATATTCCATGTTTCTTCAATAGTCTCAATTTTAATGCTCGGGCTGCCGGCCATTCTCGCAATATCAACGCTTTGCTGAGAAATGTTTTGCGCATTCCGGATAAGCATTTCATTCGTCCGTTTTTCTAGCTCATTCATAGAATCAGCGACAAGCTTCTGTCTTTTGGCTGCAATGGCATTGATTAAGCCTGTTTTAAAAATCGGAATGGTCGTCACAAATGCCGAATTGATTTTACCGATAAGCTTTGTGTTCCCCCGCTGCAAAAGACGGATTTGCGGTGCAGACTGATACGCAACCTGTTTTGCAAGTTCAAGGTCATAGACCCGCTGTTCCAAGAGCTCTGTTGCATTTTTGAGAGAGTCAAGCTCCATGTTTTTCAGCTGATCGCCGTTTGCTGCCTGGCTTTCTATAACCGGAATTTTAGACTTCAATTCCTCGAGTTTCAGTTCACCCGCGACAACATGCTTTTCAAGCTCCAAATAGTATTGAAAGTTTTGTTCATACAGCTGTTCAAGCGTGTTGGTTGACCTCTTCATTTCATCTTCGTACTTTACAATTTCCACATACACTTTATCTATTTCAGAACCCATCGTCTGGTATTTGGACATTAACTTTTCAACAAGCTTTTGGCCTTTATTAAACCATTTGGACATAAACCCTTTTTGCTCCGTGAAATCTTTCGGATCGAAGCGGTCCATGATTTTTCCAAGATGCTTCAGCAAAGCACTCGATTCTTCCATGCTGCTCGATTTGATCGTATCGAGAATTCGCCCTGAAAAAGCAGAAATTTCGTTAGCCGGTTCTCTTCCGTATTCTAAGATAGCTACCTGATCTCTGTGGTCTATTTTTTCTGCCAGCTGCTGAACATTGGGCTCTTTTTTAAGTCTTTCTTTAAGATCAGACCGCCCTCTTTCCAGTATTTCTTCTGCTTGGTCAGGCTGAACGTTATTTAATGCTGTGAGATTGTTCATTTCCTGGTCCCTCCCTATATGGTTAGCTGATTAAAATATTCTTCTGATAAATTTCTGCAAAAGTGTCGGTTCTCTGTAAAGCTCGCTGTGATTCATCTCATCGAGCCAATGGATATCAAAGGATTTTTCATCAATAAATTCTTCAATGTCCATATAGCCTGCTGGATTAAATATAACGATATCCAGCCCCAATTCGTTCAGCAAAAGCAGCATAGCTGAATCTGATCTCGACAGTTTGCCGCTGTTTTCATTGTTGTAAAGAATGATTCTAGGCACATACTGTGCATAATCAAAATTCTGGAGCAAATTAATGATAGACTGCGGTATTTCCATTGCATGATTAAACAGAAAATAATGCAGCCCTTTTTCGCTTTCCCCATCCAGCCGTTTCAGCCGCGGATTGGCAATATAATTTGAAATGGCCGAAGCAATAGTATGCTGAAGACCCGAAGGCAGCATTCTATATTTCCACCAGCTGCTAGCCATCATTTTTTCAGGATCAAGCCGATTTTCCTTGTTTAAGGCGTCTTTGAAATGAAATTGAGGATTCCCTTTTACTGGCCTTGTAAAAGGAAAATGGCGAATCACAAGAGAGAGCTCAAATTCTCTCAGTTCCTCAAGTTTTGCCCAATAGGCTTTTCTATTTTTTGAAATACCCATGATTTTCGAAAAAATCGCTGGAATATGAACCGTTTTGTTGCTCACTTCAAAATTCGGCCGCAGGAAGGCTTGTTCTTTTATTAGCAGAAAAAGCTCATCATATGTTGTTTTCAGTGTTATTGAAGTGGTGCTATAGTTCCTGAACTGCCATGGCTTGTACAGCATGGAGTCATCGGAATGCAGGACCTGTTCCATTTCTTTCGTTGCTTTATAGGCAACCGTTGATTTCCTTTTTGGCCGCTCCTTAGGAAATGGGATCAGCTCATGCGTTCCGGGAAACCGGATAGCTGAACCCGCCTTTTGTTCCGGATCTGCTTCAGGCAAAACATCATCTCCTTCCGGATGGATAAGGATCAGATCACAGCCGAAAACAAACAGCAAGTAGAGAAAGTACTGCTCACTTACCGAGGCAGAACCGTACCACATGACTCTCGGAATTTCGCCATTATCTTTAGCAATCCAGCCATAAAGATGATTCCATGTCCATTTTACCAAATCCACTATAACTCTTCGAAACTGGTTATTCGAAAGGCCATCTGGATGGGAAGAAGCAAAATGATTCAGCACGCTGATAAAAGAAGAGCGAAGATGGCGGTTTAAGCCTGGATCTTCTAGGGCCGGCAGTAAAGAATCCCGATCCATAAAAGCAACAAACCGATTAATGGAGAGCTTTTCCTTACCATGTATCAGAAGCAAATTCTGGATTGCCTGGAATTTTTCCTGCTGAATTTCTTTATTCAAAATTTCGCTTAATGGGTAGATTGCCGGCTGCTCCTGATGAGCCATATCATAAAGCATTTGAAAATATTCATCTTCCGCATATGGAACGCCCAAAAGCCTGACTGCCGTATGCGGAATGACGATTTCAGCTGAGTTTGAAATATACCCTTCTCTCGCAGTTAAAGGTGTATTAATGAAGCTCGCCCAATTCGTTTCTTCAACTGTTACAGGCTTTGTTTTCAATTCCGGATGCATCGGCAGCCCTCCTCTTAAGTGTATTGTCTATGTCTTATGACCCAGGCTGTTTCCGCGAAAAATTAGAAAGCTTTGTAAATCGGCGAGACGGAAAAAAAGCCTTTTAAATACTATCAGAATTTATATCATTTTTAACTCAGTTTTGCCCACTGAATCTAGCTCAAGACGCCTTGCGCTTTGCTTAAAAGAAAAGAAGTATGAATTTCTAGTTTGATTTTTCCAGCTCCAGCGCCTAGCCCGATCTGAGGTCATAAACCGTTCATCCAAAGAGGGAAAACCGCCTTTCTCCGGTTGACCGTCTTATGCTTGCCTTAGGCTGAACAAGGCGCTTGCGCATTTTTTATTAAGCCAGCAGCCCTGTTTTACTTAATTTCAACACGGATTCGAGGATTTCCTCCGAAGCCAGTATGCCATTTTTTTCTGTCTTCATAATGTGACCCTGCAAAGGAACTTCGCCAGTCCCAAGTTCTCCGTGCAGCGGACAAAACGCATGATGTGCCCCTTCAAGCATGCATAAATCAAGCAGGGAATCTCCTGCTGTTATCACTTTTTCACTATTCAGCCGTTCGCATACATGAAGGAGAGCATTCCACTTGTTCACAGGCCTTGGCACAAAGTAAAGTTTTCTTCCCTGAAGAGAATATGTCCACCCCTGTTTCTCAAGCCATGAAGTGAATTTAGCCAGCTCTTTCGGAGGAATCTTGCTCCGTTCAATGATATAGTAGAGAAACAGCGATTCTGCATTGCGTTTTTTTATCACCCATTCTTCTGATGCCAGTTTATCAAACCCTGCTGCTATTTCTTCGATCGGAGCACATTGAGTGTCCATAAGATCCTTTAATTTTCTGTTCCACTCTTCATCAGCTCTGCCGTTTTCAAGAATGTTCCCGCCGTTGCTCGTGATGGCAAATCGGGGAATAATGGTTTCCTGAAAGATTGATATCCTCTGATATTGCTCAACGGTCCGTGTTGTAACAGGCACAAATACGAAAGATGCGGCAACCTCCTTCAGAAGATTGATTGCTTTATTAGTCATAAAAGAAATTTCTTTGCCCTCAAGCGTTTCAATCAGCTGGATGTCCGTTTCAGCAATCTCACCCCTGAAGGATTTTCTTGAATAAATAAGGGTCTGATCCAAGTCACTTGCAAAAAGCATGTTGAAATCCTCCTATTTTAAGGGCTTAATCAAGCCGCAGCACGTATAAGACATATCAGGATATTCCTCGACAGGGACCTCTTTTTCTTTTGCCAAAAGCAGGACATGAGCAAGCTCAGGATTAGAAACATCCTTCACAAGAACCTTCCACGGCACTCTTCTCAAAAGAACCCTCGTCGTCTCTCCCACACCCGGTTTAATGTGGTGCATGTTTTCAATCCCAAATTCCTTCTGCATTCTTTCTATTTCTCTAATGCCGCGAAAGTCAGGCTTTTCCTCAACAGATTTTGCTGATTCAAGCTTTCTCGCAATCTCTTCGCCAGCTTTCTGAAACTGCTGGGTAATCCGGTCAATGAAATGGTTGGAAACATCTTCATCTATTAATTCATTATAATACTTTGCTCCATGGAAATCATTGGGTTTGATCCATTTTTCATTCAAAACCGTTCTGCTGACAAGACCCGAAACGGTAGAATTCAGGCAGGCACTCGGAATAAGAAAATCCTCGTGCGTTCCGAGAATAGAGCAGCAGTAGCCCGGATCAGCAAGGACGGCAAGCGAATCGTCAATCGCTGTTTGATAGGTTTGGTTAAAGCCTTCAACAGCTTCCTTTAGTTCGCGGGTAATGGCCCCTTTTCCTGTCCATCCGTCAATAAACTGGATGCCATATCCCTCATGATTGGCAAGGATGTATTTCATTGCTATTTCATCAATTCCCTTGCCTCTAATAATGGAAATGCTGTAATGAGGAAGGTTCAGCCTGTATTTATGTAAAATGTATCTTTTGATTAATATGCCTATTGGCGTGCCTGCTCGTGCCAGCGAAACAAGGACGGTCTTTTCACCCTTGTGCTCCAATATTTTCTCCGCTACAAAGCCGACTGCGACTGCCAGCTTCAGTTTGTATTTTTCAAGAGACTGATAATAAAGCTGCAAATATTCTTCGGAAGGCTTATACTCAACAGGAAGCATTTCAGAATAATGGCCGCCGGATTGAACGGCAATTTCCCGCTCCATTGTTGACTTCTCCAGTTCCTCTACATGGCTTAAATCTTTCAAAAGAAAAATCACGTCATCTTTCGAGTAACTCCCGAGCTTCCCAGGCTGCGGTAAGTGTTCCAATGTCATTTCCATCGATCGCACCGCCTTCATTTTGATTAAATAAGTTTAGTAGCTTTTTTGCTATTAAAAAAAACAAGATGGATTACCGGAAAGACTTTTTTCAGCTGCTGCAGCATTGGCCTAAGGCTTTCTTCAGCTGCCTCTCTTTCAAAAAACACAAAGACCTCATCGTATTGTCCAAGCTCGACGTTATAAAAGTGATGGAGGATGCTTTCGTCTTCAGGATTCGCGAACGGAAATGATGATTTCACCGCATAGCCCTCCAGATTAACAGGATGAATTGGACTTCTCGTCGTCGACTGATAGAATACTCCGTCGCCCATCTTTTGAGCTATTTTCATCGGCAAATACATGAATTCCCCTGTTCCAAGGCAAAGAGTCCGCATGCCTGTCCTGAAATCAGAAAGTTTTGCCCCTGCTTCAAAAGCTTTTCGTTCAGCCACAATCTGGTGATGGTCTCTCATTCCGAAGCGTCCCGTATAAAACAAGTACTCCTTTGCACCTTGAATCGCTTCATCGGAAAAATGCTCAAGAAAATGTTTATTTATCTCAGAGTCAAAGGCAAATGGATTTCCTTCTTCACAATGCAGATCCGTTACAGGCTGCCCTTCTAATTCCATCGTTCCTTGCAGAAGGGAAACGGTGTGAATCCTTATGCCAAGCCTTTGCTCTGCCTGGCGGAATTTCTCCTGGTTTTCTTCAGAACGCCAATCAAGGATCGAGATGACGGTATATTCTTTTCTTGGGTATGTATGCTGGATCGACTCAATAATATTCAGGGCTGTTTTACCTGTTGTCACTTCGTCATCAACTAATACAACCGGCTGCCCGGCATTAATGATTTCATCCTTTATATAGCATCTATGGGAAGTGGCATGGGAATGCTCTTCTTCAAAGTGGATAATCGACTCTACCCCTTCAATTTGTTCCCTTGTAGTGTGGAAAAAAGTGGCGTTTTGGAAGTTTTCAAACACAGCATGTCCGAGAGCTGTTGCTGTTTCAGCAAATCCGATAAAAACCGTTTCTTCCGGAAGGCGAATTTGAGAGGGCTTTATTTTCGGAAGTGCCATCCCGCTGTGCAAATTTTCCAGATTTTCATCCTTCTCAGGGCTGCTCATGCTATGGACAACTTCCATATAACGAAGAGCCAAAGCCTTTCCTGTTAGCAAAGCCCGTCCTGGGTCAACCGGAAGATGTTTACCCAGAATTTTGCTCACAAATAAAAAAGCTCTTTTTTTATTCATTCTGGCTGCCATTGAAAATAGGGTTTCAAGCGGAATAAAATAAGGGTTTTCGTTTACTTGAATACGAACCGAAAGATCCTCAAGAATATTAAATGTATGCGTGTTCTGCTGCTGTTTCACTGATGAGTTCAATAAATGATTGATTCTCATGGAACACCCCGTAAATTTTTGATTTCAGCATGATTTTTCTTGCCCAGTTATAGTGAGGCTTTATCTCATTCATCTTATTGGAAAATTCGCTTTTAATCACACCGTTGTAGGTATCTGCTTCTGCGAGAATGGAGGATGCATCCAAGTATTCTTCCATCGATATGCTGCCTAGAGCATTTACTAGCTTAATATGAGATGGATGAATAATGGTTTTCCCAACAAGGCCATTTGCATTGTCTAAAAGAATTTCATGAATAAGCCCATCATCATAGCGATGGATTAAATCCTTTCTCAAACGCAAGCCTTCATCTCCTGAAGCCTGCTGAAAAGGGGTCTGACGAAGCTGCGGTTTTAAAAAACGCGTGCGGCCGCCAAAGTATTCCCAGACTGGTCCTGAAATGACATATTCGTTATCGCTTCTGCCAAAAATATTGATGATATCCGTGATGCAGTCTCTAATGACAGAAATGTCATAAATGGTCGTTCCCCTGCTTCTTCGTATGCCGTATAGCCCTGAAAAATCTGTACCTCCGAGCCGGACATTGAGGACGAATTTCCGGTATTCATCAAGAACATATTTAATTTCAAGCAATTCCTCAAGCCTTGTTTCCCTGTAAATAACCTGGGAGGTTTCAAGGATTGGCATGCCATATAAGACCATTTCATTCTCATCAGCAATCGACCGTAATGCGAAAAAATAATCCCTCACATTGTACCTGTCCACCTTAGGGAAAATAAATCCCGTCAGCAATGAAAGATGCGGTCCGAATTTTTCTGCCAATCTTTTCATTTGGACAGGCTCCCTGACCCGCACAAAAATCAGCGGAAGATCATATTCGCTGAAACGGCCTCTTGTTATCTGTTCGTACAATTCGGTTAAATTGGCCGCAATATTGTTCTCTGCATCCAGCACTTCCCCGTCGCCAATGGAATCCTCCAGGCAAATAACCATTGACGTGAGGCCCTCATGCTTTCCATTCAGATATTTTCCTGATAGCACGTCTTTTGCGATCGTTTGCCTGCTTCCAGGCATATACAGGGCTGCACCCAAAGCATAGGAAAGCAGCTCTTTATCTGTCTCTTTGAAAAATTCAGCCGGTTCCAGAAAAAAGATTTCCTTGCGTTTTTTAT
Organism: Chryseobacillus diguaensis; assembly: GCF_049220665.1. NCBI lineage: Bacteria > Bacillati > Bacillota > Bacilli > Caryophanales > Bacillaceae > Chryseobacillus > Chryseobacillus diguaensis. Next base: position 397,312 of record NZ_JBMKNV010000004.1, read on the forward strand.
TCGGCAGATAATGAAAATGTTTCACTCTTTATATCCCCCAATCCCCAAAATTCGTTTACGGTCATGCTTTCCTTAAAAATGGAAAATCGAGGTCTTTTTCCCTAAAAAAAGAATATTTAAACGTCCAGCCCATAATTTCTGCAAAGAGCAGCCAGCCCGCCAGAAAATCCGCTTCCAATTGCATTGAATTTCCAGTCTCCGTTATGCTTATAAAGCTCACATACAACAACGGCCGTTTCAATGGAAAAATCCTCCCCAAGGTCAAAACGAAGCACTTCTTCATCGTTATCCGCATTGACAATCCTTACGAATGCATTGGAAACCTGTCCGAAATTTTGTTTGCGCTGTTCAGCATCATGAATCGTTACAGTGATGCCGATTTTTTCAACATGAGCAGGAACGAGTTTAAAATCAATGATGATCTGTTCATCATCACCTTCTCCTTCACCTGTCCGGTTGTCACCTGTGTGTTCTACAGCACCAGTTGGGCTTTTCAAATTATTGTAGAAAATAAATTCCTCGTCATTTTGCACTTTTCCGTTCTTATCAGCAAGAAATGCAGAAGCATCCAAGTCAAAATCGAATCCTCCTGAATAAAGATTTGTATCCCAGCCAAGCCCTACAACAACTTTTGTCAGTCCCGGATTTGATTTTGTCAGATCAAGACGCTGCCCTTTAGATAATGTAATACCCATTTCTCCACCCCGTTTGCATAATTTTAATTAAATCGATTCGTGAAAATTCTTTTCTATCAGAAAAAGGTGCGCCATAATCAACGCACCTTCCATTTTCAGTTTTACGATTAAGCATTTAGGCCGTAGTCATTTACCAGGGACGCAAGACCGCCCTGGTAGCCGCTGCCGATTGCATTGAATTTCCATTCAGTGCCGTGGCGGTACAATTCCCCTACTACTACTGCTGTTTCAATGGAGAAGTCTTCTCCAAGGTCATAACGGATTAATTCTTCATTGCTTTCCTGGTTCAAGATGCGCACGTAAGCATTGGAAACCTGACCAAAGTTTTGGCTGCGGGCTTCTGCATCATGAATCGTAATAGCAAAAGAGATTTTTTGAATGTTTTGAGGAACGTCTTGAAGGTTTACAAGGACTTGTTCATCATCGCCTTCGCCTTCTCCAGTTCTGTTATCGCCGGTATGCTCTACAGAGCCATTTCCGCCCTTTAGGTTATTGTAGAAAACAAACTCAGCTTCTGTTGGGCATTTGCCGTTTTCATCAAGCAAAAATACAGAAGAATCAAGGTCGAAATCATTTCCTCCGTCATATTTATTTGTGTCCCATCCAAGTCCGACAGTTACTTTTGTTAATCCAGGATTACCTTTTGTTAAATCAACTTTTTGTCCTTTAGTTAGAGAAATAGCCATGCTTTATCGACTCCTTTTTATTTTAGGCTGTTTTCGCAGAGATTGTTGCTATCCGTAAAAGCTGTTATCACGCAATTAGTCTAGCTTCGGGGCATCTTTTCTTAAAATTCTTGCCTTATAGATATGGTTTGTTGAACTAAATATAGGGTCATGAGCAACAAAGTTTAAGAAAAGAGCCTTATTTTAATTGCTATCTATTATTTAGTTATCATTTTCTGCTAATTAAGCGTAGCGGCCTGCGATATCCCCGATCGAAGCATCAGAAGTGCCCTGGCCTACCGCTGCAAACTTCCACTCGTTGCCGTATCGGTAAATTTCCCCGGGAAATAGAGAGGTTAAACCTGAATAGTTATCTGTTAAATTAAAATGGGCCATCTCCATATTAGTGGAAGCATCCACTACACGGATAAATGCATTTTTAATCATACCGAAGTGCTGCTTTCTTTGAACTGCCTGGTAGATGTTCACCACGAATACCAGCTTATGTACATTTGCAGGCACTTTTTGAAGATCAACGCGGATTTGTTCATCGTCCCCTTCGCCCTGGCCAGTAAGGTTATCTCCTGAATGTCTTACACTGCCGCAGTGGCTTTGAAGGTTACCAAAATAAATAACACTTTTCTTATCCAGCAGACGGTCATTTTCATCAAGCATTAACACAGAAGCATCACAGTCAACATTCGAAGATTTTCCGCCAAGCAGTCCGCCAAGAAATCCTCCGCCGCCCTGCTGAACAGGATCCCAGCCGAGACCGACCATGATGGAATTCAGACTGCTGTTCCCCTTGGTCAAATCAATTTTCTGTCCTTTTTGCAATGAAATTGCCATTTGTTCACGCTCCTTTGCTTGTGATCGGGTTATGTACCAATTTCATAGTTCCTGTTTTTTGTCATTCCATTGGCCTGCCCATAAAATGCAAAAAATCTGACTATATAACTAATACTAACAACTATTCTGCAAAACTCAACTAATTCCTATCTGATCTCCCAAAAATCAGCAAATCTCTCTTTTTTTGCTGACCATGTCGATACTATACGTTTTTTGGCAGAAAAGGTTTCATTGTGCTCACAGATTTATTTTATTATCAAAGGCTGGTCACACGGTACACTGCAATGAGGAATAGGAACATACAAGGCAAAAAACCGGCCCATTCAAAAATGGACCGGTTTTTCACTATTACATATTTCGGCGGTACTGCCCGCCGACCTCATACAGGGCACCTGTAATTTGGCCAAGGCTTGCAAATCTGACCGTTTCCATTAATTCCTCAAAAAGATTGCCGTTTTGTCTGGCAGTCTGTTTCAGGCGGTGAAGTGCACTCGTCACCTCATTTTCATTCCGCTTCTGGAATTCTCTCAAATTGCGAATCTGTGTTTCTTTTTCTTCCTTTGAAGCACGGGCAATTTCCATGCTGTCCAGCTCTTCCTCTGATGGCGGATTCGGATTCAAGTACGTATTCACACCAATGATCGGTAGCTCTCCCGAGTGCTTTTTCATTTCATAGAACATGCTTTCATCCTGGATTTTTCCGCGCTGATACTGCGTTTCCATTGCACCGAGAACTCCTCCGCGCTCATTGATGCGGTCGAATTCCTGAAGCACGGCTTCTTCCACAAGATCAGTCAGTTCTTCAACGATGAAGGATCCTTGAAGCGAATTCTCATTTTTTGCCAAACCAAGTTCTTTTGTAATAATCATCTGAATGGCCATTGCTCTCCGCACAGACTCCTCTGTAGGTGTTGTGATGGCTTCATCATAAGCATTTGTATGAAGAGAGTTACAATTGTCCTGAAGCGCCATAAGCGCCTGCAGGGTCGTCCTGATATCATTAAAATCGATTTCCTGAGCATGCAGGGATCGTCCTGAAGTCTGGACATGATATTTCAGCTTCTGGCTTCGTTCATTTGCCCCATACTTATCCCTCATCACCGTTGCCCAGATTCTTCTTGCAACACGGCCAATCACCGTATATTCCGCATCAAGTCCGTTTGAGAAGAAGAAGGAAAGGTTAGGAGCGAATTCATCGATTTTCATGCCTCTGCTTAAGTAATATTCCACGTAAGTGAAGCCGTTTGCGAGCGTAAAAGCAAGCTGTGAAATCGGGTTGGCTCCCGCTTCTGCAATATGATAGCCTGATATCGAAACAGAATAATAGTTTCGAACCTTATTATTAATAAAATATTCCTGTATGTCTCCCATAAGCTTCAGTGCAAATTCAGTAGAGAAGATGCAAGTGTTCTGTCCCTGATCCTCTTTCAGAATATCTGCCTGAACCGTTCCGCGTACGGACTGCAGGGTGCCATATTTGACATTTGTCAATTCTTCTTCTGTCAGCTCGCGGCCAAGCTCTTCTGTTTTCTTTTGAATTTGCTGTGAAATTGCTGTGTTCAGGAACATTGCGAGAATAATCGGCGCAGGCCCATTGATTGTCATTGATACAGAGGTGGACGGAGCACAAAGATCAAAGCCGCTGTATAGCTTTTTCATATCATCAAGTGTACAGATGCTTACGCCGCTTTCTCCGATCTTCCCATAAATATCAGGTCTGTAAGCTGGATCTTCTCCATAAAGGGTGACAGAATCAAATGCCGTACTAAGGCGTTTGGCTTCATCATCCTTAGACAGGTAATGAAAGCGCCTGTTCGTTCTTTCAGGCGTACCTTCTCCCGCAAATTGGCGTTTCGGATCTTCTCCTTCCCTTTTAAAAGGGAAAACACCAGCTGTATATGGAAAGTTTCCAGGGACATTTTCTTTATAAACCCAGCGGAGAATCTCGCCGTAATCTTTGAAATTCGGCAGTGCTACTTTAGGGATATCAAGACCTGAAAGAGTCTTGCTTTTAAGCTTTGTGACAAGTTCACGGTCTCTGACCTTTGTGACAAACTGATCTGAACGATACATTTCCTTTTGTTCTTCCCAATTTCTCAGTATGCCGCGCGACTCAGGCGTCAGCTCTTCCTCTGCCTTGTTTCTAAGCTTTTCAACGGCTTCAATGACACTCTCCTCATTGTCCTCCTTCAGTGCCTCAAGGACTCCTTCAGCCTGGAAAAGCTTTCTCGCAGACGCTGCCTGCATTTCTGCTTTTTTATGATACTGGCGGACTGTTTCGCTCAGCTCCCGCAGATAATATCTTCTGTCAGTCGGAATGATCACATTTTGTTTTTTCACATCGGTGACCGTCTCAAGCTCCGACTGCCAGTCCTTCCCTGTCTTCGTTCGAATGGTTTCTAAAAGGGCATTAAAAAGGGTGTTTGTGCCCGGATCATTGAACTGGCTTGCGATCGTCCCATAAACTGGCATTTCATCAAGCTCTTTCTCAAAAAGCATGCGGCTGCGCTGGAACTGTTTTTGCACCTGCCGTTTTGCATCTTCAGAGCCTTTTCGTTCAAATTTATTAATAACGATCAAATCTGCATAGTCAATCATATCGATCTTCTCAAGCTGTGTCGGAGCTCCGAATTCACTTGTCATGACATACATAGACAAATCGCAGATTTCCGTGATCCCGGCGTCACCCTGCCCGATTCCGCTTGTCTCAACGACAACAAGGTCATATCCCGCTGCCTTTACAATGGAAATAGCATCTTGAATCGCAAGGGATAATTCAGATCTGGATTGTCTTGTTGCAAGACTCCTCATATAAACGCGCGGATTAAAAATGGCGTTCATGCGGATTCTGTCGCCTAATAAGGCTCCGCCCGTTTTTTGTTTCGTCGGATCTACTGACAAAATCGCGAGTTTCAGTTCAGGAAGTTCATGAAGAAAACGGCGGATCAGTTCATCGGTTAACGAGCTTTTTCCTGCTCCTCCAGTTCCCGTTATCCCGATCACCGGTGCACATGAGCCGATCTTTTGTATTTCATCAATGATCTGTTCAGCAGCTGCAGCCGTTTCCATTTGCTGCTGGGCTCTTTGCTCAGCAAGAGTAATGAGTTTCGCAATGGCATTTATGCTGCCTGTTTTCAGCTCTTCCGCTTCATTTTTGATTTCCGTTGCTGTCGGATAATCACATTCCTCCAGCATTTTATTGATCATGCCCTGCAAGCCGTATTTCCGGCCGTCCTCAGGAGAAAAGATCCATGCAATGCCGTAATCGTGAAGCTCTTTTATTTCCCTAGGAATGATGACGCCGCCCCCGCCGCCATAGATGCGGATGTGAGACGCGCCTTTTTCCTTCAAAAGATCATACATGTATTTAAAATATTCCACATGACCGCCCTGGTAAGAGGAGATCGCAATCCCTTGTGCATCCTCCTGAACAGCGGCATTGACCACTTCTTCAACAGAGCGGTTGTGGCCAAGGTGAATGACCTCAGCGCCGCTCCCCTGAAGAATTCTTCGCATAATATTGATAGATGCATCATGCCCGTCAAATAAACTGGAAGCCGTCACAAAGCGCACGGCATTCTTAGGCCTGTAAATATGCATGTTCCATTTCCCCCTTTGCTAAGTAAATTTCTCCCTTACTTGATCCCTTTTAAAATCAGGCTCGTCTGGCATTCAATAAACTCTTCCAATGTATATAGCTTTTGAAGCGCCCATCTTCTGAAGCCCCACATTTGCCCCTGAACAAATATATTGTGGGCGAGGAGCCTTTTTTCTGTTTCAGAAAGCAGGCAGACCCCGTTTTGAATGCAGCCTTCGATCACCGTTTCAAACATGGCAACCATTTCGATTTCCTTCTGCAAGACGTACGGCAAAGCATCCTTTGAAAGCGACTTTGCTTCCTGGTACATCACGAGAACTTCGTCCTGCATTTCATCAATCACCCTGAAATAGTTGGCAATGGCAAGCTCCAGGCTTTCAATGGTTCCCTGTTTCATGTCTATATTCTGTTCAAGCCTCTCCCGAACCTCATCATATATGGTGTCGCACACGAGGTAGAGAACATCTTCCTTCTGGCGGATGTACTCATAAAGCGTTCCGATGCTGAAGCCGGCAGACTTGGCGATCTCCCTTGTCGTTGTGCGGTGAAAGCCTTTTTCTTTAAAAAGACTGACAGCACCCTTGATCATCTGGTCCCTGCGTTTTTTTACAAGCCGCTCATCTTTTACAGAGGCCTGCACTTCCCTTTTCATCATCTGCTCTCTCCTTTCCCTCGGATGTGTTGGGCTTTTTATTTTGTCAGCATGCGTGAAATAACAAGACGCTGGATTTCCTGTGTGCCTTCATAAATTTGCGTAATTTTTGCATCGCGCATGTATCGTTCAACCGGATAGTCCTTCGTATAGCCGTAGCCGCCAAATACCTGCACAGCTTCTGTTGTGACGCGCATCGCTGTATCACCGGCAAACAGCTTTGACATCGCCGATTCTTTTCCGTATGGAAGGCCTTCCGATTCAAGCCATGCAGCCTGATAGGTTAATAGACGGGATGCTTCCACACTTGTAGCCATATCGGCAAGCTTAAATCCGATTCCCTGCTGCGCTGCAATCGGCTTTCCAAATTGCTCCCTGCCTTTTGCATAACCCACAGCTGCATCCAGTGCCCCCTGTGCAATTCCGACAGCCTGTGCGGCAATACCGTTTCGCCCGCCATCAAGTGTCATCATCGCAATTTTAAAACCATCGCCTTCTTCTCCAAGAAGATTTTCCTTCGGCACCCGGCAATCTTCAAAAATGATTTCCGTTGTCGGAGAGGACCTGATTCCCATTTTGCTTTCTTTTTTCCCGACGGAAAATCCTGGGAAGCCGCTTTCCACGATAAACGCACTTGTTCCTTTATGCTTTTGAGCAGGATCTGTTACAGCAAAAACAATATAAATATCTGCTATTCCGCCATTTGTAATAAAGATCTTAGAGCCATTTAAAACGTAATGATCCCCATCAAGGCGGGCATTCGTTCTCATTCCGCCGGCATCTGATCCCGAGCCAGGCTCAGTCAGGCCGTAAGCACCAATTTTCTGCCCTTCTGCCATCGGACGAAGATACTGCTGCTTCTGCACTTCTGTACCAAATTTAAAAACAGGCCAGCCTGCAAGAGATGTATGTGCTGACAATGTAACTCCTGTTGATGCACAAACTCTTGAAAGCTCCTCAACTGCGATGACATAAGCGAGGTAATCACTGCCGATGCCGCCGTACTCTTCCGGCCATGGAATTCCTGTCAGTCCAAGCTCGGCCATGCGGTCAAATAAGTTTCGATCAAAGCGCTCCTCTTCATCACGCTCCGCTGCTGTCGGCTCGACTTCTTTTTTCGCAAAATCCCTCACCATTTTTCGGATCATTTCGTGTTCTTCAGACAATTTAAAATTCATTTTTCCATCCCCCTCTTCTTTTATCCGACCAGATGCTTGCTGATCACGATTCGCTGTATCTCGCTTGTGCCTTCGTAAATTTCGCATATTTTTGCGTCACGGAAAAAACGTTCGGCAGGATAATCTTTTGTATAGCCATAGCCTCCAAAAACCTGAATGGCTTCAGTGGCCGTTTCCATGGCTGTTCTCGAAGAAAACAGTTTTGCCATAGAGGCTTCTTTTCCGCAGGAAAACCCGTTTCCTCTTAAAAAAGCAGCCTGGTAGGTTAGAAGTCTTGCTGCCTCAACATTAGAAGCCATATCTGCCAGCTTGAACCCGACACCTTGCTGAGAGGCAATCGGTTTTCCAAACTGGACCCTTCCTTTTGCATAAGCCACAGCGGCTTCCAATGCTCCTTCTGCAATTCCGAGAGATTGTGCAGCAATTCCTATGCGGCCTGCATCAAGATTCGCCATCGCAATCCGAAAGCCGGTGCCTTCCTCCCCAAGAAGATTGGCTGCAGGTATCTTCGCATCCTCAAAGGACAGCTGGACTGTTCTTGAACCGAGCAGCCCCATTTTATGTTCGTCTTTTCCAATATGAAATCCAGGAGTTCCTTTTTCGACAATAAGGCAGGATATCCCCTTGCGCCCTGCTTTTGTATCGGTTGAAGCAAAAACGATATACGTATCCGCCTCACCGCCGTTTGTTATGAAAATCTTTGAACCGTTTAAAATGTAGTGATCGCCGTCACGATAAGCCTTTGTTTTCAAATTTCCTGCATCAGATCCTGCTCCAGGCTCCGTCAAACAGAACGCGCCAAGATATTCGCCTGATGCAAGCTTTGGAATAAACCTTTGTTTTTGCTCATCTGTGCCGAAGTATAAAATCGGGTTCGTACCGACAGAGGTGTGAACAGAAAGAATTACCCCTACGGTTGCTGATACCTTCGAAAGCTCATGGATAGCTATAATATAGGAAAGAAAATCCATCCCGGCTCCCCCGTATTCTTCCGGAACTGGGATTCCCATCAGACCGAGACTGCCCATTTTTTTGACTATTTCCCGGGGAAACTCACCCTTTTCCATTCTCTCTACATATGGGGCTATCTCTGTTTGGGCAAAATCGCGAACCATTTTGCGCATCATGTTCTGCTCTTCTGTGAAACGTAAATTCATCTTCTTCCCCCCCCCTTGATGAACTTATTCGTATGAATAAAATCCTCTTCCGGTCTTTTTGCCAAGCCAGCCGGCTTTCACATATTTCCGGAGAAGAGGGCAAGGTCTGTATTTGTCATCTCCGAATCCTTCATGAAGAATTTCCATTATGGAGAGGCATGTATCAAGTCCGATAAAATCTGCCAGTGTCAGCGGGCCCATCGGATGATTCATCCCGAGTTTCATCACTTCATCTATGGCTTCAGCACTTGCAACCCCTTCATAAAGTGTATAAATGGCTTCATTGATCATTGGCATCAAAATTCTGTTTGATACAAATCCAGGGAAGTCCTCCACTTCAACAGGCACCTTTTTCAGTGCAAGCGTCATTTCTTCGATTTCTTTATACACTTCATCTTCTGTCGCAAGACCTTTAATGATTTCGACAAGCTTCATGACAGGAACAGGATTCATAAAATGCATTCCGATCACTTTTCCAGGACGCTTTGTCACTGCTGCAATTTCAGTAATAGGCAGAGAGGATGTATTCGTAGCCAGAATGGCATGCTCTGGTGCTATTTCATCAAGCTTTGTGAAAATGGATTTTTTAATCTCCATGTTTTCGACAGCAGCCTCGATGACAAGATCTGCGTTTTCTGCAGCCGAGAGTTCGACATTGGGTATGATGTTAGCCAGAATCTCTTCTTTTTCAGCAGCAGAAATGCGTTCCTTTTCAACTTGCCGCTGAAGATTTTTGCCGATTGCGCCGAGCCCTTTGTTTAAAAATTCCTCATTCAAATCATTTAAAGTCACGCTGTAGCCCGCCATTGCACATACTTGCGCAATGCCTGATCCCATCTGGCCTGCGCCGATTACCATCACTTTTTTGATTCCCATCCTGCTTCCCCCTTGTTTTAGTAGGCTCTTTTCTTAAACTTTGTTGTTTTTTCATCCATTTAAGTGAATATAGAGCAAGAATACAGTTGCAAATTATAAGAAAAGATGCCACGAAGCTTATCTTCAACCGTGTTCTATACACATGCGAAGAGGAACAATTTTGTCGAAAACAGAAATGATTATCCCTTCACTTCAACTAAAATAGCATCGCCCTGTCCGCCGCCTGAGCAAATAGCTGCGATTCCAAGCCCGCCGCCTCTTCTTTTCAGTTCGTGGATCAATGTCAGCAGGATTCTTGCACCGCTTGCTCCAATTGGATGACCTAGAGCAACGGCTCCCCCGTTTACGTTCACCTTTTCTGCGTCCAGTTCAGCTAGTTCAACACTTGCAAGAGCTACTGCAGCAAAAGCTTCGTTTATTTCAAGTAAGTGAATGTCTTCGAGCTTCTTCCCCGTTTTCTCAAGAAGTTTTTTGATTACAAGACCCGGTGTTTTAGGGAAGTCTTCTGCTTCCATTGCAATTTCAGCATGGCCTAAAATAGCTGCCAGCGGCTTTTTGCCTTCCTTTTCAGCTCTCTCTTCACTCATTAATACAAAGGCAGCTGCACCGTCATTTACCCCTGGAGCATTCCCTGCAGTGATCGTGCCGTCATGCTGAAAAACAGGTCTTAATGAAGAAAGCCTTTCGATCGATGTATCCTTTCGCGGTGCTTCATCCTGACTCACAAGAATTGGATCACCTTTGCGCTGCGGAATTTCGACTGACACAATCTCCTCAGAAAATACTCCGCTTTCTATTGCTGCGATTGCTCTTTGATGGCTCCTTAACGCCCATTCGTCCTGAGTTTCACGGCTGATGCCAAGATCCTTTGCTGTCTTATTGCCATAGGTACCCATATGCACCCCTTCAAAGCTGCACGTCAAACCGTCATGAATCATTAAATCCTTCACTTCACCGTTGCCCATGCGATATCCCCATCTTGCTTTTGGAAGAATGTAAGGGGCATTTGACATGGATTCCATGCCTCCTACAACGATCACTTCCTCGTCACCTGAACGGATAATCTGGTCAGCAAGCGTCACACTTCTTAAGCCTGATGCACAGACTTTGTTAATGGTCTCTGTTTTAACCTCCCAAGGAATTCCTGCATGTCTTGCTGCCTGCCGTGAGGGAATCTGGCCCTGGCCGCCTTGAAGAACATTTCCGAGGATCACTTCATCCACTTCCTCAGGCTTAACCCCTGCCCTGTTCAAAGCTTCCTTCACTGCTTTCCCTCCAAGTTCTGATGCTGTAAGGGATTGAAGGCTTCCTCCAAGCTTTCCAAAAGGTGTTCTTGCTCCGCTGATAATGACTGTTCTTCCCATTCTGAATTCCTCCTAATAGGTTAATAGAGTTATATTAAAAGCGGTTTTCCCGCCATGGTAAACGGTTGCATTTTATCTGACTGAACGCTCGCTCGATTAAAATGCGCAAGCGCCTTGTTCAGTCCCGACAACCGCTGGAGGAAAATCATGAAGGATTTTCTGAAGCGGCCTCAGTTCGGGCTAGGCTCTGAAGCTGGACAAACCATTTTAATTAGAATACTTAACTTAATTAAGCAAAAAAGGAAGATCAAGCTGGGCACTTGATCGGTTCCTTATTAAGATGCTTGCGTCTTCATTGGTTCTCCGAATACTGCTTTTTCAAGCAGTTCGGCAACGTCATATGTGCTTACTGATTCTTCAACTTCCTTCGCCTTTGTACCGTCACTCAGCATTGTGAGGCAGTATGGGCAGCCAGAACTGATAACAGTAGGATTCACAGCAAGGGCCTGTTCTGTTCTCGACACGTTAATTCTTGAGCCTGCGTCTTCTTCCATCCACATTAACCCGCCGCCGGCTCCGCAGCACATTCCGGTTTCTCTTCTTCTTGCCATCTCAACAAGCTTTACACCCGGGATTGATTTTAAAATGTCGCGCGGTGCGTCATAAACATCGTTGTAGCGGCCAAGGTAGCAGGAATCATGGAACGTAATTGTCTCATTGACTTCATAAGAAGGTTTTAATCGCCCTTCTTTTATTAATTTGGCCAATAATTCTGTATGATGGTAAACCTCAGCCTGCAATCCGAAATCAGGGTACTCATTTTTAAAAATATTGTAGGCATGAGGATCGATCGTAACGATTTTGTTCACGCCGTTTTTCTCAAATTCTTCGATGTTTTTCGTTGCAAGCTCCTGGAATAAAAACTCATTTCCAAGACGGCGAGGCGTGTCTCCCGAGTTTTTCTCTTTGTTGCCTAGAATGGCGAAGGTGACGCCCGCCTCATTCAAAAGATTTGCAAAGGCTAGAGCAATCTTTTGGCTGCGGTTGTCAAAAGATCCCATTGAACCTACCCAGAAAAGGAACTCAAATTCTTTTTCCTGCTTCTGAAGCTCCTTAACCGTTGGAATCTCTACATCTTCTCTTGCCTCACGCCAGTTTTCTCTTTCCTTTCTATTCAAGCCCCATGGATTTCCCTGCCGTTCAATGTTGGTCATGGCACGCTGGGCATCCGGATTCATTTTCCCTTCAGTTAGAACAAGGTAGCGCCTGAGGTCGATAATCTTGTCCACATGCTCATTCATTACAGGACATTGATCCTCACAGTTACGGCACGTTGTACAAGCCCAAATTTCTTCTTCTGTGATGACTTCCCCAATTAAAGAAGGGTTATAGGCTGAACCCGCTGCTGCTTCCTGAGATCCGCTTCCTTTAGAAGCCATGGCCAGCTGATTTCCTAAAGTATTCGAAAATGCCGGTGCCGGAACCCAAGGAGATTTCGATGTAACGGCTGCTCCGTGATTCGTCAGGTGATCACGAAGTTTTAGGATTAAATCCATTGGCGAAAGCATTTTTCCTGTGCCAGTAGCCGGACACATATTCGTACAGCGTCCACATTCTACACAGGCATAAAAATCAAGCATCTGAGACTGTTTGAAATCCTCTATTTTTCCTACCCCAAACGATTCCTGGGATTCGTCTTCAAAATCAATTTTTTCAAGCTTGCCCGGTTTGGACAGGCGGCTGAAAAAGGTATTGGCCGGTCCGGCAATCAAATGGGCATGCTTGGATTGCGGCACATAAACAAGGAATGTTAAAAGAATGAGCAAATGCACCCACCATGCCACATAGAATATGGCTACGGCAGCAGCTGTTCCAATTCCTCCAAGCAAAAAAGCAAGTCCTGAGGCAATCGGTTCTGTCCAGCTTAATTCCTCCTGATGCCAAACGAGGTCCATGGCATTTCCAAGCAAAACGGAAAGCATGAGTCCGCCGATAAAGATCAGGACGAGGCCTGCCTTAAAGCTGCGTTTTAAGCGTACAAGCTTTTCAATATACCTGCGGTGAAAGGCCCAAACGACTGCAGCAAGAATAATAAAGGTTACGATTTCCTGAAAAAATGTGAAGCCAGGATACAGCGGTCCAAGCGGCAAATGGTTTCCAGGCGCAAGCCCTTTTGTGATGAAATCCAGAGCGCCGAATTGCACGAGAATGAAGCCATAGAAGAACATGACATGTATAGCACCGCTCTTTTTATCTTTGAGGAGTTTTTTCTGGCCAAAAACATTGACCCATATCCTGTTAAGGCGCTCCTTCCAGCGGCCATCAAATTCTTCCTTTTTCCCCAGTCTGATATAAGCCATTCTTGTTCTGATTAAATAAACAAACAAATAAATGCCGTAAGCGGTTACAAATAAAAATGCAAGGAAGTTAATCCATAGCAATGCACCCATACTTTATCCCCCTGTTCAACAGTTGTAGATTTTTCTCCCTTTGTCTCGTAAAATTCTTAAACAAATTAATATTCCCAAAATTCCTTCTACTCTTATTTTAATAATGAATGAGCATTCAGTCAATTGTTTTCCTATTCTGCTTTCATAAAATATCTTTTCTTTGCAGAAAATAAGAATCAGATTATGAACCGTGAGGGGGAAATCATTTTGAACGCAATTGTTATTCTTGGACTTGTTTTGTTAATCATCCTTATTTGGCTTTCAGTGGATTTTGCCCTTGGGTATAAAAAACACGTGCATCGCCCAGGTCTTAAATGCTATCCAAGGTACAAGGGCAAGCTCACCCTTTTCACAGATGGGCGGGACTTATATAAACGCTATTTCAGCGATCTTCGTGGAGCACAATACTCTTTGAAAATTCAATTTTATATTATAAAAAATGATGCCATCAGCCATGAATTCCTGAGCATTATAGAAGAAAAAGCCTCTCAAGGTGTAAAGGTCCGCCTGCTGATGGACTGGATCGGCTCCATGAAGGTGAAGAAAAATGATATCCAAAAACTCAAAAGTGCAGGCGTTGAGGTAGCTTTTGCCCACAAACCCAGACTTCCTTTTATTTTTTTTACGCTGCAGACAAGAAATCACCGCAAGATTACGGTTATAGATGGCAAAATCGGATATATTGGAGGATTTAACATTGGGAAGGAATACATCGGCAATGATCCAAAGTTCGGGTATTGGCGGGATTATCATTTAAAGGTAGAGGGTAAAAGTGTTGAAGATATGCTGGATCAGTTTAATCAGGATTGGCAGCTTTCAACCGGAGAGAAGCTTAAGCCATACGTTCAGCAGGAGGTTTTCAAAGAGCATAAGATTGAGCATCAGTTTGTCTGCACGAACGGCAAGGAGCTTGATAAATTATTTATTGGTTTAGTAAAGGATGCCGAGAAAGAAATTGTCGTCTGTACCCCCTATTTTATTCCCGATCATAAATTGATGGCAGAATTTCTTTCTGCATTAAAGAGAGGAATTACTGTTAAGATTATTGTTCCGATGAAAGCAGATCATCCCCTTGTAAGAGAAGCCGCTTTTCCCTATTTCGGGAAACTGCTTTTGCACGGCTGTCAAATTTACCGGTTTTACCAAGGATTTTACCATGCAAAGGTTGTTGTAGTTGATGATAAAGTGTGCGAACTTGGTACAGGGAATTTCGACAAAAGAAGTTTTTACTTAAATGATGAAATCAATTGTTTTATATATGATTCTTCTTTTATCAGCAAGGTGAAAGAAAACATCCATCAGGATATTGACCGGTCCGAGCAGTTAACCTATAAGAGTTACCAAAAAAGACCTGTTTTAAAGCGGGGAATAGAAATGGTCGCAACAATGGTTTCACGTTTTCTTTAAGGCTCTTTTCTCTCTAAATAAAATCCGAACAAATATAGGCCATGAATAACAACAATCTTTGCGAAAACTGTCTTTTTATATTAGGAGGGAATCTCGTGTACAATCGGTTCGGCTACGTTGCGAACTCTCTGGCTCTTTGGGATTGTTCTCCTGCCAAAGCATTAACCTATAAACGCTACAGCGAGCTGCCTGAGGACATGCGTAAAGAAGCACTGCACTCAGTAACGCGGCAAAATCTGCTCCATACGCTTAGAATCATGCACTATAACATAGCTCATGAGATCCAAGTGTACCGCTTTTCTTCATCCCTTGTCCCTTTGGCAACACATCCTGAAGTAAAATGGGATTTTGTTACGCCCTTCAAAGAATTTTTTCAGGAGATAGGAACCCTTATAAAAAAGCATGGCATCCGCACAAGCTTTCATCCCAATCAATTTACTCTGTTTACTAGTGAAAAAAAGCAAATTACGGAAAACTCCGTTATGGATATGCAGTACCATCACGATATGCTTGAGGCAATGGGATTGCACGAAGAAGCGCGGATCAACATTCATGTAGGCGGCGCATACGGGGACAAAGCGTCGTCAGCTGATCGATTTTTCGTTAACAGCAGGAAAATGCCGGAACAGGTAATGAAAAGAATGACGCTCGAAAATGATGATAAAACGTATACGACAGAAGAAGTACTATCTATTTGTGAAAGAGCCAATATCCCAATGATGTTTGATTATCATCACCATATAGCCAATAAAGATGATTATGCCAAATTGTCTGAAATTTTGCCGAGAGTTTTCGAAACCTGGAATCATACAGGTCTGCCCCCTAAAATTCATCTTTCTTCTCCCAAATCAGAGAAAGAAATCAGGAGTCATGCGGACTTTGTCGACCTAGAATTTCTGATGCCGCTCTTCCTGGAATTAAAGAAGCTCGATACAGATGTGGATTTTATGATAGAGGCAAAGCAAAAGGATCTTGCTATGCTAAAGCTCATCGAGGAAATTTCCTCCATTAGGGGTGTAAAGAGGATCACGGGCGGAGCTGTAAAATGGTAGTCTCAGTTTGATATTAAATGAAATAGCTCGAAACGCCACGGATTAAGAAAAAAAGAGACTCTCAGGCATGTGCCATGCACTTACCCGAGCGAGTCCCTTTCAGCTTTCCTTATTACATTTTCTCCGGTGCCGATACACCGATCAATTGCAGCGCATTTTTCAATGTTATTTGAGTTGCCTTCATTAGGGCAAGGCGCGCACGGCTTTTTTCTGCATTTTCCGGATCAAGGACTTTTTCCGCATTGTAGAAGCTGTGCAATGTGGAAGAAAGATCATAAATATAGTTGGTGATCCGGTGCGGAATTCGCTTACTTGCTGCTTCTGCAACAGCCTGAGGGAATTCACCAACAACTTTTAACAGCTCAATTTCTTTTTCAGATAATTCGTGGCTGAAAGAAATATTATTTTCGTAAGCAATTGCTTTTTCTTCCCCTTGGCGCAGCATGCTGCAAATACGGGCGTGGGCATATTGGGCGTAGAAAACCGGGTTTTCATTAGACTGGGATACAGCAAGGTCCATATCAAAGTCCATATGAGTATCAGCACTTCTCATTGCAAAGAAGTACCGTACAGCATCCTGGCCAACTTCTTCCATCAATTCGCGAAGGGTTACCGCTTTACCTGTCCGTTTGCTCATTTTCATTTTTTCGCCGTTTTTATAAAGATGAACAAGCTGAATAATTTCAACTTCAAGTGTGTCTTTTTCATATCCAAGTGCTTGTATCGCTGCTTTCATTCGCGGAATGTAGCCATGATGATCGGCACCCCAAACATTAATCAGCTTCGTGAAGCCCCGGTCAAGCTTATCCTTATGATAAGCAATATCTGGCGTCAAGTATGTGTAAGAGCCATCGTTTTTGATCAATACACGGTCTTTGTCATCACCGAACTCTGTTGAACGGAACCATGTGGCACCTTCCTCTTCATAAATATGGCCTTTCTCACGAAGGGCTTGAAGAGCTTGGTCAATCTTTCCATTTTCATATAATGAAGTTTCAGAGTACCATACATCAAAAGGAACGCGGAATTCTTCCAGGTCCTTTTTCAGCTTATCCATTTCAAATTTCAATCCGTATTCACGGAAAAAAGCACGGCGATCTTCTTCTGTTTCATTGGCAAAACGGTCTCCAAAGTCTTCAGCAAGCTTTTGTCCGATCTCAATGATGTCTTTGCCGTGATAGGCATCCTCCGGCATTTCTACATCCTTGCCAAGAGCCTGAAGGTAGCGCGTTTCAACAGAAATCGTCAGGTTATTGATCTGATTTCCTGCATCATTGACATAATATTCTCTGGAAACGTCATAGCCTGCTTTTGACAAAATGCTGCAGAGGGAATCCCCCACAGCTGCGCCGCGGGCATGGCCAAGATGAAGCGTACCGGTCGGATTTGCCGAAACATATTCCACCTGTACTCGTTCACCGTTTCCGATGCTTATCTCACCATAGCTTTCCCCTGCCGTAAGAACTGCAGGGACGAGGTCTGTCAGATAGTCATTTTTCATGTAAAAATTGATAAATCCAGGACCGGCAATTTCAATTTTCTCAATGGAAGCCTTTCCTTTATCAAAATTCTCCACGATTTCTTCCGCTATGGAACGCGGCGCTTTTTTCGCTACTCGCGCCAGCTGCATAGCCATATTGGCGGAATAATCGCCATGAGCTTTTTCCTTTGGTGTTTCAAGAATGACGTCCGGAATCTGGGATTCTTCTGCCAGTCCTGCTTTCAGTACTGCCGATTTCACTTCTTCTTTCAACCGTTCTTTCATATTGTCGACAATATTCATCCTTTGACCTCCTTAAATGTTATAAACAGCTTATGTAAATGAGTCTGATTTTCTCCAATATTGAGCTCATATTCGACGTTTAATGTTCCGCTTTTTCCTTCACCGCGAGTGAACTTCAACTCTCTTGTAAAAGTAGAAAGCTGCATGCTTCCAAACTGGGTTTCATAATTGGTCAGCGTTTCCTTGTTTTCAATAAACCTTTGCCTCATAGAGACAGCACCTGACCTGATCACGACGGCTTCATTTTTTTTCACCTTCACAATGGTGCGGATCGTTCCGTATTCCTGCTCTTCACTATAGGTGAGGTAGGGAACTGAACCTTTTTTATAAAACTCCCCAACCGTTTGGATCTCAATATTTTCGGCTTCCTGGCCTTCACGAATCTCGGATTTTATGTGTATGCTGACAGGTGTCCGTTCCGTCATAATAAGACACATCCTTTTCACACTACTCCACTATAACTTCAATAGTATAAAGATCTTTTCATAAAAGTTCAATAGGAAGCAGAGTCGGCTGATTGTAAATAACAGGAAAAAGACTCCGGAATTAGTCCGGAGTCTTTGGTTTCTTATCTTTTTTGTACCCAGCCTAAAATCATTTCGCGAAGCAGCTTGCTTGCTGTATTGGCTGTTTGTTCAGATGGATCATAAATTGGAGCCACTTCTACTATGTCAGCACCTACCACACGCACATTTGAACGGGCAATTTCATGGATGGAGGCAAGCAGCTCTTTTGACGTAATTCCTCCTGCATCAACTGTGCCTGTACCAGGGGCATGTGCGGGATCAAGTACATCAATATCAATGGTTACATATACAGGACGGCCAGAAAGACCAGGAAGGATTTCTTTAAGCGGTTCAAGCACTTCAAATTTCGAAATGTGCATGCCCTCTTTTTTCGCCCACTCAAATTCTTCTTTCATGCCTGAACGGATACCGAACGAATAAACATTTTGCGGTCCAATCAGATTGGCAATTTTCCGGATCGGTGTTGAGTGAGAAAGCGATTCCCCCTCATACTGTTCCCGGAGATCCGTATGGGCATCCATATGAATAATCGCAAGATCCGGGTATTTTTTATATACAGCCTTCATGACAGGCCATGCAACAAGATGTTCTCCGCCCATTCCAAGAGGAAATTTATCCTGTGCCAGAAGTTTATCGACATAGTTTTCAATCATATCCAGGCTTCGCTGGGCATTGCCGAACGGAAGCGGAATATCGCCGGCATCAAAGTATTTTACTTCTTCTAGCTCCCGGTCCAAATACGGGCTGTATTCTTCAAGACCGATGGATGCTTCCCTGATTCTTGTCGGGCCGAATCTTGAGCCAGGACGGTAGCTGACTGTCCAATCCATCGGCATTCCGTAAAGTACAGCTTCTGCTTCCATAAAAGAAGGATGGCTTTTAATAAAAACGTTGCCGGAGTAGGCTTCGTCAAAACGCATATTTGTTTCCTCCTGTATGTGAAATCATTTGAGATTCTTTATTACTTCGTCAAATCAGCAACGAATTTCGGCAGAGCAAAGGCCGCTCTGTGAATTTCTTTTGTGTAGTATTTCGTATCAATCTCATGAAAACGGTCTTCCGCTACTTCAAGAGGATCATGCTTTTTAGAGCCAAGAGTAAATGTCCAAAGACCGCTTGGATATGTCGGGATATTCGCAACATAAAGCTTCGTAATCGGGAAAATTTCTTTTACGTCACGCTGAACATTGCGGATCAAGTCTGGTGTAAACCATGGATTGTCAGATTGAGCAACAAAAATGCCGTCTTCTTTTAATGCTCTTGAAATTCCAGCGTAAAACCCTTTAGAGAAAAGATTAACAGCAGGTCCAACTGGTTCTGTCGAATCAACCATAATCACGTCATATTCGTTTTCACTTTCTGCGATATGCATGAAGCCGTCTCCCACTTTAACATCAACGCGAGGATCCTCCAGTTTCCCTGCAATTTCAGGTAAATATTTCTTAGAGTACTCGATTACTTTTCCATCAATGTCAACAAGCGTTGCTTTCTTTACGCTTGGATGCTTCAGAACTTCACGGATGACACCGCCATCTCCGCCGCCAACTACAAGAACATTCTCAGGATTTGGATGTGTAAACAATGGAACGTGAGCTACCATTTCGTGATAAACGAACTCATCCTTTTGAGAGGTCATCACCATTCCATCAAGGAAAAGCATATTTCCGAATTCTTCTGTTTCCACCATTTCAAGCAATTGAAAATCTGTTTGCTCCGTATGTAAAGTTTGTTTAATTTTCATTGTAATTCCAAAATTTTTCGTTTGTTTTTCTGTATACCAAAGTTCAGACATGTGAACCATCCTTTCATTTAAAAGATTGTAAGTTTTTTATTAGAGCACGTGCTGCCTCATTCCAGTAGTATGGTTCCCTAATCGGGAGCAAGCAAACGCGAAATTTGTAATCCAAACCTCAGAAAAAGTATAGAGGAATCCGTCAAAAATGCAAGAGAAATTTCCAGACTCAGTTTCCTTATGCAAATTCAACAAAGTACAAGGTTTAAAAGCTGCTTAAAAATTGCATACTGATAAGAAAAACGGAAGCAAAAATCCGAATGCCTGGAAGAAAGAGGTGTTCCTTTCGTGAACTTATTAAATCCAGCGATTCGCCTGACAATTAAAACGCTGAGAGCAGCATTTTTTCTCAGTCTTATTCTTTTTCTCTTTCTATCTACTGCCATTTTCACTGTCTATTTGACTGCTAAAATACAAGGTGCTCCTTCTTTAAACGTACCACAATCAACAATTCTATATGCGGAGGATGGCTCAAAAATGGGAGAGACGCACCACGGCCAGAAACGGTACTGGGTTAAATTGCAGTCCATATCCCCATTCTCCAAGGAAGCGGCTCTCTCAATTGAAGACAGGCATTTCTATCAGCACCATGGCTTTGATTTAAAAAGGATTGCTGGAGCTGCATTTGCCGATTTGAAATCCATGTCAAAGGTGCAGGGAGCAAGCACTATTACCCAGCAATATGCCCGGAATCTTTTTTTAAAGCACGATAAAACTTGGAAACGAAAGCTCGATGAAGCTTTTTATACGTTCCGGCTAGAAGCAAACTACAGTAAAGACCAGATTTTAGAAGGCTATTTGAATACGATTTATTTCGGCCATGGAGCATACGGAATTGAAGCAGCCGCAAACTATTATTTTGGAAAAAAAGCGAAGGATCTCACTTTGGCGGAAGCAAGCCTGCTTGCAGGAATACCTAAAGGTCCCAATCAATATTCGCCATTTGTAAATTTTAAAAAAGCGAAGGATCGCCAAAAAACCGTGCTTGATGCTATGGCTGATCAAGGCTTTATCACAACAGAACAGGCTATCCGTTCAAGTAAAGAAAAACTTGTTTTCAGAAAGCCGCAAGAATCTGTATCTGAGCAGAAAAGTGCTCCTTATTTTTATGATACAGCCATTCAGGAAGCACGGAACCTTTTGCATTTAACAAAGGATGAATTTGAAACTAGCGGTCTCCGCATTTTCACAACACTTGATCATGCTCTTCAGCGTATAGCTGAAAAAAAGGTAAAAGGAATGATTAAGGCTTCCTCCGCCTTGCAGACGGGTATGATGGCAATGGATCCGCAAACAGGTGAAGTAAAAGCTTTAGTTGGCGGCAGAGACTACGAAAAGAGCCCTTTCAACAGGGCTACTCAGGCGAAACGCCAGCCGGGATCTACAATGAAGCCGCTTCTCTACTATTCAGCGATCACACACGGATTTACACCTTCAACAATGATGAAAAGCGAGCTTACGGACTTTCAATATGATGATGGGAAATCCACCTATGAACCGGGAAACTATAATGACTACTATGCAGACGCACCTATAACACTCGCTGAGGCCATTGCCGTATCAGACAACATCTATGCAGTTAAAACCCATCTGTTTCTCGGAATGGATGCTCTTATTTCAACAGCAAGAAAAACAGGGATAACAAGCCCCCTTTCCCGTGTTCCATCACTTGCTCTTGGAACATCGCCAGTCCGGTTATCAGAAATGGTCAATGCCTACGGCACTCTAGCAAATGGCGGCAAGCAAATTAAACCAGTGTATATTACGAAAATTGAAGATTCCCGCGGCCAGGTTTTATATGAAGAAAAGCCATCCGGCAAAAAAGTGCTGGATTCAGCAGCAGCCTTTGTTACAACTGAATTAATGACAGGGATGTTTGATAAAAAGCTGAACGGATATACTTCCGTAACCGGGAACAGCATCGCAGACAAGCTGACTCATGCCTATGCAGGAAAATCAGGTTCTACAGCAACCGACAGCTGGATGATTGGCTTTACCCCAAGCCTTGTCACAGGTGTCTGGACAGGATATGACAAAGGACAAAAGATGGAGGCGGCCGATGAAAAAGGGATCGCCAAAGCCATCTGGGCATCTTTTATGGAAGAAGCCCTCCGGAAGGTCCCTGCTGAAATGTTTCAGCCTCCGCAAGGCGTGACAGGTGTTTATGTTGATCCAAAAAGCGGCAAGCTTTCTTCTGCAGATTGTCCGGTTAAACGCTATGTTTACTATCTGACAGGAACACAGCCGACGGAATACTGCACGGCGGCACCAGGAAAAGCAGAAGTGCCAAAACCGGCAAAACAGCAGGATGAGAAAAAGAAAAGCTGGTGGCGGAAGCTGTTTCATTGGTGATGGAAATGGGCTGTAAGGACGATTGGATAGATTATCGAGGTTTTTGGATAGATTTCCGGGAGTTTTGGATAGATTGTAAAGGTTTTTGGATAGATTATCAGGAGTTTTGGATAGATTATCAGGGGTTCGGATAAATTTTTGGCTTATTAGGAAAGGAGACCGGCAGCTGCTGGTCTTTTTTCGGTGGTTTTGTGTTCTTTGTAAGGGGTCTCCTCATTTACCGGCAGGTCCCGTTCGTTTATCGCCGCTTCCCTTTCTTTTATCAGCGGGCTAACCATATTTAGCGACCCCTTTATTTATCACCACGACTGGGTCACAAAGCGCCTTTAACCCTACACAAAAAGGCTGCCTCTTCCTTAAAGGCAGCCTTCGTGTATTTAATTATTGCTTACAGCAAGACCCTGTTTTAATTCATCTGAAGAACGCTCCCACATGCCTTCATTATGTTTTTTCAAGAAGCCGGTTAAAATCTCTTTTGAGCGCTCATCCATGTGATCCACTATGATGTGGCGCTTGATAGATTTATCCATGCGGTTTACATGCTCCGGAAGTGACTTGTAGCCTCTTCTTGCCTCCCGGTTCACTGTCATTTCACAAGCAGTGACCCCCGCATAGTATGGTCCGTCTTCTTTGCGGTCAATAGTTACCCATACAAGCCAGTAAGGCTTTCCTGGCGGAACATCGTCTTTATTGGGCAGAAACTTAATCCCTTTTTCAACTGCGCTTCTGGCATGCATTGCTCCAATATCGATAAATGCTTCGCCTTCATCTATATCCACAAAAACCGGGGAGACATTATCAAGGCTTAGAGCGCCTCCTCCAAAGCCGCCGTGCCCGTCTGTCGGGTCACTTTTAATAATGTTAAATCCAATGCTTTTTTTCTTTTTTTCTTCCATGAAAAGACCCTCCTACCAAATAAGCGGCTGTAAAATAAATTGAAATACCGCGAAAATGAGATTACTTCCAAATTCAAAAAATGGCTGGATTGTATGGCGATTTAAAGGCGTTATGGCGATGATCAGAAACAAAATGACACCGTAATGCTCATATTGCGACATCTTGGCCCGTACAGAATTCGGTACAAGATCCTCAATAATTCTATAGCCATCCAGCGGCGGAAAAGGCAGAAGATTAAAGAGAAACAGCATAATATTAAGCGAAATAAGAATGTTAAAAAACTGCTTTAGGGCATCTCCCACATTAACAGGTATATTGTTCATCATACCAGTTGACAGCAGGATAAACCAAATAGCAGTGCCTACAAATGCGATAGCAAGATTGCTCAAAGGGCCTGCTGCTGAAACAATCACCCCTGCGAGACGTGGTTTTTTAAAAAAGTAGCGGTTTACCGGAACAGGGCGTGCCCAGCCGAAGCCGGCAATCAAAATTAACAAGGTTCCAAATGGATCGAGATGCGCAAGCGGAGACAGCGTCAGCCTTCCTTGATTTTTCGCAGTCGGATCGCCAAATTTGTAAGCTGTATAAGCATGGGCAAACTCATGCAGGGTAAAAGCAATCATTAATGTAATGATTACAAATGGGATTTGCTGGAGGGGATAAGCCAAAAATTGAATATTGTCCACTGACATTCTCCTTTTATCGTTAAGCTCTTGCCTTACTTACTGAAATGACTAGATGTTAAACACTGCATCTTTTCACTCAATCCAGTATACTATATTTGCAGGTAAATCAACCACATGGGAGCGATAACATTGCCATATGTAACAGTAAAGATGCTTGAAGGGCGCACAGACGATCAAAAAAGAGCGCTTGTCGAAAAAGTCACAGCAGCGGTTTCTGAAACAACAGGTGCTCCTGAAGGCAACGTAACCGTTTTTATTGAAGAAATGCCAAAAAGCCATTATGCAGTTGGCGGAAAACGCCTAAGCGATAAGTAAACTGATTGAGGAAGCCGCATTTCGCGGCTTTTTTTAGGCTCTTTTCTAAAACTTTGTTATTTTTTCATCGAAAATTAAAGAATTTTAACCAAAAATACAACTTCTAATTTTAAGAAAAGATGCCACGAAACTAATCTTTATAAGTGTTATAAGACCATCCGAATAGCAACAATCTTTGCGAAAACAGCCTTTTTTATAACCTAATTCAAAGTAAGGATGCCGATAGTAATGGATGTTAAAAAGCTTCTGCTTCAAAGAATTGGTCTGTCTCCTAATGTGCCAATTTCTTTAGATAATCTTCCTGCAATCCTTGAAGCCTATGCGTTTCATGTGCCATTTGAAAATATAGATGTAATCGATGATGAGAGAATGTCTCTCTCCAGGGAAAGCCTTGCTGATAAGATCCTTATTCGAAAAAGAGGCGGGTTATGTTATGAAATGAACCCGCTTATGTACTGGTTTTTGCGGGAAGCAGGCATTGACGCCATACTAGTAAAAGCGACGGTCTACAATAATGAGGCAAACACTTGGGCGCAGCATCATACCCATCCACCATTTTGATCAAGGATGAAAAAGGCGAAAAATTTTTAGCTGATGCCGGTTTCGGCGCTAGAGTTCCGATGAAGCTCATTCCTTTTTCAGGAGAAGAGGTTCATTCAAGTGCAGGTGCCTATCGGATCAGGCAGCATCAGACAGAGGAAGGCAACCATCTTCTTGAGATGAAAAGCAATAACGGCGAGTGGGTTCCAGGCTATGCTTTTACCCCTGCAGAAGAGATCCTTGCTCCTTCTGAGCTTGAGACTATACAACAAGTAATTCACGAGCATGAAATGTCCCTTTTTAATAAAACGATGCTTGCAGCTTTGAGGACACCTGAAGGCAAAATGGTTCTTACACCTGATTCTTTTCTCAAGGAAACAGATGGTGTGATTGAGAAAAGGCCGCTAGATAGCGGACAGTCTTCCTCTTTGCTAAAAGAGCATTTTGGATTAATTATAAAAAGGTAAGCCTTAGGGGTTTACCTTTATTAATCCATCTACTGAACGGTTCTTTTTCTAAGATCTTCAATATATTGATAAGCAGCATCTACTTCATCTTCTGTATAGCGCTGCTTGCTTTTCAATGTAAATACTTTTTCTTTCACTTCATCCCGTTCGAGGTCTTCAAAGAACAATACAGTTGAGACAAGCTCAAGGAATCTGGCAGGCTGGGCGTTCATGTCTGTCATGCATGGCTCAAGCAACGGCATATCCAGCTCATAGTGGCCAAGAAATTGTTCACCGGACTCAGTTAATGAATAACGGTACTGATAATAACCGCCTTTTTTCTCCCGTACTTCATTTAAAAATCCAAGGTTGCACAGTTCTTCTACTTTTAGTGTCAATTCCTCTGAATAGGGTCCAAAAAAGTGAAAATCATATTTTTCATAGAATGGAAAATTGATTTTCTTAGCGATATAGATCATTTTCTGCAGCTTTTTCCGGCCGACAATTTCTCCTGATACCAGAAACGCCTGCATTACCTTTGCGTGTTCTTTCAGCACTTCCCCTTCATCTCCTATCTCTTTATCCTTCTCTATTTTGCTAGTTTAAGCAGCTCCAAAATCTTCTTTTTCACATTGCGTTTTAACGTAAAGTCTTCTATTAAGTCCATAGGAAAATACAGCTTATGATCTGTGCGCCGTTTTCCTGAAATCGCATCTACAATCTCTGATTCCCTAGACAGCTCCCGAATATCCCCATTTGATCTTATTAAATGAATCGGCAGCCTTTCTTCCTCTTCACCAGGACGGTAAAAATCATAAGGAAGGTCTGAGGATGAATCGACAACCAGGTAGTATTCAGGGTCAATGCCTGCTTTTTTGAAAAGAACTGTCAGCTCCATCAATTTCATCATCTCTTCATTCGTAGGATTGAACTCTATGTACTGAAACAGATTCCGGTTAATAAATCTTTTGCATAAATCACTTAAAATGGCATCCTGCTCTTCCTGCCAGGCCTGAAAATAAAACATAATAATAGATTCATCCAGTTTCAGATAGTCTTGAAGGGGCATTTCCCCATTGAAAATGGAATAAAAGTGAATGGGTTCAAGAATAAATTTATATTTATCCCGATAGAGCTGCATGGCCCGGTGCAATATTTTGGTTAAAATGACTTCTGCACTTCTTGTAACGGGATGAAAATAAACCTGCCAATACATTTGATATCGGCTCATAATATAATCTTCTACAGCATGCATACCGCTTTGTTTTATAACAACCTGATCCTCGCGCGGACGCATGACGCGAAGAATTCTCTCCATATCAAAATGGCCGTAGCTGACCCCTGTATAATAGGCATCTCTCTGCAAGTAGTCCATCCGATCAGCATCAATCTGACTCGAAATGAGACTGACCACCTGTTTGTTGGCATAGGTTTTCGCAATAACCTCTGCCACTTTTTTGGGAAAATCCTCTCCCATTACTCTTAAAACACGATTAACCTCTGTATCTCCCAAAATAATTGCGCGTGTATAGTCTTCATGGTCGAGGTGAAATACTTTTTCGAAGGAATGGGAAAACGGTCCATGACCTAAATCATGCAGAAGAGCCGCACACAGACTGACCATCCGTTCGCTGTCGTCCCATTCAGGACGCCCTTTAAACACATCGTCTACTATTCTTCTCACAATTTCATAGACGCCCATGGAATGTGTGAACCGGCTATGCTCAGCCCCATGGAATGTCAAATAGGTCGTTCCAAGCTGCTTGATCCTTCTCAGGCGCTGAAATTCAGCCGTACCTATTAAATCCCAAATCAGCTTGTCGCGGACATGAATGTACCGGTGTACCGGATCTTTAAACACCTTTTCTTCAGACAATTTCCCATTTGGATACGTCATCGCTTACCCTCTTCCGTTTCTGCATATTGTTATTATATCGGTTTTGCTTCGACAATTATACCCATAATTTTACAAAATTTTCATATGGATTGGCTGCTCTTCAACTCTTAAAAGGAGAAGCTTTTAAAGAAGTGATTGGTAGTAGGAACACGGACTTCCTTTGCAATTTTGCCTAATGAAACCAATCCTATTTCTTCAGATTAATAAAAAATTCTTAATAAAAAATCACCATGCAGGGACCAGCAATGGCGACTAATACTTCTTTTCAGGCAGCACTCCGTTTATTAAAGGAGCGTACTGCATCTCTCTTACTACTTCTATATAAATGGCTTGTATCCTTTTTCAAGCGGAGTAATAATTGGCGTTTTGCGCACAATTTTTGAGACACTATTTGGTATTTTACATTTCTTGAATCATCTATGCAAGCACGGTAAGCGCTCCCTTTTTAATTTGTTTTTTTCGGAAAAATTGCTGTTTTATAGAATGGGAGCATGAAAAAATTTTTTCTATTATCCTTTCAGGAGAATGGTATAGAAACCATGGAATCTGGTCATGATGATAACAACCCAAATTTATATTTTATTAGGGAGTTGAGAAGATGAAACAGAGACAAGATGCATGGTCTGAAGAAAATGATTTAATGCTCGCTGAAACGGTCCTGAGACATGTTCGCGAGGGCAGCACTCAGCTGAATGCTTTTGAAGAGGTGGGAGACAGGCTGAACCGGACATCTGCCGCATGCGGCTTCCGCTGGAATGCAGTTGTGCGCCATCAATATGAAAAAGCGCTTCAGCTTGCAAAGAAACAGCGCAAGCAAAAAATGAGAGCATCCGGAAAAGGCCAGCCGGCCAAGAAAAAATTATTATACAGTCCTGAAGAAGCAGCTGCTCCAATGATGCTGAGACTGGAAGAAGAGGAAGCTTCAGAAGTTGTACAAGTTTCAGAAGTTGCTTTACCGAAAGCTGTCACACCTTCCTATGAAGTCTATTCTGCTGATGAGTCAGAACTTACTATGGAGAAAGTCATTACCTTCCTTCGAAACTATGATTCCAATTCTGATTATGTTGCAATCCTAAAGCAGGAAAACGAGCGTCTGAAACGGGAAAATTTTGAACTGGCTTCCCTGAATGAAGATCTGCAGGCCAGAGTGTCGAAAATGGAAGAAAACACTCATACCATTCAAGAAGACTATGAAACACTGATGAAAATAATGAACAGAGCGAGAAAACTGACTTTATTCGAAGAAGAGGAGCGTCCTGCATCCAAGTTCAAAATGGACCGGAACGGAAACCTCGAAAAGCTTGCTGAGTAAACACTGGTTTATCCTATTGGTTTCCCTCCCCTTTAAATAGATGTTTTTTTGTCCCCCTGATTTTTGGGGGATTTTTTTATTTGGGTCTTTTATTGACAGAACCCATAAACTTCGGAATCCTGCGCATAAACATGGAATTTTTTCATTAAACAAAGGCACTCCTTCTTTAATTTTTGGATATAATCTGCTAGTTACAGAGCTTTATGCTCTTTAATACTTGAACAATATCTGCTCGTGAATTTCGGTATCCGCTCTTAAATCATCATATCTGTTCTTAAATCCTCATAGCCGCTCTTAAATCTCCATAGCCGCTCTTAAATCTCCATTTCTGCTCTTAAATCTCCATTTCCGCTCTTAAATTTCCATAGCCGCTCTTAAATCTCCATAGCCGCTCTTAAATCTCCATAGCCGCTCTTAAATCTCCATAGCCGCTCTTAAATCTCCATAGCCGCTCTTAAATCTCCATAGCCGCTCTTAAATCTCCATAGCCGCTCACAAACCCCTTTATCCCGCTCACCAAGTCCCCCTTAAATCCACTCACAGACCCCACTATCAAGAGCCAATGAACCCCAATACCGATTATTCCCACTAAACCCTAAATCACCACAAACAACGCCTCATCTCCCATCCAACCAAATCAATTTCCATCTCTCATCCCCCTTAAAAATCCCAATCCAATATAGCAGAAGGGTGTTTCGCAAAGCATGAAGATCATCTTCACAGCATTTCCCCTTATGATTCGCAGTTGTATTCTTGTATAGAATTCATTTATATCGATGAAAAAACTACAAAGTAAAAAAGCCCTGTTTAAATAACAGGACCAGTTGGGTCATCCATTTTGAGTTTCTTGTTTCTGTCCATCATCCTCAGCAGGTTTTTTTCGTAGAGTATCTGTTCGCCGACTGATAAGGAGGAAGGAAAGATTCGGTCACTCAGTTCTTTTAAGTTGGTCAAGAGCTTTAGCATCATATCACTGACTGTGAGCTCTGTGTTCAGAAGTTCTGAGAGGGAAGCCATGGTTTCAGGTTTGATCGCTGGGTATTTATAGCGGGTTTCTTCCCCTTTTAAGCTTCTAGAGTAGAACTCTTTAATCAGTTCAGCTCTTTCTTCTCCGCTTCCGCCTACGCAGAGGTAGATTTGAACAGCAACTCCATTTCGGACACGCCTTTGAGAAATGCCTGCAAATTTTTTCCCGCGGATGCTTAAATCATAGCTTCCAGGACAGTAGGAACCTTGGATTTCCCTTGCTTCAATTTCTTCGCCGTATTCTGAAAGCATTTTTTTGACCAGGTCCCACATGGCATCGTAGCCGCGGTTAATGTCGATTCCTTTTTCAGCATCAGGGAAAATCAGCGAGATATTCAGGACATTTTCATCCAGGACAACAGCCAGACCACCTGAATTTCGGATAATGACCCTGTAGCCGTTATCCTTTAAAAATTGCACTCCTTCTTCACAATGCGGGAGCCGTTCGTCCTGTATCCCGAGCACGATGGTTTTGTGATGAACCCATGCTCTTGCTGTTGCAGGGGACATGCCGCTGCCGACTGCTTCACAGAGTGTGTCATCGTAGGCAAAGGACTGTTCTGCTTCAAAAATCGGGCCAAGGCTTGATTGATCTATAATACGCCATTTGGGCTGTTTTAAAAGTTTTATCGATAATTCTTCCATCCTAATGTTCCTTTCTTACATTACAGTTCATTCAACCAGCCTATTATAGCATATCCCAATGCCTTTTCATTTTCCTTTCAATGCCTTAAAAAAGAAGACACCTCCGCTGCTGAAGGTGCCGCATATCCTTCTATAAGCTTCCTTGCTCTACTTCCCGCTTCACAGGATTATTTTGCTGATACTTTTCTGTTTTTTTCATTAAACCCAGCAGATGTTTTTTGAAAAGATACATAACGACTAAATGGATTTTGGCCTGTGAGAATTTATAAATGAACCAAGGCAGAGACGGCTTGTATTCGTGAATGGCAATGATGCATTCCTGGGTACCCGGGATTTGCCTGAATTCAATTCTGCCGTTGCTTTTATCTTCAGATTTGACAAATGCTCCTCCAGTAATATGATAGACCACTCTTACAGGAGTGCTTCTATCTTTTGCAAAGGTCAGTTCCAGAAGCGGTGTTTTCCATAATAGTGCTGAAACCTTGGCGTTTTTCTTTTCATCCATTTTTGATTTCAGCAAGGGCTTCATGATCTTTCCGAGCCATTCCATATAGTATTCACCAGCCCAGCTGGCATCTTTTCCTTCCGGAAGTAATATACGCTGAACGGAACGCACATCGGCAATCTGCTTTGTTTTTGAAGGTGCGCTTTTTGATTTTGTTTGTTCTTTTTCCTTTTGTTCCGCTTCCAGAGATGATTTAGCTGCCTCTTCAAAAGTTGTTTTCCCCTGGCTGATTCCCTCAACCATGTTCTCTTTCTGCGCAACCATTGGATGGATCAGGCTTTCAATAAGGGGATATACGATTTCTTTAGGCGATCCAGTAATCAGGCTAACCCAAAGCCTGGATAGTGTAACCGTTAAAAGCGGAACATCAACCGTATATGTGTTTTTCCCCATGACTTGAGCTGTTTTAATCATCATTTCTTTATAGGTCATAACCTTAGGGCCGCCGACATCGATGGAACGCCCTGCGAGATCTTTGTTACCGATGCTCTTATTCAAAGCGCTTAGTACATCAGTCAGAGCGATAGGATGTGTTTCTGTTCTGGTCCATTTAGGAAGAACCATAACCGGAAGCCTGCCTGCAAGCTTTGAAAGGATGGGGAAGGAAGATCCCTTCGGCCCTACGATCAGACCTGCCCTTATGGTTGTAACTGGGACTCCGTATGCTCCCAGTACTTTTTCTACTTCCAGCCGGCTTTTCAAATGCCTTGATAGCTTGTCGGTATTTTGAGGAATAATCCCGCTCATATAAACAATTTGCTTAATTCCTTGCTTTTTGGCAGCTCTTGCAAAATTGTCAGCTAAAATAAGATCCATATCTTCAAATTTGGCCTGAGTCAGTTTGGCAGAAGGCATCATGGAATGCACCAGGTAAACGGCACAATCCGCTCCTTCCAGGCCTTTCTCTGCGGACCCAAGCGAAAACATGTCGCACGAACGCCATTTTACATGGGAGCTGCTTTCCTTTTTATCTCCATTTCTTGATAAAGCAATCACGTCGGCGTAGTCAGTCAGTTTTTGCAGTAAATGATTTCCTATATAGCCGCTCGCTCCTGTAAGAGCAACGATTGGACGACTGGATTTTTCAAATTGTTCCTCCATGCCTGCATCCGCCCTTCTTTTTTAAGGATAATAACCTATACCCTTGATCAATTCAGAAAAAAACGAAAGGAGAGTTTGAAAGATTATTATTTCTTTTTCCGTTCCTCACTTAATTTATAGGCTACCCTCAAATAAAGAAAAGCTGCCAGAAAAATACAAATAACAATCAAAAACCACGGCTCTTTGGCCCAATGAAAAAATCCAGCCAGTATCGTAAATAGGATCATGACGGCGCCAAGTGCGATTCCGGCCATCCAGAGCTTGCTCTTTCCTTGTTTCATTTTAACGCCTCCTTATGTATAGGCTGTTTTTGCAAGGGTCATTTCTTAAACTTTGTTGCTCATCACCCTATTTTTAGTTCAACAAACCATCGATTAGGCATAGTTGTATTCTTGTTTGGAATTCATCTATTTCGAAAAAACACAAAGTTCAAGAAAAGAGCCTATGTAAAAGTGGAGCCAGCATTTAGGCTGACCCCATGAAGATATTATTCAGATACTGTTTGTGCTGCAGTAATCAGTGCGAGCTTGTAAACATCTTCTTCGTTACAGCCGCGTGATAAGTCGTTAACAGGCATGTTTAGACCTTGCAGAACCGGCCCTACTGCTTCGAAATTTCCAAGGCGCTGGGCAATTTTGTAGCCAATGTCTCCTGCTTCAAGGCTTGGGAAAACGAAGACATTGGCATTTCCTTTAATTTCAGAATCCGGCGCTTTTTTTGCCGCTACTGATGGAACAAATGCTGCATCAAATTGGAATTCACCGTCTACTGTAAGCATTGAATCAAGTTCTTTTGTGATGCGGACCGCTTCAGAAACCTTTTCTGTTTCAGGAGATTTGGCTGATCCTTTTGTAGAAAAGCTCAATAGAGCAACGCGGGGATCAATGTCAAACATCCTCGCTGTTTTTGCACTTTCAATTGCAATTTCAGCAAGATCCTGGCTGTCTGGTGCAATATTGATGGCACAATCAGCAAAAACGTATTTTTCGTCTTCGCGAACCATAATAAATACGCCAGAAGTTCTCTTCACGCCTTGCTTTGTTTTAATAATCTGCAACGCCGGGCGGACAGTGTCTGCTGTAGAATGAGCGGCACCGCTTACAAGACCGTGTGCTTGTCCTGTATAAACAAGCATTGTTCCGAAATAGTTTTCATCAAACAGAATCTTTCTCGCTTGTTCGTCTGTCGCTTTGCCGTTACGTCGTTCAACGAATTTTTGAACCATTTCTTCAAAGCCAGTGAAATTAGACGGATCAACGATTTCAACGTTCTCCATACTTAAAGCCAATTCATTTGCTTTTTCGGTTACTTCTTTTTCATTTCCTATTACTAGCGGCTGAATGTCTCCTTCTGCAGCAAGACGGCTGACAGCAGCCAATATACGCTCATCTTTTCCTTCCGGGAATACAATCCTTATTCCTTTGCCGGAAACACTTTCTTTAATCGATGCAAATAAATCAGACATTTATTTTAACCTCCTTGAATGCTTCAGCAATTACTCTTTTCAGGATACTCTACTTGCAGATAAAAACAAATAAACGCTTGAAAATACAAAGCTTACAGCCAAAATTCTTTTTATTAAAA
This sequence comes from Chryseobacillus diguaensis, assembly GCF_049220665.1. NCBI lineage: Bacteria > Bacillati > Bacillota > Bacilli > Caryophanales > Bacillaceae > Chryseobacillus > Chryseobacillus diguaensis. The sequence continues at coordinate 430,603 of NZ_JBMKNV010000004.1, forward strand.
ATTGACAGTCAATTTCTAAGTTCCCGTTAACTCATTCCATTAATCGCTATGATCCTTTTCTGTTCGATTTTTGGACAAGAATACAACGGCCCAACTGTGTTATAGTATGGGTGGAAAGGCTCTTCTCGCAGTGAAAAGCAGCCCGGTATCGGTTTAACTATATATAGTCATAGGAGTGAAAATAGATGAACGAACAGCAAAAAACAAATGAAGCAGCGCAAACTCTCGAAGGCTGGTACAGCCTGCACGATTTCCGTGTAATGGACTGGGCTGCCTGGAAGCTTGTCCCAAGTGAAGACAGACGGGCTGCGATCCATGAATTTATGAGATTGCTTGAAAAATGGAATGTTACCGAGGAAGCAGGTATAGGAAGTCATGCCCTGTATAGTATTGTTGGCCAGAAAGCTGATTTCATGCTGATGATTCTCCGTCCGACAATGGAGGAACTAAACCAAATTGAAAGTGAATTCAATAAATCAAGACTTGCTGAGTTCACCATTCCTTCCTATTCCTATGTTTCAGTTGTAGAGCTAAGCAACTACCTGGGCGGAGAAGGCGATCCTTATGAGAACCCACAGGTTCGTGCAAGACTTTACCCTGCTCTGCCAAAAGCAAATCATGTTTGTTTCTATCCGATGGACAAGCGCCGCCAGGGCAATGACAACTGGTACATGCTTCCTATGGATGAACGCAAAAGCCTCATGAGAAGCCACGGTATGATCGGCAGAAAATATGCCGGTCTTGTAAAGCAAATTATTACAGGCTCTGTCGGCTTTGATGACTATGAATGGGGTGTTACTCTATTTGCGGACGATGTGCTCCAATTTAAGAAGCTTGTCTATGAAATGAGATTTGATGAAGTAAGCGCACGCTACGGAGAATTCGGATCCTTCTACGTCGGCAACATCCTTTCACCTGAAAAGGTTGAAGCGTTTCTTTACGTATAATAAGACTTCCAAAGATTTTTGTGAGCAAGCGCCCCTCTGCACCTGAGGGGGCTTTTTTTATGGCTCTTTTCTTAAACCTTGTTGTTTTCCCATCTCTTTTTCATGAATATATACCTGCAAGTTAGACGGGAATTTTAAGAAAAGATGCCACGAGGCTAATCTTCATGCGTTTTCATATCCATACGAATAACAACAATCTTTGCGAAAACAGCCTTTTATAATATCAGGATTTATATCATTTCTTCACTCAGTTTGCGCACTGAATCTAGCTCCAGGCGCCATCGGCTCAAGTTCACAAGCCAAAGCTTTCTTGTGCTTTTCCTTTAGGCTATCGCCTTGCGCTTTTTTAATTGTCATAAGCTTTTTAAAAATTTCATACCTATGAATGAGAAATGAAACTTTATCTGCAGCTGTTTCGGCGAAAAAAGGCGGGTGAAAAGATGACGGTTATCTCCTATAATGACGCTGAATTGAAGCGCCTTGCCAGACTCATGCGTTCGGAAGCAGAGGGTGAAGGGACATAAGGCATGCTGCTTGTTGGGAATGCCGGTGTAAACCGAGTGGGGGCCCAATGCCTTGATTTTAAAGATATATCCTCTTTGAAGAAAATGATTTATCAAAAGCCTGGGGGCTTTGAAGCGACTCAGCGAGGTTACTTTTTTCAGCGGGCGCGCCAGAAAGAGATCAACCTTGCCCAGAAGGTGATAAACGGTCAGCGGTTTACCCCTGACCGGTATTCTCTCTGGTTTTTCAAGCCGCCTGGCGACTGTCCGTCTGAGTGGTATAGCCAGCCCAACGCCGGACGCTTAAATCTCATTGTTTCTTTTTCCCAAATCAGCAAGATTGTCCTTCTGTTTATTAAAGGTTTTACTGAATTCTTAAAGGCATGAACATGAGGAGGTTGACTAAAGCTTATGTACAATCAATATGGCAATCCCGATTACAATTCATATGGTTACGATTATCAGAGATACGGAATGAGCATGTTCCCATATGCTCAGCAAGGTCAAGGGCAGCAGCAGGGCCAAGGACAGCAGCAAGGCCAAGGACAGCAGCAAGGACAGGGACAGCAGCAAGGACAGGGACAGCAGCAAGGACAGGGACAGCAGCAAGGACAGGGGCAGCAAGGCGGAGGACAAACACAATCTGTGCCTGGAATGCTTCCTCTTGAAGAGTCCTATGTAGAAAACATTTTACGGTTAAATAGAGGAAAAACAGCTACTGTTTACATGACATTTGAAAATAACCGGGAATGGAATGCTAAGGTGTTTCAAGGGGAAATAGAAGCGGCAGGAAGGGATCACATTATCCTAAGCGAGTCTACGACAGGAACACGCTACTTGCTGCTGACGGTTTATTTGGATTATATAACGTTTGAAGGTCCAATTTCTTACGAATATCCTTATCGAATGTCTTCATCCCCTTCAAGATGAACAAATAAAAGGATTGATTCCAGCGATGGAATCAATCCTTTTTTTAGGTCTATAAAAACTTAATGGCTGATACAATAATCAGAACCCATGCTGCAAGGAATGCCAGCCCTCCGAGAGGGGTAATGGCTCCAAGAACACTAACTTGGGAGAGGCTTAAAACATATAAGCTTCCTGAGAATAAAATAATTCCTGCAAACATCAGCCAGCCAGCCCAATTCAATGTTCCTGCTTGAGGCAATTTGCTCATCAGCAGGGCAATAACGAAAAGACCCGCAGCGTGGAACATTTGATACTGCACACCTGTCTGCCAAATTTTTAAGTACTTCTCCGATATCTTTCCTTCCAGACCATGCGCTCCGAAGGCTCCTAGAGCAACAGCCAGAAAAGCATTAATCGCAGCAATGATAATAAACGTTTTCACTTAAGGACATCTCCTGTTCTAAAGGAATTTCTCTCTTCTATATTACCTAAATGAAAGAGGTATTCCAATCTTCATCCATTTGAACGTTTTGTGACACGCATAGTGATTTGGTCAACGGCAATCGCAAGCAGTGTTCCGAGAATCAGGCCGTTATTCAAAACAGAAATCATCACTGGAGGAAATCCTTTAAACGCTTCTGCTGGCACATTCATAGAACCAATCCCTGCTAAAAGAGCGATGCCCGCAATGTACCTGACCCGCTTTTGGTCAGATTCCTGGTCAAATTGAGATAAGGCCATGCCTGCCATTCCTGCGAAGACGACAAATTGAACAGCAAAACCGACTGGGGCTGGCAATGCTGCGAAAAGATGCAGAATGACAGGAATCAAACTCATTAATATAATAATTCCGTTTCCTATGATAAAAGGCTTTCTCGCTCCATTTCCAGTTGTTGCAATAAATCCTCCAGCGCCTGAAATCGGCACAGGACCAACTGCTCCTAATAATCCGCTTAAAAGATGGCTGATTCCCGCTCCGAACCCAGCCATTTTCCCTCTTTTCATCAGGTCGTCCTTCCCGAGTGTGCCCGGGTTGGTTAGTTTAACGGCTTCTTCCGCGACCCGAATACTCGCCAGCATGTTCGCAACGAGCAATATGGAAATAAAGAAACCCGTTACAAGAAGGCCTGAATCAAATTTCGGAATGCCAATCGGGAAAAAATGCGGCAGTGCAAAAATCTGCTCTGCAGGCTGAACCGGTTTTGCTGCTCCAAAAATAGCGAATAATACCCATCCAGCCATGAGCCCGATTAAAATCGAATATTGTTTGATTGCCTTCACTTTGTGATTGCTTAAGTAAAAAGTAAACAGGGTCACGGCAAATGAAAGAATCAGGACTAATGCATCCACGCCATTTTGCCTGTACCCCACTCCAAGCATTCCTTTAATAATCGAACCGCCTATTTGAAAGACCAACAATAGAAGGTAAATTCCTGTAACAGCAGGGGTAAAGAGCCTGGCAAGCTTTTCTATAAGACCAAGGGCTGCAAAAAGAATAAAAAACACACCGCTTACCATAATGGCACCCTGTATAGCATTAATCGTTTCAATATAGGATGCAAATAACGTACTGCTAAGTCCCGCGTAAATGGAGTAAACTCCCCACCACAGTCCTGCTGGTCCTTCATTAATCGGCAGTTTATGTCCCGCTAAAACCTGGATCAGCCCGGCAATGCCTAACACAAGCAGGGTACTTTGCAAAAGTGAGGCTGTCTGACTTGCATCAAGGTGATATAACTGTGATATGGCAATAGGTACGACGATTGATGAAGCAATGATGAAAAACACCCATTGTATTGCTGATAAAAACGTTCTCATTGTTTCTCCTCCGGATTTCTACACTGATGTAATGATTTTTAGGCTCTTTTCTTAAACTTTGTTGTTTTTTCATCCATTTAAGTGTTTATAGAGCAAGGATGCACTTGCGAATTTTAAGAAAAGATGCCACGAAGCTAATCTTTATGCGTGTTTTAAGACTATACGAATAGCAACAATCTTTGCGAAAACAGCCTTTCTCAAACTTTTCCGGACGAAAAATAATCAAATATTCTTTTTACCTAAACAAGAAAAAGCCGTTTATACCGGCTTTTGCCAAACGCAAGACGCTTTCGAAACTGATCTTAAGGATTGCTCACCTAAAAATCGAAAATAGAATCTCCGTTTCCGTCCGTATCTTTTTTGCCTTTTTCTTCTGGAACACTTTTTGTTTGACCCATCATTTTTTGCAGCTCCCAGCTGCTTATGCTTTCTTGTTTAGGTTCTATAGAAGGAAATGGTCCTCCTAAAGGTAAATTCGGCTGCTTCTGATTCTGATCAAGAACCACATCGCATAAAGATTGGATAATCAGCATATGGTCTCTTACTGCTTTTCCGTCTGCAGCAGATTTTGCTTTTTGAAGCTCCTCTTCCATCTTTCTTAAAAGAGCTTGCAGCGGGATATCCATCGTCAAGCCTCCTCTTTTGGCACAATTGTTATCTATTTCTATTTTATCAGAAATGATTTGTTCTCTAAAAGTTCCTCAAGCTACCATCATACAGGAATTCACTGCGTAAAGTCTTTCTTTTTCTGATGAGAATTTTCACTTTTTTTGAAGGCTCTTTTCTTAAACTTTGTTGTTTTTTATGCAATTTAGTGAATATATAGCATAAATACACCTGCATATTTTAAGAAAAGATGCCACGAAGCTAATCTTTATACGTGTTTTAAGACAATACGATTAGCAACAATCTTTGCGAAAACAGCCTTTTTGAAAAACCGCTCGTCCTGTGAAAACCTTAAAAAAGCCCCTGCCTATTAAATGCAGGAGCTTTTAGTTGCTATTTTCTCTTTCTATTGATTAAATTAATTGTGTGTGTGAGGTGGAACGTTCTTCTGGTTTAGTTATTGCTGCTGGAGTTCTTTCCGCCTTTTTTTCCGATTTCCTGATAGAATTCTTTGCCGTGTTCTTTTGAAGTAGCTTTTCCGCCTTTTTCTCCAATATCCTGGTAGAAATCTTTGTCATGTTCTTTAGCTGTTGTTTCTCCGCCTTTTTGGCCGATTTCCTGATAAAATTCTTTACCATGTTCTCTTGAAGTAGCATTTCCGCCTTTTTCTCCGATATCCTGATAAAAATCTTTGTCATGTTCTCTTGCTGTCGTTTCTCCGCCTTTTTGGCCTATCTCCTGATAGAAGTCCTTGCCATGCTCTCTTGACGTTTTTTCTCCGCCCTTGCGTCCTGCTTCTTCTCTGCTCATTTTGTGATCATCATTATTGCGGTTTGCCATTTCTAATTCCTCCTTTTTTTATCGTGTCATTCATGTTATACCACCTCTAATTCTGAATAAACTTCTTTCTGAACATCAATAAAAATTAGGAAAATAGGTGTTTTCTGATAGCTGCTTTTAAGCCAAAAAGACTGCAGGTTCTTCTAAATTCTACAAATAAGCACAAAGACTCCTGTCATTATTAACCATGCTTTTAAAGGTTTTAAACCTCTCCCAAAAGGCTAATAGATTAGTGGATAACAAATACCAAGGAGGTCATTTAAATGAAACCATTTATTAGAGAGTATGATAATGATTTAAAAGTAAAAAATGATGTTATGGAACTAAAAGGCCAGGGTGTTATGCCAAAGGATATATATGTGCTTTCTCATGATGATGAGCGCACAAACCGTGTAGCAGACAATGCAGGTGCTAATACGATTGGATTGAATGAAATAGGGCTTGGAGAGGCTGTCGGCAATCTTTTCAGCAAAAAGGGCGATGAGCTTCGCAGCAAATTGACTGAAGTAGGCTTTTCAGACTTGGAAGCAGCAGCTTATGAGGAAAAAATGGATCAGGGAAAAATTCTTCTGATTGTGACAGACCATGAACGTGTCAGCGCATGGAAATAAGCAGCATACGAAAGGACGCCTTCATATGAAGGCGTCCTCAGTTTGTAGACAAAAGGCATTCGGATGTCTCTATCCGTATGCCTTTTTGTTCATTTTTAAGTAATTTAATGCTTTACAGACCTCTTCCTTGGATACTTTTATGCCATTTTTCCAGATTCCCAAGT